>CALIAG010000088.1 GCA_938041325.1 uncultured Saprospiraceae bacterium | reverse complement strand
CACGATTTATAAGATGACCAAGATATTCAAGATACGTTCGATCGTAAAATCGTGACCATCCTAAACATCTTATAAATCCTGTTCAAACAAAAAAGGAATCGTAAAATGGCAGAACACGATTTATAATATGACCAAGATATTTAAGATAATTTATCAAGCAGAAGGCATGTCGCTCGATCGTAAAATCGTGACCATCTTAAACATCTTATAAATCCTGTTCAAACAAAAAAAGGAATCGTAAAATGGCAGAACATGATTTATAAGATGACCAAGATATTCAAGATAATTTATCAAGGCGAAGGCATGACGCTCGATCGTAAAATCGTGACCATCCTAAACATCTTATAAACCCTGTTCAAACAAAAAAAGGAATCGTAAAATGGCAAAACACGATTTATAAGATGACCAAGATATTCAAGATAATTTATCAAGCCGCAGGCATGACGTTCGATCGTAAAATCGTGACCATCCTAAACATCTTATAAATCCTGTTCAAACAAAAAAAGGAATCCCCTTTCACCGTACCCGAGCCCCTTTCAATACATCCCGAACCACTCCCCAAACCGAAAATTCCATATCCGGTTCAATCTCCACGCGATGCACATCCGGATCATCACTTAATAATTGTGGATAAACGTTTTGAATCTCAATCCGCCTCAGCACAAAATCACCTTCAAAATAAGCAAGCACATGCGCCCCGTGATAAGGTTGAATACTTCTATCCAAAACCAAGACATCACCGACTTGTATCCCAGAATTGTACAGTGAATTTTCAGTAACCTGAACGAAGTAAGTATTCCTAGGAAATTTGATCTTGGCTTTCGTCAAATCAATCCGTGTATCCGGATAATCCATCAGAAAAGTTGGAAATCCTTCCAAAGAATTTTTAGGCTCCAAATGGAGCGATAGTTCATTCTGAACAAGCAAAGGAATGTTGCAGAATCCTGTAACAGAAACCATAGTTTTCTCAATTGCATGGCCATCCCAAGCTAAGCCATAGGTTAACAAATTAGTATGCGGTAATCGTATTACCATTTATTAGTAAGGAAACAGTTTTACATGTAATGCAAACTGCAAGGAGGTAGGTGTTGTAAATACTCAAATTAAAAGAGCTTTACTTTTTGTGTATTACAAAGATATGGAATTAGAATTTAAAAATCAACAAAATGTTTTAAATAAAACACAAATTGTTTTTTTATTGATTTGCCAATGCGGAAACTTGGCTTTGAAGACGTTGGATAATGAGGGTTCTAATGCGTTTATTGATTTCGCTTTTGAACAATCGATAGGTAATAAATTCTTCTTTTGTACATAAACCCAAAACCATCCCGCAAAATTCAGCGGCCAATTCTTTGTCTTTTTTCATATGCTGATCAATATAATCCAATCGCTGTTTCTCATCTAAAGTATGGAATGTATTTTTACGTTTGTGAATATAAGCTTTAAAGAGATCTAAAATAATTTCGTTTTGAAATTTGAGAATAGGCCTCAAAGTCTGGTTTTGAAAAAGCTCTCCTTCACTGATTTGGGAAGAAATGTGGATGGTCGGAATCTCCGGGCGCAATTCAATAAGACGTTGATCTCTCATAAGGAAATGATATTGGTAAAAAAGGAAGGTAGTGATTAACCAGTTGTTTTTTTGAACAAACTCTTAGTTAAAACCATATCGAAAGGAAAAGGTTGTTTGAAAATCTAGATAAATAATGAGAGCGGAATTATATTTGCATCTTTACGTCAAGTAAACTAAAAACGCTTTATGGAAAAAGTATTTATTCAAAATGACTTGCTCAAAGTGGGCATTAATATAAAAGGAGCAGAGATTTGTAGCATTCAGGCGAATGGTGGAAAAGAGTATATGTGGCAAGCTGATCCAGAATTCTGGGGAAGACATTCCTGTGTTTTATTTCCTTACATCGGAAAAGTTTGGAATGATCAGATTAAAATTAAAAATAAGCTTTACGAGAGCAAGCAACATGGCTTTGCAAGGAACTTGGACTTTGAAACAATTCTTGTAAATAATGACCAAGCCATTTTTAGATTAAATTATACTGAATCCACTTTAAACGTTTATCCATATCGTTTTCGTCTTGAAATAAAATACATTCTAGATGAAAAGGAAGTCCATATTATCTACAAAGTCGTAAACCTAGACGATCAGACCATTCACTTTTCTTTAGGTGCTCATCCTGCATTTAATGTACCATTAGAAGAAGGAGAAAAACGCTCTGACTATATGCTAGAGTTTGAGAAAAATGAAAAAGTAGAAAGCTTGAATATCATTGATGGTTTTAGAGATGGAAGTTCTAGGTCGGTGATTAAAAATGGCAATCAAATTCCAATCACAGATACGCTCTTCGATGAAGATGCTTTGATCTTTAAAGAAATGGAATCAGCCAAAGTTCATTTGCTTAATGCAAAGAAAGAAAAAGTATGGACTTTTAATTATTCGAAATTCTCCTATTTAGGCATTTGGTCAAAAAATCAAAAGTCTCCTTTCGTTTGTATTGAACCTTGGTTTGGAGTTGCGGATACTGTCAATGCAGATTGGGAATTCAAAGATAAGGATGGAGTACTGGCTTTGGATATGGGCAAGCATTTTACTTGTAAGCACAGTTTCAAGATTTATTAAGATTTTAAACTCTATTCTGATAAGTAAAAAAAGAGCATGGAGTCCTTTACCAAAGGTCCCGAAAGGACTCCATACCTGACGCTTGACTATATTTTCTAATTTTGAATAAAATACTCATCAAAAGTTGGTAGTCAAACTAAAAGGCTTACACAAATAATTAATCAAATTTTTAGATTTGGGGCTAAGTTTCTTACCGCTTTAGGAAATTAAAATTTTGTTGATTCACAATCCTATTTTTGAGACGCAGCATTATTTCTAATGCGATTTTATGGAAGAAAATATAAAATCATAAAAGTACATGGAGTCCCTGTGACCGCGGGGTTCCCGGAAGGGACTCCATCTCTGACGCCTAACCACATTTTCTTATTTTGAATAGATACTCATCAAAGCAGATGGTTAAACTAATAGGCTAACACAAATAATTAATCGAATATTTTGGTATTGAAGTTTGGGACAAAGTTTGTTGCTAGTTAAGCAGTTGACTTAATGTTGCGAACTACTTAAGCGAAAAATTCAAAGTCATTTGGATCGTTCTATTTCCTTTATAATCCAATTTCTTTCTATCGGTTACTGTAGCGGGATAATCCGATACTTGGAAGCTTTTTAGTTTTTCAAGAACAACTTCATCTGCTAAAGAAGAAAAACTCTTCAATATTTTAACATCAACGATCTCTGCGAATTCATTCAAACTCAATTCTACCTCTACATTGCCTTCCAAGGCATTTTCAGTCAATAATTCAGAATATTGAATATTCTGTAAAGCGTAATCATAAATCTTTTTGGTGAGTGCTTTGGTATGTGTTTCAGTGTGAGCGGCATTGGTCTTAAGAATACTGTCAGATGTGTAATCATCTTGTACAGATTGGACGTTAGAAGCCAACTGAGCATTAAGAAGAGTACAAGAGCTTGCTAGAATTGTGATGATGATAATTGTTCTCATGATAAAGGTATTTTTAAGGGTGTTTTTAATAAGGTTGTTTGTAAAAAGCAAGGATGAAAAGCCAACAAAAGAACATGGAGTCCCTGTACCACGGGGTTCCCTGGAAGGGACTCCATATCTGGCGCTTAACCACATTTTCTTTTTTGAATAAATACTCATCAAAGCAGGTGATTAAACTAATTGGCTTACACAAATAATTAATTAAGTTTTGGGACAAAGTTTATTGCTAGTTAAGTAGTTGTCTTAATGCTGCGAACTACTTAAGCGAAAAATTCAAAGTCATTTGGATCGTTCTATTTCCTTTATAGTCCAATTTCTTTCTATCGGTTACTGATGCAGGATAATCCGATACTTGGAAGCTTTTTAGTTTTTCAAGAACAAGCTCATCTGCCAAAGAAGAAAAGCTCTTTAATATTTTAACCTCTACGATTTCTGCGAATTCATTCAGAATCAATTCTACTTCAACATTACCTTCTAAGGCATTTTCAGATAACAAGTCAGAATATTGAACATTCTGTACAGCGTAATCATATATTTTCTTGGTGAGCGCTTTAGTATGTGTTTCTGCACGTACTGTATTGGTCTTAAGAATGCTATCAGATGTATAGCTGGTTTTAACGGTTTGGAAGTTAGAAGCTAACTGAGCATTAAGGATAGTACAAGTGCTTGTTAATAAGGCGATGATGATAATTGATCTCATGATGGGGGAATTTTAAATGTGGTTTAAATAATTTTGTTTGTGAAAAGCAACTGTTAATAATTGATTGCGATACAAACATAGGACGAACCCCACATTTAAGCGTTCTGATTCGTAAAAACGGATGTCCGGATTTATAAATACGGAGAAACTTCGAAAAACAAATGGATTAATTAGCTGGCTTTCAGTGATTTACGAAAATTGCTCGGAGTAGTGCCTGTATTCTTTTTAAATGAAGAATAAAAGGCTGTTTTTGAATTAAAACCAACTTCATACGCAATTGCGATGATGGTATAGTGGCTAAAAGCACTATCTACCAGTTTTTCTTTGGCTTCTTTTATTCGATAGGTGTTGATGAAATCCAAAAAATTGCAATCCAACTTTTCATTGATGACCTGAGAAAGGTAGTGAGCAGGGATTTTGGTTTGAGCAGATAGGTCGGTCAAGGTCAATTCTGATTCCATATAAGGCCGATGCTCTTCAACATAATGTATAAGCTTTTTGACATACTTATCTTTTTGTTCCTCTTTTAAATTGGAACGCTCATATTTCTGATTGCTTTGTTCTTGAGTTTCTGCTAAGATTCGATGTGGAAATTTATGAAAAATAGCAGGCTTCAAAAGTGCATTAGCATAAACAGTGCTCAAAAATAGAAAAATGCAGAAAAAGATAAAGGTGGCCCCATAGGTTGGGGCATTACTAAAAAGAACAATAATGATCGCGATTATAGGAACCAATAAGATCGGACAAAAGAAAAGCAGCCAACGATGAAAAGCCGGGTCTATATTAGAAGCTTCATTAGAAAGATTGTTTTTATAAAATAACACCACCTTTAAACTGATAAAACCATAGGCAAGACTATATATGGCTTTTATAATTACCAAAATGACGGGTTCTCCATTACTTCCTTTAATAAAGAAATCGTAAAAATATTGGAGCTTTTCATCGCCGCTACTAATAAAAAAAGGAATATGATAAAGCAAATCTAAGACTGCGGGAAGGTAATGCAACCATTTCTGCGGTGTCATCTTAAAATCTTTTTGGGTACAAGATTTTACATAAAAATAAGCAGTAGGACCTATAGTAAAAGTAAAGACTGTGTAGAGTTTAACAACATGCGGAAAGGTTTCTAGGAGCCGAAGAGCGTGGACAAACGGAGCGAGCATCTGCAAAAAGAAAACGAATATTATAAACCCTAAGAATACATTTGATTTGTTTTTGGCCGATTTGACGAAAAATAGAAATAAGGCTAGCGTAAAGGCAAGAAATACATTGAAATATAAAAGCAAAGACGTCAAGTTCACAGAACCTTCTAAAAACTCGTGCATAGGGGAATAGGTCTAGTTTGGGGAATATTTTTCGAAATATTTTCGAAAATTATAAGTTTTTAACTCTAAATATGAAGATAATCAAAATTTGGGAAATTGGAATAGAAGAAAAAGGATCTTATTGATTCTGCTTATTTTGGACTTTATACAAAGAACCTATTCTACCTTCCGATTTGTCTTAAAATTAAGCCCCGAGTTTTACAATCAAAGTATCAATTTTAGATTTATTCCTTCTTGCCATAAATTGATGAAGCATTTCTCTAAAATCCAGGTAAAATACTCCCAAATAGCATCGCATTAAAGATCTTTCGAAGGATACTTGATGCTGTCTCAATAGCAAAAAGCGAATCCCAAACTCCAAAGTTAAAGATTCGCTTTTTTATTTTCAATATTAATTCGGAACAATATCAATAGTCAAAATATCCCAAGTCTAATTGTCATCTAGGTACTAAGTACTCATTACTAAATACTTTTCTTAAACCGCCTGAATAATATCATACTGCGTCAAAATATGCATGATCCCTGCACGGTCTTTTGCAATCACAGCAGGAATTTTTTTATTGATAAAACGCGCCAACTGTCGACAAGTCGTCTCTTCTGAAACTACGGGGAATGATTCTCCCATAATCTGACTTATTGGAGTCTCTGTATTGCGCATTGGATTTTCCAACAAATGAGACAAAACAGATGATTCTGTAATGGAACCAACGATTTCTTCTCCACCATTCATAACAGGCAATTGCGAAATGTCATTTTCTTTCATCAAATCAAAAACCGATTTGACACTGTCGTCTTTGTGCACAGAGATAAAACTATTATCCGTTTTTTTAGCAATCAAATCACCTACAGACAATTCGCTATCCAAAAATCCTCTTTCGCGCATCCACTCATCATTGTAGATTTTTCCAACATAACGACTGCCATGATCATGAATAATCACCACTACAACATCGTCCTTTGTCAATTTATCTTTAAGCTGCAACAACCCTGCAAAAGCCGATCCTGCTGAGTAGCCCAAAAGTATGCCTTCTTCTCTGGCCAATCTACGGCACATCAACGCACCGTCCTTGTCACTCACTTTTTCAAAATGATCGATGATACTAAAGTCAACATTCTTAGGCAAGATGTCTTCTCCAATTCCTTCGGTGATATATGGATAAATTTCTTTTTCATCAAACTCACCCGTCTCATGGTACTTTTTGAACACAGAACCATAAGTATCGATTCCCCAAACCTTGATGTCTTTATTTTGCTCTTTCAAATAACGCCCAGTCCCAGAGATCGTTCCACCGGTACCAACGCCTACGAGCATATGTGTAATTTTGCCTTCAGTCTGTTCCCAAATCTCAGGGCCCGTTGATTCATAATGTGCTGTTCTGTTGGACAAGTTGTCGTATTGATTGCACCAAAATGAGTTGGGAATTTCTGTGCTCAAACGCTCTGCAATAGAGTAGTAGGAGCGAGGATCTTCCGGACCGACATTGGTCGGGCAGACGATTACTTCAGAACCCATTGCACGCAACAAGTCAATCTTTTCTTTGGACTGTTTATCTGTTGTGGTGAAAATGGAATGGTAGCCTTTGACTGCTGCTGCAATCGCTAAGCCCATTCCTGTATTCCCAGAGGTACATTCTATAACAGTTCCACCTTCTTTGATCAAGCCTTTTTTCTCTGCATCTTCCAGCATTTTTAAAGCCATACGGTCTTTAATGGAATGCCCAGGATTAACTGTTTCTAGCTTAATGAGAATCTTCGCAGGAATATCCTTTGTGATTTTATTGATTTGAACCATTGGGGTATTGCCAATGACTTCGAGAATGTTCTTTTTAATCATATTTGTTTTTACTTAAAATCAAGCTCCTTGGTTTCGAAAAACGAAGATAAAGAAGTTGTTTAAGAATTCTAAGGGAAGTAGTGAAATAGAACTTTTTACTGGGAAAGAAGCTCTTTTGGTCTTTTCCTAGCTCCTGTAAAGACTGTTGATCCTACTTTTATCGATGAAAAAAGGGAGGAAAAAAGTGAAAACGGAGATTAATTGAGTTGATGTTTTAAAAAATCTTGAATTTTCTCCGCATATTTTTGATTGGCTTTTTGATTCGGATGGGCGTCAAATGGAAGATTGTTGTATTCATTGCTAGTATAATCCACTGAAATATCAACAAAGGGTACTTCAAGATCAGTACTAACCTTTTGGATAAAATCTTTTTCCAATCCAATATTTGCGAAGATTAATTTTACCTCATTCTGAACACATAAATTTTTGATTTTCTTTAATAAGATTCTCGTGATTTTTAATTCCTCAGCTTTTCTTAATTGATCTGCAATAGATTCAAATGTATATTCAATGCGGTAAGACAAAGCAGAATATTTTGATAAGCTCCAAGGTTGGTAATCGTTTTCTACAAACTTGATTTGTAAATGGCCAGCGCTGTCCAATTCAACAGAAGGCCATTTTATATTCCCCAATTTATTCCAACAAGTAGTCGAACGTTTGTAAGCATAGGAAAAAGTATTTCTTTCGTGGTGAAAATCAGCATGGTTAATAATTACAGCAGCTGGTTTCTTTTTATTGGCCAAGGCTTCTTGAAGCTGTAAATAAAAGTGAACAGTCCCATAACCACTGACACCCCAATTAACGATCCTGAATTGATCTAGATTTTCTTGAAGAATCCAAGCAAATGTTTCCTCATCATTTACCGACCAGCCATGAGTAAAGGAGCAACCAAAAATCCATATTTCTGGTTTATGCAATGAGTCTACACCCTTGGCATTGGAGGTTATTCTTAATGAACTAGAATCGTGATTAGAAATGAAATGATAACTGTTTTTTAAAGTAATTTCATGCTTACCTTTGGTATGTTTATATCCCAACAAGCTATCAAACTGCATGTAACTTCCATTGGGAAAAACCTGAATGTTTGAATAATCATTTTCTTGAAATGGTTGGTAGGTTTTTATTCTAGAGTAGAATTCTAAAGCAAGGAGCATTAAAAATAAGACGATGAAATTTCCTAGGACTAATTTAATAATCCCAATCATTTTTTTGATTAGAGCAGTCTGTCGGGGCAAAGGAAAAGGGAGATTAGTTTTTTAATTTTTGATTTAAAAAGCTGAATAAAAGGTCAAATATCTTATTTATGATATTTCAATTTCACAAAAAACCGTGGATCCTTTGCACCTAATTTTTTTGCTGCCGCTGAAGAGATTACAATAATAACATCATCGGTATAAACAGCCTCAGGTATGCGACCGATTACTTTTACAAAAACTTTTTTTCCCATCATCGGATTGGAAACTACGATTGTAGAGTTCAGTGGAGCTTTCCTATGCAAAGCATAAAGATCTGATTTTTGTTTTCTGTCTTTTTGCCAATACGCCACACCTTGTTGATAATGTTGTTTCTTTCCTTTACTCGCAGCAGCAAAACGGCGTTTCAATATTTGATCTCGTTGGCTTTCTGTAGTCAAACGGCTAGGTCTATATTCTGCAGGAATGCCATCGGCATGCATCCAACCAACATGCAATTTCTGTCCAACAGAAATAACATCAGACGACAATTGATTGCGCCATTTGACACTATCTACAGGCATTTTAAAAATGCGTTTTGCAATTCCAAAAAGGTTATCGCCCGGCTTCACGGTATAATACACAGGAACATGGCTGTATTCATCAAAATCATTTTTTTTGTATCGGATGATTGCCTTGTTCGGAATCGTGATCGTCAGTTTCTGACCGATAGAAATGATATTGGATTTTATCTGTGGATTGTCTATTTTCAATTCCGTTGTGGACAAGCCGTAAAACTTCGCGATAGAAAACAAGGTTTGCATGGGTTCCACGGTGTGGATCATGGATTTGCTTTTCGATTTATTTACTTGTAGGAAAACAGTATCTCGCAGGGTTAGAAACCTGAGACTGTCAGAAGCGAAGCTTGTACCGAAAGTGAAAATAAAAAATAGCAGTAGGTAAAGTGCTTTTCTCATGCTATGTCTTATGTGTATAGTGTTTCAAAATTACAATTCAAAAATACGAAACCTTTGCATATATTCAGAAAATTTTACATTCAAAGGCATTGAAAACGAGTATTTAACGGTTAATTAAGACTAAATCTTCATAGATTTGGACTTTCTAATTGAATTTTTTAGTCCTATTTAGCAATAGCTTAATCAAAAACATTTTTAGCTTCAATCAATAAAGAGCATTTGAAAACTTTAGGAATCATACCAGCACGATTAAATTCTTCCCGTTTACCTGGAAAGGTCTTGATAGATATAGAAGGGAAAAGCATGATTCAAAGAGTCTATGAGCAAGCGATTCAGTCAGAATTCTTGTCAAAAGTCATTATTGCAGCAGACGACCCGAAAGTGTATGCACATTGTGAGGCTTTTGGAGAAGTAATGATGACCAAAGCGGATCATCAGAGTGGGACGGATCGTTGTGCAGAAGTGGCTAGCAAAATGGCCGATTTTGAGATCGTCATTAATATTCAAGGCGATGAACCTTTTATTTCTCCTAATCAAATTGATCGTTTAGCTTCCGTTTTTCAAAATAATAAAATCGGAATAGCAACTTTAATAAAAGCGACAAATTCACTAGAAGAAATCAAGGATCCGAATACGGTAAAAGTGGTCAAAGGAAACAACAATCAAGCGCTC
>CALIAG010000087.1 GCA_938041325.1 uncultured Saprospiraceae bacterium | reverse complement strand
GCAAAAGTAAAGCGCAAGAAGAATGATGGTAAATTAAAGTCTACGAGATCATTAAAAATTCCAGCTAAATTGATCCGTTCAAGTTCTTATTTGACGCATCCTGTTTTCAATGACAATCATACGGAAACAAAAATGATGCGTTATATCAAGCGATTGGAAAACAAAGACCTTTCCTTGACGCATTCGATGATTCCATTGGGTTCTTGTACCATGAAGCTGAATGCCGCTACACAGTTGATACCAGTAAGCTGGGAAGCGTTTTCTACTATGCATCCTTTTGCTCCTGTTAATCAAACCAAAGGTTATCAGAAGATTTTTACCGAACTGGAAACTTACTTAAGCGAAATCACTGGCTTTGCAGCTTGTTCTCTCCAGCCAAATTCTGGCGCACAAGGAGAGTATGCTGGACTCATGACCATTCGTGCTTACCACCGTTCAAGAAATGAAGACCATAGAGATATTGCATTGATTCCATCTTCTGCTCATGGGACCAATCCTGCAAGTGCAGTGATGGCAGGGATGAAGGTTGTTGTTGTAAAATGTGATGAAAAAGGAAATATTGACCTTACCGACCTTAAGGCAAAGGCAAAAGAAAATAAAGCGAATTTATCTTGTTTGATGGTTACCTATCCTTCAACGCATGGCGTATTTGAAGTAAAAATTAAAGAGATTTGTAAAATCATTCACGACAACGGAGGAAAGGTTTATATGGATGGTGCGAATATGAATGCACAAGTTGGCTTGACCAGTCCTGGATTGATCAACGCAGATGTTTGCCATTTGAATCTTCACAAAACTTTTAGTATTCCTCATGGAGGTGGAGGCCCTGGTATGGGACCAATTTGTGTAAACAAAAGTTTGGCTCCATTTTTACCTGGCCATGTTTTTATAAAGACAGGTGGAGCAAAATCAATCAATGCCGTTTCTTCCGCGCCATGGGGAAGTGCCAGTATTTTGTTGATTTCTTATGCTTATATTAAAATGCTAGGACAACAAGGCGTAACAGACTCTACGAAATATGCCATTTTAAATTCCAATTATATCAAAGCAAAATTGGAAGGTGAATATTCAGTATTGTATGTTGGTGAAAAAGGAAGATCTGCACATGAATTGATTATTGATTTGCGTCAATACAAGAGTTTGCACGTAAGTGCAGAAGATGTCGCAAAACGTTTGATAGATTATGGATTCCATGCTCCAACGCTCTCCTTCCCTGTTGCAGGTACTATTATGATAGAACCTACAGAAAGTGAAAGCAAAGATGAGTTGGATCGTTTTTGTGATGCGATGTTAGCGATCAAAAAAGAAATTGATGAGATTGCAATGGGCGAAGCAAAAGAAGACAATAATGTACTGACTAATGCTCCTCATACTTTGGCTAAGATTACCGCTGATGATTGGAATTTCCCCTATAGTCGGGAGAAAGCAGCTTATCCTCTGCCCTATCTTCGCGAAGGTTATAAGTTCTGGCCATCAATTGCGAGAGTCAATAATGCGTTTGGTGATCGCAATTTAATTTGTACCTGCCTACCGATTGATGCTTACCAAGAAGTAGAAAGTTAGTTTAAAAATGGGGTATTGAAAAATTCAATACCCCATTTTTTTGCCTTCTCCCTTCTGCTACAAGCCGTCAATTTTCCTTACCTTCGTAAAAACATCTTAACTAATGATTGTAGTCACTGGTGCTTCAGGATTTATCGGTAGCTGTATGGTTGGACGACTGAACCAAGCTGGCCTAAGTCATGACTTGATGGTTGTGGATGATTTTTATAAAGATTACAAAGAAGTTAATCTATTGAAAAAGGATATCCGTGAATGGGTTCACCGAGATATCTTTTTGGGATTCTTTGAACGTATTGCCTCACAAGTTTCCTTTGTTTTTCATCTTGGTGCTAGAACGGATACCGTTGAAACAGACCAATCTATTTTCGATGAATTAAATTTAAACTATTCTAAAAAGGTTTGGGAAATTTGTACTAAGAATGAAATCCCATTGATCTATGCCTCTAGTGCGGCGACCTATGGCGATGGCCAATTAGGCTATAAAGATGAAGGACTGGATTTTATAAAAAAATTAAAGCCACTAAACGAGTACGGTCGTTCTAAAAATAACTTTGACATCTGGGCTTTGTCTCAAAAAGAATCCCCACCCTATTGGGCTGGATTAAAATTCTTCAATGTATATGGTCCGAATGAATACCATAAAAAACGAATGGCTTCTGTCATTTTCCACGCGGTAAAGCAGATCCGTAAAACGGGAGCTTTAAAACTGTTTAAATCGCACAACTCTGATTTTAAAGATGGAGAACAATCCAGAGATTTTGTTTATGTGAAGGATGTCATAGAGGTTTGCTATTTTCTATTTGAAAACAAAGTAGAAAGTGGTCTGTACAATGTAGGTACTGGTACGGCTAGGACTTTTCTGGATTTGGGAAAAAGTGTTTTCAAAGCCTTGGACCTTGAACCAAATATAAGCTTCATTGACACTCCAGAAGATATCCGTGCAAACTATCAATACTATACTCAAGCAGATATCAAAAAAATAAAATCAGTTGGTTATAAAACTCCTTTTCATAAATTAGAAAAAGGAGTAGAAGACTATGTGAAAAACTATTTATTAACTCACCATAATTATTACTAGGAGGATTTGAAAAAGATAACGATAGCAATTGATGGACATTCCTCTTGTGGGAAAAGTACTTTAGCCAAGGATTTGGCGAAAGAGTTGGACTATATCTATGTTGATTCTGGTGCGATGTATCGTGCTGTAACCTTATTTTTTATTCAGAATAATATTGACCTAAAAGACCAAGATGCAATCATGAAAGCCTTGGCCTTGATTGAGATAAAATTCGTGCAAAGTCCAGACGGACGTCATACCCTTTTGAACGGAGTTGATGTGGAGCAAGAGATTCGAACGATGGAAGTATCTCGACTCGTGAGCCCGGTAGCGGCAATTTCTTCCGTGCGTAAAAAACTGGTAGAGCAACAGCAAGCTATGGGAATTGAGAAAGGTATGGTGATGGATGGCAGGGATATCGGAACGGTCGTTTTTCCTGATGCCGAATTGAAAATTTTCTTGACCGCTGACAATGAAGTCCGAGCTCAACGCAGGTTTGAAGAATTAAAAGCAAAAGGACAGGATATCAGTCTAGAAGAGGTCGCTAAAAATTTGTTGGAACGGGATCATATAGACTCCAATCGAGCAGACAGTCCTTTGATGAAAGCAGAACGTGCTGTTGTTATAGACAATAGTTATTTGAGCAGGACAGAGCAATTTTTAATGTTGGTCGCTTTGGTAAAAACCCGTGCAAAAAACCTTATCCTATCTTCCTAAAAAATTGAAGCCACCCTTTAACTTAATAAAGTAGTGGCTTTCATTTCCCCAAAGCTATTCTTAATCGAAATTGATTTCTATTAGATCGAAAAGCCATTATTCACTTCAATACAAAGCTTTTCTACATTTTAATAACAAACAAGACTACTTACCTATTCTAAGTAAGTTAGAACCTGTTTCAATTATAATAATGTAAATTTTGTGCCAAACACGTAACCATCTGACTATCATTCACTTATCGTTAAACACTTTTTCTTGTTTTTCCCATAATGGGAATATGTTCCGTAATTTGGAATTATATTCCCCTTAATTTCCTTGGAAAGATATTTGTATTACTGTTGTTATTGATCATAAAATAAACCCAGTGAATATGAAGTTTGAGATTTTCCAAAACGAAAAGGATAAGAAGTTTTATTACCAAATGAAAGCAATGGATGGTGAAGTGATTTTAATCTCTGATGGCTTTGAGACAAAAATGGATTGTGAAATCGGGGCTGGAAAGGCTCAGGTGAGTTTTAGTGATGATGGTACCTTTAATGTTAAAACAGAAAAGCACTAATTTTAGTTTTCATTTTTTTTTGCTCTATCTTTTAATCTCTTTCTAATAAACACAATTGAAATTATCAAAGCTATTCCTCCAAAAAGGAAATAACGACGATAAGATTCACTCTTTGCTGTCCGAATTGAAACTGCATCCATATTGCCAATTGCAATAAAAGCGCCCCAATAAAAGGGATGAGCATTTTTAGGGGAGGAATTCGATATGTAGACTTCTTTTGCCATCTTCAAAGATTTGTCTTTGTCTGTTTCTAACAATAGGTTTTGGTAAAAAGATTCAATGATTTTCATCGTCTCAAAATCAGAAATTTGCCATTGGGTGGTCACAACGCTTTTCACCCCCGAATAAAAAAAAGCCCTTGCTAAACTAATGAT
>CALIAG010000086.1 GCA_938041325.1 uncultured Saprospiraceae bacterium | reverse complement strand
AATTCTTGATCCAGTGCTTGGTTCATTAAGTCCCAATGTGCGGATTCGAATTCCGGATTTATATTTTCTAATTTTTGAGAAACAAGAATATCAAAATCACCGTCTCTCATTTCAGGTTCTAATAGTTCCTGATCCAGTGCTTTATTCATTAAGTCCCAATGCTCTGCTTCAAACACAGGATCTATCATTCCCAGTTTTCCGGAAACGATACTATCAAAATGTCCATCTTCCATTACGGGCTCATCCATAGACTCGACCTTCTTCTCAAGGCTATCCCAAGTGCTGGCATCATAAGGCTCCTCCAAATTTCCGAGGACCTTCCGTATCAAGTCGTCTAAAAAATTCTTCTTATCCATGCTTAATAAATTTGGCTATTAGAATAGCCTTCAATTTCATTCTAGCTTTTACTAAATTAGATCGGGAAGTACTTTCGGTAACGCCCAACTGATCTGCAATTTCTCTATGAGAAAATCCTTCAATTACATATAGATTGAAAACTGCTCGGTAAGCAGGTGAAAGCGTTTGAACCGCTTCCAGAATTTCCTTTTCAGTACATTGCGAAATGGCGTCAGGATCCGAACTGCTCAAGCTGTATGCCTGATCAATGTCCTCTGTACGCCGACGAATATTTTTACGGTAAAAATCAATGGAAGTATTGACCATGATTCTTCGGATCCAGGCGTTTATTGAAGTACCTGGCTGATATTTCGAGATATTTTTAAAGACCTTAATGAACCCTTCATGAAGAATGTCTAATGCATCTTCACGATTGTTAGAATAGCGAAGGCATACCCCCATCATCTTGCTGTAATGCTTTTCATACAGCAACTTCTGAGCCCATCGCTCCTTGTTGGCACAAGCCTCTATAAAACCTTTTTCTTCGTTTTGCAATTGCAATGCGATTTCCATTGATCAATGATTTTTAAAGTTAGGCTTAATATTGAGCAAAAACAATCATTACAGGGTGGATATTTCTCAAAAGTGGGTCTATAGTATAAACGCTGAATTCCCTGAAATAGCTGCTTATCTACCCAAAACGATGGAAGATCAATAGAATTGTTTCTATTTAAGCTTATTACTTTCAACTTTTTGTTTAAAAAGACCATTTTCTATCAACTATTTGTATATGAATTTGGACAAGATTTTATATCTTTGTACGCTTAAAGAATAGGTGCAAAAGTTATGGTCGCCAGGCTGTTTTTTGCATCAATTGCACTAGAAACACGAAGAAACTGCGAGGAGTTGTTAAATAATAACTTCGTCTCACATTGAGGCTTCAATAGCAGTTTCTAAAAAAACGCTCTTCTACCCATGAGTAAAAAAAATGGAGTCCAAAACGGAAATGGACAAAGCGACGATAATATCATCAGTCTGGATGGAATGTACAAGGAATATTTCCTTGACTATGCTTCCTATGTAATTCTTGAAAGAGCAGTTCCAGAAATCTATGATGGATTAAAACCCGTACAGCGAAGGATATTTCATGCGATGAAAGAAATGGACGATGGTCGTTACCATAAGGTGGCGAATATCATTGGGCAAACCATGCAATATCACCCACATGGTGATGCAGCCATCGGTGATGCATTGGTTAATCTCGGGCAAAAAGACTTGATGATTGATTGTCAGGGAAACTGGGGAGATCGTCGGACTGGAGATAGTTCTGCTGCACCAAGATATATTGAAGCCCGATTGACCAAATTCGCCTTGGATGTCGCCTTCAACAGTCAGACCACAGAATGGCAAATGTCTTATGATGGTCGTAAAAGGGAACCTGTTGCATTGCCAATGAAATTTCCAATGCTTTTGTCTCAAGGAGCAGAAGGAATCGCTGTTGGACTTTCTACCAAAATACTTCCCCATAATTTTGTCGAACTGATTAAAGCATCAATCAAAATCCTTCAAGGGAAAAAGGTTAAAATCTATCCTGATTTTGATACAGGAGGTATGATCAATGTCGCCGAATACAATGGTGGTAAAAGGGGAGGAAGAGTTAAGGTTCGTGCACGCATGAAAGTGATTGATAAAAAATCCTTAATCATCACAGAGCTTCCTTATGGAGTTACGACAAGCAATCTTATTGATAGTATCGTAAAAGCAACGGATAAAGGGAAGTTGAAAGTCAAAAAGGTGATTGACAATACCGCTAAAGATGTAGAAGTATTGGTAGAAATGGCACCCGGCATGTCTGCTGAAGTAACCATGGATGCTTTGTACGCTTTTACGAATTGTGAAATATCTATTTCTCCAAATGCTTGTGTAATTATTGACGACAAACCTCATTTTCTTACCGTAAATGAGTTGTTGAAAACATCAACAGATAATACCAAGGATTTACTGCGTCAAGAATTAGAAATCAGACAAGCGGAGCTAAAAGAAAAATGGCACTTTGCAAGTTTGGAAAAAATATTTATCCAGAATAGAATCTATCGAGAAATCGAAGAGTGTGAAACTTGGGAAGCTGTTATCGAAACGATAGACCGAGAATTGAAAAAATACATTTCAACACCAAAAGACAAAGCTAAAAAATCAGACAAACGCATTCCATTGATGCGAGATATTACAGTAGAGGATATCACTCGACTGACAGAAATTAGAATCAAGAGAATTTCTAAATACAACTCTTTCAAAGCGGACGAATTGATAGAACGTTTGGAAGAGGAGCTGAAGCAAGTTGCGCATGACTTAAAAAACCTGACCGAATATGCAATTGCTTATTTTACAAGACTCCTTGAAAAGTATGGAAAAGGCCGGGAACGGAAAACCGAGATTACAACTTTTGAAACCATTAAAGCTGTTCAAGTAGTAGCCAATAACGCCAAGCTTTATGTAGATCGGAAAGCAGGCTTTATCGGATATGGATTGAAGAAGGAAGAGTATGTAAAAGAATGTTCTGACATTGACGAAGTTATTGCGGTTAGAAAAGATGGTATTTTTAAAGTGGTGAAAATTTCTGATAAAGTATTTATTGGTAAAAATATTATCCACGTTGATGTTTGGAAAAAAGGAGATGAGCGAACGACTTACAACATGATTTATGTTGATGCTAAAACGGGCCGTTCAATGATCAAAAGGTTCAATGTAAAAGCCATTACCCGAGAAAAAGAATACGATTTAACCAAAGGAGCAAAAGGTTCAAAAGTGCATTATTTCACCGCCAATCCAAATGGTGAATCCGAAGTGGTTAATATCCAATTGTCGCAAGGATGCAAAGCGAAGAAAAAAGTCTTTGATTTTGATTTTGCAGAATTGGAAATAAAAGGAAGAGGAGCCGGAGGAAATATACTAACCAGATATCCAATACGAAAAGTCACGCAAATTTCTGTAGGCAAATCGACTTTGAGTGCGATCAAAGTGTGGTTTGATGATGTAAGTGGAAGGTTGAATACATCAGAACGTGGAATATTCCTTGGTGATTTTGACACTGGGGACCAACTCATCGGCTTGTATTCTGATGGTAGTTACGAAATAATTGACTACAACCTCAATAAGAAATTCGATCCAAAGGAAACTTTGTTTGTTGGAAAATTCAATGAACAAATGGTGATCAATGCAGTTTACTTTGAAGGTGGGAAAGGCTGGACGATGGTCAAAAGGTTTGAGGTAGAAACGAATTCTAGTGGCCAACGGTTTTCCTATATTACGGAGCATAAAAGTTCTAAATTGTTTTTTGTAAGTGTTGAGTCTGCACCTGAAATTTTATACGATGTCAAGGAAGGAAAAGTAAAAGTTGAGTACGAATTGGCAATCGCTGATTTTATCGAAGTGAAAGGATGGAAAGCATTGGGTAATAAGTTAGAGTCCAGCCGAATCACAAATGTTCGTCAGAAAAAAGTAGCTAAAGATGACAAAGCACTCAAAGCAGGAGATACAATAGAATTTGATGTCGACGATAAAAATCAAAAAGAATTGTTTGATTAAAGGATGAATTTTCCAGGAAGTAAATGAATTTTAGTACTCATTCGTACCAAGGGAATTTATTCCCCTGGACTGTAATGCCAATAATCACAGCAAATAAATTTGCCAAACGCGAAAAGTAATTAGATGCATTTGTTTCTCTTTGGGTATTTTAAAGCCTGATTGACATTGCATTTGGTCTTTTAAATAGCAGAGGAACAGGGAACCCTCAACCAATCACCCAACCCGTAAATGACGACAAAAGACTATCAGGAAATTGCTTACCAAATCCCGCACGATCCGGGAGTGTATCGATTCATTGATCCCAATGAAACGGTCATCTATGTTGGAAAAGCAAAAGACCTGAAAAAGCGTTTGGCTTCTTATTTTGGAGAAAGAAAACACCGCGCACATAAGACCAGAACAATGGTCAAAAACGCGCACCGTTTTGAATACACAATTGTAGAAACAGAAGCAGACGCACTGCTCCTTGAAAGTACTTTAATTAAAAAAATCCAACCCCGTTATAATGTCCACTTAAAAGATGGCAAGACTTACTCCTACATCTGTGTGAAAAGCGAAAGGTTTCCACGAGTATTTATCACGCGAAGAGTCATTAGAGACGGATCAACTTATTTTGGCCCTTACACTTCAAAAACACGTCTTAAGATCATTCTGGAATTGATCAAAAATTTATTCCCCTTAAGAACATGTAATTTCAACTTGTCTCAAGATAATATTGAAAAAGGGAAGTTTAAAGTTTGTTTACAATACCACATCAAAAATTGTTTAGGTGCTTGTGAAGGATTGGAAGAAGAGGAAGGTTATAATTTGAAAATCAATCAAATTAAAAACATGTTGCGGGGAAATTTTGGCGCTGTTAAAAATCATTTCAAAGAAGAAATGAGACAATGCGCTGAAAAAATGGAATTTGAAAAAGCCCAAATAATAAAAGAAAAATTAACAGCCTTCGAGGATTATCAAGGCAAGTCTACAGTAGTCTCCACAGTGATTCGAGATATAGATGTTTTTACGATTTCTTCTGATGAAAAGAATGCTTATGTCAATTGCCTCAAGGTGGTAAACGGAGCTGTGATGTCAACCTATACTTTGGAAATGGCAAAGAACTTGAATGATGATGAAAAAGATTTGTTGGCTTATGCCATTCCAGAGCTGCGAGAAAAATTCAATAGTATTACTAAAGAATTGGTACTGCCTTTTGAAGTTCCGTTATTGGATCCTGAATTAAAAATAACTATTCCACAAATAGGGGATAAGAAAAAACTCTTGGACCTTTCTCAAAAGAATGTTACCTATTACAAGCTTCAAAAGCGCAAGGACGCAATCAATCGTTTAAACAAACAAACTTCTTCCGAACGGATACTCCGCACGCTGCAAGAAGATTTGCAAATGCAAGACCTTCCTTTGCATATAGAATGTTTTGACAATTCAAATCTCGGAGGTTCCTATCCTGTTGCGTCTTGTGTTGTTTTTAAAAACGCAAAACCTTCAAAAAAAGATTACCGGCATTTTAATATCAAAACAGTTGTAGGACCTGATGATTTTGCATCAATGACAGAAGTGGTCTATAGGCGTTACAAGCGTCTGCTTGACGAAGAAAAACCTTTGCCACAATTGATTATTATTGATGGAGGGAAAGGACAGTTGAGTTCGTCCGTAGTAAGCTTGAAGGAATTAGGACTTTATGGAAAAATTACAATTATTGGAATCGCGAAAAGGTTGGAAGAAATTTTCTTTCCGGAAGATTCCATTCCATTGTATATCAATAAGAAATCAGAATCGCTGAAACTCATTCAGCAAGCTCGAAACGAAGCTCACAGATTCGCGATTACTTTTCACCGCAACAAAAGGTCAAAAGATTTTACGAAAACGGAGTTAACTGATATTCCAGGTATTGGAGATAAAACAGCAGAAAAGCTATTGACTCATTTTGGATCCGTAAAGAAAATAAAAGAAGCAGATGAAGCCAGTTTGGTCTCCATCGCGGGTAAGTCAGCAGCCCAGAAGATCCTGAGCTACTTTAACAATCAAATTTAATTTTAGAATAACCTTACTGTACAGTATTCGCTGCAGCGATAGCTCGGTCTCCCATTTCTTTGAGTTCGGTATAAAAGGCAGCGCCTTCTTTTCTTTCTAGGACTCGTCCTCTTTCATCTAAAAAAAGTAAAGTTGGGTAGACACTTACATTATAAACTGTTGCCAAATTAGGGCCATTGCCCTTTTCTGCATTCACTTTATAGTTCAAGAAATTCTTGTTCAAATAAGCAGCAGTTGTATTGTCTGTAAAAACTTCTTCATCCATCAACTTGCAAGGCATACACCAAGTAGTGTAAAAGTCAACGAATACAACTTTATCTTTGGATTCTGCACGATCTAAAACGGCCGTGAGGGTATTGGAGTTAATGAACTCTACCTTGGAATTGGAATTATTATTTCCAGAATTATTTGTGGTTTTTTTAGCTCCGCCACATCCGGCTACGATTAAGGCACAGAGGCCTAGAGCTATAAAAAGAGATCTTCTCACGGCTATAAATTTTAGGTGATAAAATGTGATTCTTAGTAATTGTGTTTAAAGCCATCAGAATGAAATATTGTGATTGTTTCATACTATACAGCTTTTGTCCATACTTGAACTCTGGTCAAAACATTAAATCTCCTTCCCAATGAAAAGATTACTCCCTTCTTTCTTGAGCGAAGGGCTGGGGATGAGTTCTAAAAACAGAACTTTTGTATAAACATTATCATTTTCAGTAGTGGCCAGTTTTTGAGAACTTTGATCCTAACGGTACCACTATTAAAATAACGAAACAGTGCATTTTAATAGTGCCTTGAGTCTGAAAGAAGTACAAATTTAGGATTCGCTTAATTTATTTGTTAATAAATCATGCTTTATTTAACAAATTCAAGAGAAGAAGGCTAAATATTCGCGATAGTCTGGTAAATAGTACCAACTTTTTGAACCATATTCTCTTTGCTGAACTGTTTTGCCGTAGATTGACCTGCTAGAGCGTAACGATCTCTTAAAGCTTTATCGTTAATTAGATTCAAGACACCATTGGCCAAAGCCTGTGAATCTCCAACACTCGCCAATATTCCATTTTTATTATGCGTAATCATTTCTGGAATACCACCAGCTTTGGTAGCGACAATAGGAACTCCTGCACACAAACAATCCAAAATGCTGGTTCCTAAACCTTCAGTTTTACTAGTGAACAACAAGAGATCTATTTCTTTGATGATCTTGGACATATCCTTCCTAAAACCTGTCAATACAAAATACGATTGGAGTTTCTTTCTTGCGATATAATTTACAATTGCCTCCTTTTCGCCGCCGTCTCCACCGATTATTAGGAATTTGATGGATTGATTCTTTTCTATTAAAATTTCAGCGGTATTTACAAAAGTGAAATAATCCTTGTGCGGAGCTATGGATGCAATATTGGCCACAATAAAGTGGTCTGTAGGGATTTGGTATTCATGCCTAAGTATTTGAGAAGCATCAGTTTGGAAACGCTCTAGATCAATACCACTATGCACTACTGAAATTTTCGACGTATTTTCAATATCTCTGCTTAGGATATTTTTGATTTCTCCAGAAACACAGATGATTTTTTTGATAGAAGAATGGTTGTATTTCCATTTTGATAAAAAGCTTTTGGAAATAGGAAAGTCGACTCTACGATGCAAAACCATTGGCAGCTTTAGTCCAAAAAGTGCTTGACTCATTACTCCAAAAGTATGCGCATGAGAATCGTGAAGATGAACGATTGAGAACCCGTTTTCACTGCAAACCTTTTTAAGTCTTTTTGCAACGGAAGGATTAATTGAAGATTTTTTATGGTAAGTAAAAACGGGCCAATTCTTTTTCTGAGCGTGAGTAGCTAGTTCAGAATTTTCAATACAAAAAATAGCCTGATCAATTCCTTTTTTGTTTAAACCCTCAAAAAGGTAGCTAATCTGTTGCTCGCCACCACGCCAGGTTTTTGCTGAAGAAACATGAAGAATTTTTAAAGCTGATTTTTTTGATGAAGCCATTTGAGCTTTTGATATTTCTTATACACCATATAGGCATTCCGTTTGCTTATGGTCCATCCAGCCTTTCCATCCATAAAACCTAGCTTTAGGAGATATGTTCTGATAAATCTGAAAACAGGAGAACCATACATTTTTACATAATTAATGGGTTCGCCTTTAGACAACATTTTTTCTGCGGAAAGTTGACTGTACCGTTCTATTCTATCTAAGTGATCCTTATCGTTTTCGTAACTATAGTGCAATAGTTTACCCGTTAACCGAATCCTTTTAAATGTTACTGGAATGGTCAAAGTTTCATGCACGAAATCTCCTGACCATTTTACTTGCTTGCGATTAAAAATGCGAACCTTCCAATCCGGATACCATCCACAGTACTTGATCCATTGTCCACAAAAATGATTGGCTCTGTCGAATTCGTAAACTTCATTTTCAAGAAATTTCAACTTATGAATACTTTCGATTAAGTCTTCGGATAAAATTTCGTCCGCATCAATAGAGAGAATCCAATTTGAATGGGCTTGTTCGTTCCCGAAGTTTTTATTTTGGCTATATCCTTTCCAGCCATATTCAAAAACCCTTGCACCTAAGCTCTTCGCAATCTCTATGGTGTCATCGCTGCTACCGGAATCTACCAACACGATATCATCAGTCACTTTTTGCAAAGCTTCAATGCAAGTAGCGATTTGATGGCCTTCGTTATTGGCAATAATTACAGCAGAAAGGCGAGTCATTTTTTAGTTAAGATTATCTACATTTCCATAAGCAATGAAATGTGGATTCAGTAAATTTTCTTTGTTGTAAGAAAGCGCTGTTTTGGTTTCATTATTAATTACACTGCCACCCGCTTCTTCCAAAATGATTTGTGCTGCTCCAGTATCCCATTCCATCGTAGGAGCAAGGCGTGGATAAACATGAGCTTCACCAGATGCTAAGATCAAAAACTTTAAGGAAC
Source organism: uncultured Saprospiraceae bacterium (assembly GCA_938041325.1). Taxonomy (GTDB): domain Bacteria; phylum Bacteroidota; class Bacteroidia; order Chitinophagales; family Saprospiraceae; genus CALIAG01. The sequence goes on along the minus strand of CALIAG010000086.1, from coordinate 1,205 downwards.
TTCCTTTTGCCACCAAATTAGGAGCATCAAATTTTCCAACAAAAGCTTTTGTTGTATCATTCATATGAGAACGCGAGCAAACAATTCCTAAAGCACTATCTGCTAATTTAAAATTAGGAGCATCCAGTTTTTGAATAACTTCGTCCTTCTCGTGAAAAGCGCCTCCCTCCTTGGTTGCCCAAAACATTTCATCCGTCACGGGTACATATACGACTCCTAGAATGGGTTGATTGTCTTCAATAAGCGCAATATTCACCGTAAATTCACCATTTCTTTTGATGAACTCTTTGGTTCCATCAAGAGGATCAACCAACCAATACCTTTCGAAATTTTTTCTTTCTTGATATGGAATGGCTTTATTTTCTTCAGAAATGATAGGGTATTGTGCTTTGAGTTTCTCCAATCCATCACAAATTATGGCATTTGCAGACTTGTCCGCGATGGTCAAAGGAGAGTCATCAGATTTTTGTTCAACCTGAAATGAACTTTCATCAGCGTAAATTTCAAGGATTTTTGCTCCGGCTGCTTCGGCGATAGTTCGTACTTCGTTTACTAGGTCATTAAGTGTCATTCGTGTTTCTTTCTTTTTTTTAAACAATATTCGTGGATAAGCGTATCACAATTAGAATAATTTGTCTACGTACTTAATTACCTTTGCAAAGGTAAGGAAAAACCTCGTTTGGCAAACCTAATAAAAATCTTGATATGCAAAAAGTATTGGTTACAGGCGGTTGCGGATATATAGGCAGCCATACAATTGTTGACTTGATTGATAACGGATTTGAAGTCGTATCCGTTGATAACCTCATTAATTCAAGTGAAAAAGCTTTAATTGGTGTAAAAGCAATTACTGGGATAGCAGTAAAAAACTATGCAGTTGATTTATGTGATTACGAAAAAACTGCGCAAATCTTTAAAGAAAACAATTTTGCAGGGATAATCCATTTTGCAGCTCGCAAAGCAGTAGGAGAATCTTGTGAAGATCCACTGGGTTATTACGACAATAACCTGTCAAGTTTGGTCAATGTCTTGAAATGTGCGGTTGAATATAAAGTAGAAAATTTCATTTTCTCTTCCTCTTGTTCTGTTTATGGGAATGCGAAAGACCTTCCAGTGACGGAAGATACTGCATTCGAAGAAGCAGAAAGTCCCTATGCGCGGACCAAGCAGATAGGTGAGAAAATTATTTCGGATTATTGCAAATT
>CALIAG010000085.1 GCA_938041325.1 uncultured Saprospiraceae bacterium | reverse complement strand
GAACCAAGTTTTTTAAATCAATTAAAAGAGATGATTTATCAGTATCGTAATCTTCTCCTTTATCAAAGTTAAAATCCAAAACTTCAGCGGTTTCAACATTTTCCAAAAAGTGATCTGTAATCAATCGATCGGTTAACCAGTCTTCATCCGAGCCTTTCAAATAGTAAATTGCTCTTTGAAATATTTCTCCATTGCATTTATAAAGCTTGCTTACTAAACCTCCGTTGTAAGACGTAAGTGAAGCCTTGCTAATAAGCTTTGCCAGGCGTGGGCTCTCTGAAGTATAAAAATTAAACCCACTGATTAATGCTCCATTTTTTCTATCGCACATCGTGACATCAATGAGAACGGATTCTGGGTTACCGTATTTATCAAGATAGTCTTCCACCATTACTTTTGCCACATCTATTGGCATTCCATTATAACTGATGTTAAGAGTGCTTTTACCTGTTAATTCTTCAATATAAGGTTGGTAAAAAATTAAACCTCTTGAATTTCCGACAAGGAGAATATCGCTTTTGGCTGAACCATTGTACAATCTAGAATATCGGAAATTACTCTTCAATGCAAGCTCAGATAAGAGCATGCCTCCTACCCTGTCTCCAATGAAGACTAAAAATAACAATACTATTATCCAGATTATCTTTTTCAAAAAATTTAAAATTGAAAGTAAATAAATGAATTTGAACCAAAGCTTCCAAAGAATGCAATCAACCAAAGTAATACCGCAAAGGAAGCAACTCTAAAGGTGGGGTTTTTCATCACCACTTTATAAAGCCTTACTCTTTCATCGAGCATTTCTACTCCTATTAATATAGCAATTACAATAACTCCTTTTATTACCCAAAATTTATTGATAATACTGCCAAAGTTAAAATTCTCGAAAGAGGCTATTCCCGTAATTACATCCGTAGCTATTTGGAAATTTGGTGACCTAAAATAAATCCAAGCTAAGTTCGTAAAGAAATAAACGATGGCTATTGCAATAAAATTCTGGATCATGTTTGGTACCCGTATGGTATCCATTGCTTTGTTCCAAGAAGGACTTGCCAAACGTTGCACGATTAAGTAGAAGCCATGCAAAAATCCCCAAAACACAAATGGCCAATTGGCTCCGTGCCACAGACCTCCCAATAACATCGTTACCATCAGGTTCATATAATTGAAGGCCATGATCTTATTGCTATCTCCTCCTTTCATATAAATATAAGTCCCTACAATGACTGCTAACTGTAAAGCGAACAACCACCACCAGCCTGTCATAATAACAGCGAGGGCCATAAAAATCAAAATGAAAAAATAAGACCCAAAGCTTCCTCCGCGATTTCCGCCGAGTGGAATATATAGATAATCCCTCAACCAGCTCGACAACGAAATATGCCATCTGGTCCAGAATTCACTGAAGTTTTTCGAAAAGTAAGGTTTCCGAAAATTGTCCGGAAAATCAAATCCCAATATTCTAGCTAATCCAATTGCGATGTCCGAATATCCACTGAAATCACAATAGATTTGAAAGGAATAGAAGATCACTCCAATCAAAAGATGAATAGAAGAAAAACCTCCCGGGTCTGCAAAGCATTGATCTACAAAAGGCGCTAAAGAGTCTGCTACACAAACCTTTTTAAAGAAGCCCCAGAGGATTTGTCCTAAACCGGCCGTTAGCCTGTCCCATTCAAATTTTCGATCTTTTTGGAATTGAGGTAAGAATTCAGAAGCTCTAACTATTGGGCCTGCGACCAATTGCGGAAAGAATGAGATAAAAGTCGCAAAGCGTATAAAATCAGATTCAACTTTTATTTTTTTGTAGTAGACATCGATTGTATAACTCATCGATTGAAAAGTATAGAATGATATACCAACCGGTAAGATTATATTAAGGGTACTACTCCCTGCATACATGCCTGCGGATGACAATACATCCTGAAAGGAATCAATGAAGAAATTGAAGTATTTGAAAAATCCTAAAAAACCAAGATTAATGACCATAGAAACGGTCAACAATTGCTTTCTAGTTGACTGATCTTCTGTCTTGTCTAGTTTGAGTCCAACGAAGTAATCTATAAGTGTTGAAAATACGATAAGACTTAAAAAGCGCCAATCCCACCATCCATAGAAGAAGTAGCTGCCTACTAGACATAATAATAACCGAGCCTTACCCTTTAAAGAAAAATAAAGTGGTAAAAAAATCGCGATAAAAACCAGGAATGCGACGCTGTTAAAAATCATTATTCGATGCTAACTAAAATCAGTTTTCTACTTTTTCAATAATGGCATTTTTCCATGCCTGATAACCTTTTGCATTCAGATGAATGCCGTCTTGTGTGAAACTACTTTTGAGCATATTTGTTTCATCTTTGAATTGCGAGTGCAAATCTACATATTCATAGCCAAACTTGCTTGCTAAAGTTTTAATTCCATTATTTAGCTCAACTATATCTGTGTTTTTTATTCCAATTCGTTTCACTTCATTATTTACAGGGAGAATACTTTGAACAAATACTTCGGTACTGGACGTTTTTTCTTTGAAACTCATTAGAATTTTTTCATAATTCTCTAAAATTTCATTTTTGGAAATAAAGAGTAAATCGTTGATTCCAATCATTAAAAACACTTTTCTAGGTTGTGCTTTTAGGATAAGGTCCATTCTATCTAAAACTCCGGCTGTTCCATCCCCCGAGATCCCTCTGTTGTACATATCAGTATTACCAAACAACTCTGCCCATTCGCATTGCTCGGTGAGGCTGTTGCCAAGAAAGACTATTTTATTAAGTGGTAAGTTCATACTTTGAAAAAGTGCTTTACGGTGTTCGTATTGACCAGCTAAACCTCTATTGTTAACCTTGTAGACGAAGTATTTCAAGCCTCCCATGTGATTGATGATAAATGCCACTGCTATTAATAATAGCAAATTAATCATTATAGAAAACCCTAAGATCCAAGATTGTGGTCGAGCGTTGATCAAGATGACTTATCGTTGGAGTTTTTAATTACTTCATCAATAGTGAAAGATCTATTGTGCTCCGTATGTTTGAAATTTTTATTAGGATCCTTCATTTTGAAAAGTGCCGTCACTTGATTCCAAACGAATAAAGGCATTCCCCATAAAGCTTTCCAAATTTCTGCTGGAACTTTAGAAAGGTATAATGTGAATAATATATTTCCAACAAATACGAACAAGGAAGCTAAAAGAATATAACTCATTGTGGGTGCTACAAACCATGATATCACCATCATTACAACGGAGAAAAACATTAGAATAAAAAGCGGCGGTGCTATGGTGATTAAACCAAACATAACCTGATTCCAACTGAAATTCAACAGACCTTTTAATACCAGTCCAGATGAATTTGGAAGATTTTGAAAGTAAGAATACAACCAACGACTCCGTTGTGTTTCTACTTGCTCAGCCGTTGTAACTTTTTCATCATAAATTATAGCATCCCAAGCGTAGGAGATTTTTTCGTTTTTACGAAGGAGATAGTTCTGAAGAATTTTATCTTCTTGAAGCATCTTCTTCCAAAGGTGTTTGCCTTGTTCGATTTCTGGGCTTGCTAAATAACCTTTGTAGAGCTCACTTTCAACCGCCATTCCTGAACCACTGATCACAGAAGACGATCCAATCAAATAGGGAACCAATCTTTCTACATAATTTTTATAAAACTCGCCAGTTGCATCAGCACATGCGTAGACCGTGTCTAAGTTTTTCGCAGTCCGTTGACCTTGAACTGAACGGTATCCATTGTTGATGTATTTATTAATGGTTTTTAAAAAGTCAGGATGGGCTAAGTTATCTGCGTCAAATACGACAATGTATTCGTGGTTTCTTTTGAACTTTTCAATTGCGTAGATTATTGATTTCGCTTTCAACTTCAATGCTGGGTCTGGAAAAAAAACAGATAGCTTTTCATTCTCGACGCCATAATCTACTTTCTCACAATTGTCATTCACTACATAAATTTCAAAATTCTTATAATTCTGTTCCAACAAGGATTTCACTCCTGGTTTAGTGATATCTGAGTTTCTATAAGCAGTGATAATACAACCGAAATCATATTCTTTGGTCTCTTTTCCTTTATCAACAATTTTTTCTTTTGTGAACAAGGATAGAAAAACCTTAAAAAAAGGAAACACCAGAAAGAAGGCAAAGAAACAACTTAAGGCTACTACTATATAAGTGATAAGGTGCATGGTGTAAAATTAGATTAAAATTCAGTTTTTGTGGTTCTTAAAGGCTCTTTTCGAATCAATTTAGGTGGATTTTCTTCAAAAGCGCTGTTTTTCAAATTCCAAATAATGGCTTTCCAAAACCCTTTTAAATGATCCCATTCGCCTTTAAGTATAAATAGTACCGTATTTTTTGGGATGGTGAAAATAAGGAGGAAAATATAAAACATTATTCTTTCAAAAAATCCTCTGTTCCTTCTTACGAACAAAACCCGGTTTCTGTTCAGATAATGGGTTTTCAAAACACTGGACTTCCCTACAGAAATAGATTCCTTGTGAAATATTTTAGCATCAGGTTGTAAGTATATCTTGTATCCTGCTCTTCTGATTTGTTCGCTCCAGTCCAATTCTTCATAATATAGGAAAAACAATTCTGGCATCAATCCAACCTCTTCTACTACTTTACGAGTTGTCATCATTGCTGCGCCATGAACGTACGCTGTTGGCCTTGCTTTTATATACTGTCCTTCATCCATTTCCATCTCACCAATCGTCGTATTTCTTGCCGTCATGGCGTTCACCTTTGTGGTTCCAGCATATTGGATTACATCTTTTTCATATCCTTTTGGTCTTGGGTGATAGCAGATCAAAGGGCTTAGGATGCCAATTTCTGGATTGCTTTCAAAAGTATCCAATAACGTTTGAATTAAATCTTTGGTTACCTCCGTATCGTTGTTGATAAAGAATAGGAAATCTCCTTTCGCCGCTCGAATTCCAATGTTATTTCCCCCAGAAAAGCCTAAATTCTCTTTGCTGAGTATCACTTTTACATCAGGAAAATGCTTTAAGATTAAAGGTTTAGGATTGATTTTGGAAGCATTGTCCACCACTATTACCTCAATATTCTGAAAAGAAGATTCTTTTAAAGAAGCTAGCATTTCAAGCGTAACTTGGGCTTGATTATAATTGACTGTTATTATGGAAACTAAAGGTAGTTTGCTTGCCATTCCTATTGATCTTAATTGCGGAGTAAACCTGTTTGTATTTAGCTTTACAAATTCAAATATTCTGCCTAAAACAGCAATTCTCTGAATGAATGCCAATTTAGGTCGTAAATATCAAATATTCTTAGGAAAGTGAAGAGATTAGCGATTAAAATAAAATACCTGCTCAAAATATTTGGGCAGGTATTTTATTTGTAAAGATTAGATCAGCCTACGATTCTTTTTGAATCATTGCAGGTAATGTTTGAGATATAATCTTAATATCTAGTAAGAAGTTGTTTGTTTCGGCGTATTTCACATCCAATCCAACTCTTTGTTCAACGGTAAGGTTGTCTTTTCCTTCTTTGCATACTTGCCAAAGACCGGTTAAACCTGCAGGAGCTAAAAAGCGTTTTGCCCAGTTATCTTTGGTCATTTGCTCTGCTTCGTATAGAGGCAAAGGTCTATTTCCTACGATTGACATCTCTCCTTTTAATACATTAAAAAGTTGAGGAAGTTCGTCTATACTGGTTTTACGAATGATTTTTCCAACACTAGTGATACGAGGATCATTGTTCAATTTTACAAACTGAGTATTTTCAGAATCGCCGTAATGGTTTAAGTGAGCAAGTTGTGCTAATTTTGCATCAGCATTTTGGCACATTGATCTAAACTTCAAGAAGTTAAATACACTGTATCCTGTTCCAACTCTTTTTGATTTATAAATTATAGGTCCAGGAGATTCTAATTTGATAAGAATCGCAATGATCAATAACAAAGGACTTAAAACCAACAGAACTGCAGAGGCGAAAGCGATATCAAAAGCTCTTTTGAAAACTGAGATCTTAGGATTAAGATTTTCTTGCGGAATGTTTTCCATTGCAAGTAATCCTTCTTTATGGATATTTAGAAATTCTAATCTTCTTCTCACGTCAGACCATTTGAAAGGAGCAGAAAACACATCATCCAATCCCATCTTAATCATTTCAACTGCGTCGATAGATTTTAAATCATGAGTGATTGCAATGATTGGAATACAAGCAGTTTCTTTTCTTTTCTTAAGCGACTTAACTAGTTTGAAATTCTCTGCAGATAGATAATCTAAGTTACAAATAACACCATAAGGCATAATTTCAGAACCATTTGATTCTAAGAATCTTAGCAATTGTGAAGTAGAACCAAAATCTTTTCTGAAAATTTCATTTCCTTTAGAATCATACCAAGCCGGTAGTTCTGGAGATTTTGCATGAAATCCCAATACAATAAGTTCACTTGTATCTGCCTCAACGAGTGTAGACAATTCGTTCATAAGTGTTGTTTTTAGTGTCTGTAGTTTGCGTTAAAAATTGTGTTTTAAAGAGTAGTGTATTTTTTAACATTCAAAAAACAGTACATCAATTAGCTGTTACTAATTGTCCGTTTGAATTCAGGACTTTTTCTATTTTATTGTTGAGTTCTATTGGGTTAAAGGGTTTTGGAACAAATCCGCTAATACCTAGCTTTTCAATCTGCTCCATATATTTACTGACATCTTCACCAGAAACTATAACTACAGGAATATTCCTATAAAAGCCGCTGCTTCGTATGTTGGTTAGAAATTCAATACCTGGCAATCTTGGCATATCAAGATCTAAGACTATTAAATCAGGAATGTTGCCACTTCTTAGCCAAGCCAAGCCTTCTAGGCCATCTTTTTTAGTACTAACGTTATAATTTTTGCTTAAGAACCGTCCAAGGAGTAAGCGAATGCTCTCATGGTCTTCAATTATCATTATGTTCTTTTTGCCGATCATACCGTTCTATTTTTATTTTAAAATCCACCTAATTAAACAAACAAATGTCTGTATGTACACATGTGTGTACAAGGGGGATTTCTCAGTTTTAAGGACGGTTGGGATACTTCCTCAACATTGTCTTTTAATGACAACATGGGGGAATGTCAACGTAAGAGAACTAGTAACTTTTAAATTAAAGGGGGACGGTTAAAGGGAGTAATCTAAGATAGAAATACGTAGGAAATGGACTCCGGTTAATTTAGCTTAAAAGTACAGTTCACAGGACTAAGTAGCGTATTACTAAACTTTAATACAAAGTTAAACTATTTAGATAATAACACATAATTTAAAAGACCTTTTTACAAAAAATATAGTAATTAATTTATATATATTAAGGTCTTACATATAATAAGCACTTTTAAACTAGTCTATGCTTTTCAACAAAGCAAAGGTACAATGGTTTGTGATCAAGTGCATACCCAAAAAAGGGTAAATATTGTATTATGTTAATTGCTATCGGTTACACTTTTGTAAGCCTGCGTAATAAGTCATTTTTTAGACTCTTAACTTGTCACAAAGTAACGGAAATTTAATTGAAACTTAGTTAATTTACCTTAAGGGCTCCATTCTACGAATGATTTATGGTCTCAAAAACAATATTTTTTTCTGTGAAATTATATGGAAGCCTAATTTTAACTAACCTCTTGTGGAAAAAGAGAAATAATATCAAATAAAAAAATTCCTAAAAAAAAATATTTTTTTTTTTGAAACAAGGCTGTTATAAAGCGTATAACAGTTAGAATTGATTTAAACTTCATTATTTAATACCTTCGCCTTTCTTTAGAATTGTTAAAGAAAAATACAATCCTACAATTTTCGTAAGGTAAATAACAGATTAAACAATTGTAAATCAACATTTTACACTATTCTTTGGAAGCCCCTTGTATTTCAATTTACAACATTCAGCGTTTTAGAAATATATTTTTGATTGACAGCTTATGGCTTATACTATTTTGATTTTTGTGTTTTGGATCTGTTTATTCCTTGTATTTTATTCTTATTTGGGGTATGGCTTGGTACTATATATAATGGTACAGCTAAAAAGAATATTTAAAGGAAAATTTAAAGAACCTGTAATTCCAGCTGATAAAGACCTGCCAGATGTCACATTCGTTGTTGCTGCCTATAATGAACAGGATTGGATTATAGATAAAATTGAAAACTGTTTAGAGTTTGATTATCCAAAAGATAAAATCACCTTTTTATTCGTAACTGATGGTAGTTCTGATCAGACTCCAGTATTGATAGAAAAGTACCAATATCCGGCTGATGTAAAGCATGTTTTGTATCATGAAGATGCAAGACGTGGGAAAATAGCTGCTGTAGAGCGAATTATGGAGTTTGTTAAAACGCCTATAGTCATATATACTGATGCTAACACTGTAGTGAACAAAAAGGCCATTAAAAATATTGTAAGACATTATCAAAATCCCCAAGTTGGAGCGGTTGCTGGTGAGAAAAGGATCAGCTTGGATGATAAAGATGCTGCCAACTCTGCAGGAGAAGGAATCTACTGGAAATATGAATCAAAATTGAAAGAATGGGATTCAGAGCTGTATTCCGTGGTCGGAGCGGCAGGCGAATTGTTTTCCTTGCGCACAGAATTGTATCAAGCCGTCCCCGAGGACACTATTATAGAAGACTTTTACATGACTTTAAAAATTGCGGCAAAGGGCAATTTGGTGAGATATGAGCCAAAAGCTTACGCTGTAGAAAACTCTTCGGCTTCCGTTGGAGAAGAATTGAAGCGTAAAATCAGAATTGCAGCTGGTGGAATTCAAGCAATCATGCGATTATTGCCTCTTCTCAATCCTTTTAAACATGGTGTTTTGACTTTTCAATATGTTTCGCATCGCGTTCTGCGTTGGACTTTAGCTCCATTGGCTCTTCCAATCATTTTCGTAGTCAATGCTATTTTGGCAATGTCTGGAAATCCGTTCTATAAGTTTGTTTTCGCTTGTCAACTCATTTTTTACATTTCTGCTTTAATCGGTTGGCTATTTGAGAGGCGAAAACTCAAGTTTAAGGCTTTCTTTGTTCCTTATTACTTTTGCATTATGAACTATGCTGTGTATCGGGGTTTCTTTAGAATTATCAATGGCAAACAATCAGTGGTGTGGGAAAAGGCGAAAAGGGCGACTTGATTGGTATTTAGTATTTACGGCTTTGTAATGTATTGAAAGGTGAAAATGTTAAATTTTTAGCGATTTTAAATCTTTGAAAGTTGAAAATCGTTAAAAGGGATTGCCAATGTGAATTTTCATGTATTTGATTGGAATTGAAGTGACTGTAAAGAACATATCTTGATGAACACTATAAAAATTGTAATGACAAGCTTGATGCTTGTTTTCTTAATATTTTTGGTTACCAGCTCTCAGAATTTGTTTTTCAAAAGCAAATCCATTTATACTTACTTGCCTCACAATGCTCAAACTGTTGCTTGTTTAAATTTAGAAGCACTTTGGGAAAAGGGAAAGTTTGAATCTTTCCAGAACGAAGTCTATTACCGCGACCTTATCCAAAAAATTGGTAAGCAATTCCCAGATTTAATTGACGTTTTGGAAGACCCCTTTAATTCAGGCCTAAACCTTAATAATCACATTTATTATTTTGCAGAACAAATTGATGAATCGATGGTGAATGGTTTGGTTTTCGAAACTTACCATCTAAAGAAATTAAACCATTTTATTTCATCCATTAATAAGAATGATATTCTTCAATCAGAATCTGGTAAAATCCTTTTGATCAATGACCGACAGGCAATTCTATGGAATCAAGACGTATGTATTTTGGTTGATAAAAATAAGGGAGTATTTAGTGCAGAGGATTTAGAAAAATACCTGGCTACTGATTTGTCATTTAACCGAGATCAATTTTCACATGAAAGTTTATTTAAACAAAATCAAAAAGACTTGGTTATTGTCAACAGTTTGAAAGCAATCGAAAGTAGTGAAACTGTCTTAAAAATACTTGATTTATTTGAAAGAGAATTTCAATTCGATAAGAATCACATAGTCAGCACGTTATCATTTGACAGAGGTGTAATAAACGGACATTCTAAATTCATATTTGATCAAAATTTCTCTCGATTTTTTGAAGCTACGTTAGATCAAAAAGTAAGAAGAAGCAATATCCCAACGGAGGCACTACCTGACTTAGATTTTGAAGCTTCAGGGACACTGTCTATTAAAAATATAAAGAGCTGGTTGGATATAGATTTATTGAGTAAAAAGGTTTTCCAGGACTATGATCTTACGACAGGCCAATTGATCGAAGTTCTTGCTGGTCAATTTTTGTATGGTCAATATATTTCAACCCGACATTCAAAACAGGA
>CALIAG010000084.1 GCA_938041325.1 uncultured Saprospiraceae bacterium | reverse complement strand
CGAATCACCCTACTCTCTTTATTGTTTCTCAGATATACAAAGACTGGACTCATCGCCAATGAATAAAACAATAAATAGGGCAAAAACCAGAGGTGGTTCCAACTGATGTTTCCTGAGGGATAGATGCCTTGAAAAGCAACTGTACTTAAGTACTCGTAATAAGTTCCCACAAAAGCACCTGAAGCCAAGCGTTCAAAGTATACTTGTGGAGGAATAACCACAAGCATTCCAAAGATTAAAGGCAGGCCCAACCTCTTTATTCTTTCCCATCTGAATACTCCTCCATTTCGATGCGAAAGTGCAAAACAGGTTCCCATACCAGAGATGACGAATAGGATGGATAAACGCCACTGGTTTACAAACAGCATGGGCCAAATCATCCAGTCATAAATCACATTGTTTTTGACATGCCAGCCCCACGGAACAAAATACATTCCTACATGATAAAAGATCAATAAGCCAAAAACCAATACTCTAAGCCAGTCCAAATCATATCTCCTTACTTTAGTTTGCATAAATCATACTTTTGGTTAAAACCAAAAGTGGGACTTTGTTAGCGATAAGTCTAGTTTTATAGATTTCAGGAAGTTCTGAATTGCAATAAAGGACAAGAAAGTGGGAAAACAAGTCGAAAAATTAGGTTCCGGGTACATTTTGATCAGCAAAAGCCTTCGGCGTCAAGCCAGTGTATTTTTTGAAGGCTGCGTAAAAAGCAGATTTAGAATTGAATCCAGTACTGTGGCCTATGCCTTCGACATTCAAATGTTTGAAATCTTTTGACTGCAATCTTTTACAAGCTTCTTTTATCCGAAATTCGTTGATAAAATCATTGAAGTTTTGGCCGTTCTCTGTATTGATTGCTTGAGAAATATAGTTGGGCGGGATATCCAACTTTTTACCCATTGTCTTTAAAGTACAAGTACTTTCTAGATAAAAGGGGTCTTTTTCAAAGAAGGCAATGATCTTATTGTAGATATTTTTATGGTCGGATTTAAGACCGGAAGTATCGTATTTATCTGCCACCCAGGATTTGTCAAAAAACTTTGATTCTGCTAGCATTAAAAATGAAATGATTAAAATTATTAGGGTAAAAAAAAGAATGATAATATGGTCTCCTCCATCATCTTCATTCAAAAGATAAACAAGAAAAATCGTGAGTAAAATGATAAATAAACCTAGAATTGAAATCTTTGTAAAAGTATACTTATTCACTTCCAAAGAAAACGGTTTTAAAGATGGAAAGCGTCCCTTATTTTGAAAAGTAAAAACAATACAGAGAATTAGATAAAAACACAGACTTGATAAAAGGATCCATCGCCATTGATCCCTAACCGTGTAGGTAAACCAATTCGCTATTTTCACATCTGGAATGTCCGAAATCTCCGGATAAAACGCATTGGTATAGGCATTCATTTTGAAGGCATTCGACAATAAAAAATAATCAATGGAAATAAGGAGATACAATACCGCGGGCACAAAATGAAACCAACTTTTCTTGAGCGTGATTTTCTCTTTCTTTATTAAACTGTAAATCAATAGATAAAGCAATGGACCCAATAATAAAACCAAGGGCTCCGTACTGTCATTTAAAAACACAACATACTTCATCAAACCCGTATAACAAGCATAAACATCTAAGCTGATCAGGCTTGTCGCCAAAATAAACCAGCCCAAGATCCGCATGGATTGATTGTCTGCGCTGCTTTTGATGGCAATAACCATACAAAGGAAAAAGCCTTGCACAATTCCGATCAACATAAACATCGAATTCCAATCGTGTCTTATCGGAATTAGATCAAAAACTTCTTGAAAAGTCATTCTTTCTTTTTTGAATTAAACTTATTCACCTGTACCGTCGTATAAGGGTTTGTACCTAACAATTTGTAATATTTTAAATATTCTCTAAATATAAAAACTTCGATCTAACAAACAATCAAAAAGGAAGTGAACTAAATTCTTGTGCAGATGGTTTTACATTCATGTTCTTTAAATTGCATTTCGTCTATTCCTACCCCATCGGTCATAGGCTTATTTAAGATTTTGATACCTTTGTTTTGAACTGTCGAGAACCATTATTACCTAAGATTAAGATGAAACTGAAACCCGCGCTCATATACACATGTACTTTGTTTTTCTGCTTTGCGCTAAATGCTCAAACAGGAGTGAATAAAGACAAGTTCCGACTAGAAATCCAACCAGCTAGTGATAAAATCATGATTGATGGTTTAATGATGGAGCAAAGTTGGAAAAATGCCAAAACGGCAAAAGACTTTTTTTACAAATGGCCGAAAGATACCGGAGAAGTTCCGTTGAAAACAGAAGTCAAAGCCACTTATAATGAAAACTTCCTTTATATCGCTGCGACCTGTTTTGATGATGGTGAACATGTCATTCGTACCTTAAAACGAGATGTTATGATTTGGGGCTCCGATGGTTTTGGCGTTATGCTAGATCCTTTGAATCAGCAAACCAATGGTTTTATATTTTACACCAATCCATTGGGAGTACAGACGGAAGGTTTGCTTTCTGGTATGGGATCAGGCGGCGATGGGATGAGCCGAGACTGGGACAATAAATGGTTTGTGGAAACCAATCAGAATGAAGATGGTTCGTGGACACTCGAAATGGCAATTCCTTTTAAAACCTTGAGATACAATCCCAATATCAAAGAATGGGGAATAAATTTTATTCGATGTGATTTGGGGAACAACGCCTACTCCACTTGGGCCAAGATTCCTTTGCAGATGAACGGTACCGATATCTCTTTTATGGGTACATTGGAATGGAAAGAACCTCCTTCAGAAACAAAATCTAATTTTTCGATCATCCCGTATATTACCGGGGGTGTTTCTCAAGACTATGAAGATGGCGATGGAACTGTTGAACCTACTTTCGACTTGGGCTTGGATGCTAAAGTTGCTGTTAGCTCTTCGCTTAATTTAGATTTGACGGTGAACCCTGATTTCTCGCAAATTGAGGTTGATGTCCAACAAACCAACTTAACCCGATTCAATCTATTTTTTCCGGAACGGAGAACCTTCTTTTTAGAAAACAGTGATTTGTTTGCGGACTATGGAATTCGTCCCATTCGCCCTTTCTTTTCTAGAAGAATTGGTTTGGATGATGATGGAAACGCAATACCTATTGTTGGAGGAGCTCGCTTGAGCGGTAACCTAACGGAGAGCCTACGTGTTGGGCTTATGAGTATGCAAACAGGTAAGACGGATGAACAAGCTGCGCAGAATTATTCTGTGGCAACTTTTCAACAAAGAATATTCAAGAGGTCTTCGATACAAGGCATTTATATCAACCGGCAATCTTTCACAGGTGGTGAAGTGGATAAAAATGATTTCGGAAGAAATTTTGGTGGAGAATTTAATTATGTAGTCCCTGATGGTAAATGGTCGGCTTGGGCTGGTATTCATGGATCTATCAAACCAGAAAAATTTGCCAAGACCAATTTTTTTCAAACTGGTTTTAATTATTCTGTAAAAAGGTTTGAAGCGCTGAATTCTTTTGCCAGTGTCGGAGAGAACTATATCGCAGACGTTGGTTTTATTAGAAGGTTGGATAACTATGATGCCGCACGTGATACTACCGTTCGTTTGGGTTATCACCAATTATTCAGTGATTATACTTTTAGAATTTTTCCAAAAAATGAAAGTACGAGTATATTCAATCGTCAAGCCATTGGACTGCAACTTTTTAATGTGTGGAATGAAGATTGGTCAAGAAATCTATCCCGCATTGAAGCAAGCTATAATATAAATCTTAAAAATACTTCTGGCTTTTCTGTTGGAGTGAATTTCACTTCTGAAACGCTTCCTTTTGAGACCAATTTGATTGACGAGGACCTGTACGATAATCTTCCAGTTGGCGTTTACAATTACACCACTTTTGATATAGGTTATGATTCGAATAGTAGAAAATTATTTGGCTACGAATTAGGTTTTTCTATAGGTGAATTTTATAACGGATCTATTTTTCAATTTGAAGCAGAGATCAATTACAGGAAACAACCTTGGGGCGTATTCGCATTGAATTTTGAACGAAACATTGTGACTTTACCCGAAAATTTTGGAGAAGCGCGTTTGTGGCTGATCGGTCCAAAAATAGAAATCAACTTCAATAAGAATATGTTTTGGACCACCTTTTTACAATACAACACCCAAGCAGATAACTTCAACATCAACAGCAGACTACAATGGCGTTATTCTCCAATGTCTGATTTATTCATAGTCTATACCGATAATTATTCTGTTGAGAATTTTGGTTTGAAAACCCGGGCTTTTGTGTTGAAGTTGAATTATTGGTTGACGATATGATAACCCACTATTTGACATGGGTGCTCTTAGGTATTTTCATTTACCTCTTTCCTCGCTTGCAAAAATATACTCAAGCACATCGATTATTAATTGGAATTCTTGGACTCTATCATTTCTTACAACCTACAATTGAACTTTTCATTGCATTTTATTCAGGATATCTTTATGAGCAGTTTGCTTTTTGGGAGAGATTCCCGTACTGGAGATATTTCTTAGTATTCTTTTTCTTTTCCTCCGTTTTAACGCTGGCCTCTTCTTTCAATTTATTTCGTCGAATTCGTCAGAATGAAAAATTTCAACATCGTTTAGAAATTGCAATTTTATCCTACCTCTTTTTAGATATATTATTTCAGGGGGTTCCACATTTCGCTTTTGCCATTTCGCTTATTCCAGGCTGGCATACCACCATAACAAATGGAACGGGGATTGAATTGATTCCCATTTTTATGACTGGGATGATTTTGATGATTTGGTGTTTTGAGAAGATGTTGAGAAAGAAAAGGTAAAAAATTTAACTCGATGAGTATGCCCAATAAAAACCTCTATTTCTGCAAGGTTGATCTCTCTAGAAAAACTTATTCTAATTTTTCCATAAGTTGAAAATCTAAACTTCTATTAGAAAAAACCCTACATAATTTTTCCTTTTAATACTATTTTCACATTTAATATCTCCTTTTGCCATGTACATAGTTTATCCAAAATAAAAAATGGTCACTTCTCTATTGAATTTACTTCATAAAGTACTAGTAATTAAATCTGCAAATTTTATATATTTGATCAAATAAAACGAACAAAAAACCTAATTCCCCAAAAGTGCCCAACCCAAAAAATACCTCACTTCTCTACCTGACAAAAATTATTTGTATCATTTGGGGCCTTTGGGTCTTTACCGACTACCTCGTTCATCACCCTTATTTTACCCAAGCCATTTTTAATAACCCTTATTATAAGTTGATTGCCTTCTTTGTAACAATTGGAGGTGCT
>CALIAG010000083.1 GCA_938041325.1 uncultured Saprospiraceae bacterium | reverse complement strand
GAGTATTTTGCTCCCATGTGGGTGAAGTTTCCTGCACAATCTTGTGCGTCGTCGGGTTGTACAACTTCGTGTGGGTTGGTGAAACCGGAATCGGAATAGGCTAGGACGAATGCTGGGATGAGTTTCATGTTTTTATTTTTTAGGTTTCGCACCTACGGAGCTTAGAAATCTATCTTTGAATTGGCTACAAAGGTATCGCTCCTCTGGAGCTTGTTTATATAATGTCAGTTTGCTTCAAAGATATCACTTAACTGGAGATTATAATTCAAACTATAAAATCAATCATACGATCTTCCCGTTGGCAAATTCCTATTGTTTTCTAGGATGATTTGGCCGGCGATACTTACTGCGATTTCTTCTGCTTTTTTGCTAAAGATATTCACTCCTATTGGCATGTGAACATGTTTTAGATCGTTTTCATTTATTCCTTCTTTTAGCATCTCTGCTCTGAGGGTTTTGATTTTTGCATCGCTTCCCATCATTCCGATGAATGCAATGGGTTCTTTGTATAGCTTAAGCAAAATGGTTTTGTCTGTTCGATAGGAGAAGCTAACAATTACTACAATATCTTCTTTTTGAATTTCGCAATTGATTGGCAAGTTTCCGAAGTCAATGATCTTCTTTTCGTGTGCATATGAATTGGCTTGCATGGTTACCAAATCCATTCTATCATCATATTGAACAACGTAATAATTAAGAAATGCCATTTGCTTTGACAAAGCTGTTCCTACATGTCCTCCTCCGAAAATATGAATTCGTTTTGGTGGGGCAATTTTTATTTTTACAAAAAAATCTTCAGAAGAATTTATTTGAATGGAATCCTGTTCACTATCCTTTGTCAAGGAAAATCCTTTTGAAGACATTTCTAAAAAAAGGTTTTCTTTCCGTTTTACAATGGAGTCAATCGTTTCTAAATTTGAATTTTGTAGCGGAAAGAGAACCACAGTTTGTTCTCCTGAGCAAATTAAACCTGACCTATTTTTTGTGTGTTTTTTATCGTGAAATTGTTGGCGAATAACCGGTTCTAGATCTCCTTTTGCTAATTTGGATTTGGCCAACTCTATCATTTTGACTTCCATAATCCCACCACCGATGGTTCCTTCAAAAATGCCTTTTTGATTGACAGCCATTACAAAACCTTTTCGGCCTGGAGAACTCCCCGTACTCTCAACGACATACAATAGTACCGTTGGTATATTGTCTTTTATATTGTCTTTTATAAATCTCCAAGTCGTCTGCAATACTTAAATTCTTTTTCGACCTTCTAAAATTTTCTTAAAAGATCGGGTTCTGATTTCTTCTAATGTCAATCCTGTTGCAAGGACTTCTTCTTCTGTTATTGCTCCACTATTCAGGGCGCGTAAAAAATAATTCAATAAACCTTGACCTGTAGCCGCATCATCAAAAGTATCTCCGATCAAAGTAGCACGTGCTGCTTTGTCAACAAAAGTACTCAAACGATCAACCGCCAAATGGTAGCTTTCCAAAAAGAAAGCATAGACAGCTGTGTAACGCATCGGCAATTGAGCAGGGTTCAAATCCCAGCCTTGGTAAAATCCATTCCAAAGAGAATGACGAATGTGATCGTATCCTTTTTTCCAAGCCATGTGTACGACTTCTTGATTTTCGAGGTATTCTTCGTTTGACAGTTCTCCTCTGTTTGGACCGATCGGCATAATGTTGGTGGCGCCATCGCTTAACCATATACCGGTATGTGCTAAAGCGACTTTGGTCATGTGATGCGCAAAATCACAAACGGGATGATCCATCTGTTGGTACACGGCTGTGATGTTGCAAGATGCTGTATAATCATAGGTTCCAAAATGCATCGCAATGCAACGACCATGGCTGGCGCGGATGAAGCGATGAAGTGGATTGATGCCGTCAATATCCAAAATGGCTTGCGTGGTTTCCACCATCATTTCCATTTTTAAAGATCCTTTTTCGATCCCCAAATTATCTTCTAGTAGATCGAAAAAATTAGCCAATGTTTGTGGTTGTTCTGGAATGGTTACTTTCGGTAACATCACCACAAAATTGTCGGGGAGTTTTCCTCCACTTTCTTTTACAAGTGTACTTACAAAAATATCCAAAGTCCGCAATCCTCTTTCTTTCATCTCTTCTGTAAAAGGCTTGATGCGTATGCCTAAAAAGGGAGGCAAGGTTTTATCTGCGATTCCTTTTGCTGCTTCTGTGGCGGCCTTCACTGCAGTGGCATCTTCTTCTTCGTCTGATCGATTTCCAAAACCATCTTCAAAATCAATTCGAAAATCTTCCAAAGCTTCTGTTTCTAATTTTCGAATTACTTTTTTATACACTTCATATGAAATGTATGCTGGATGTTCAGACTTTTCTTCTGGAGACATTTTTTCCATTGCTGCGGCTAAGCTTTCGATTTCTGCTGCTTCTGTTGGCAAAGATTCGTATCCTCTTAATTGGAATGCTTTTCCAAAAACTGCAAAATTGGGTGCGTAGCTGAGCAAAGTATTTAAAGAAGCTTTGCTGAAAGAAGCTGCAATGTTTGATTTGAAAAGGTTGGCTCCTCCGTAAACGGTGTGTACGGGTTGGCGGTCTGAGCGGTCTCCTGGATAGAGTTCTCGGAAGTCTAGGTTGGCTTTTTTAAGTTTGCCAAATAGGTCTTCTTTTTTTTCTTTTGAAATGGTGAGTTGCATATTTTATTTTTTTTTATTGAAGTCAAGATCTTTTTCAAAACTTATCTGAATAAGCTTGGCTTTTTTTATAGGGTTTCTACTTTTTCCTTGATGAAAAAGTAAGCAAAAAATCAAGGCTTTATACATTTTTTAACGCTCCAAAAAGATCGAAACACTAAACCAAATAAACTCGCTGTTCAGTGGTTTTGTTTTGAAATAATTCTAGGTCAAAAAAAATGTTTATCAATAGTTATTCTTTTAATAGCTCATACAGTATTTGGTTCTTAACGTGTTTAGACCTTTTTTCCTCTAAAATGAATAAGGCCACCCTTTAGTTCATACTCCGGAACTGAATATTCTATTTCATAAAAGACAACTTAATCATTCAATTAGACCTTGCTTAATTATTCGCATTTTAAATCTTTAGCTTTCTACTTTATTTTTAAACCCAATTAGCTTCCGCGATAGGTAGAATATCCATAAGGATTGATCAACAAAGGTACATGATAATGGGTATCATCAAAGGTATTAAAATCAATATCTACTTTTGGGTAAAAGCCTGTAATTTTTAAATCTTCGAAGTAGGACTTTGTGTCAAAGCACATTTGATAATGACCTGGTTCTAAATTTACTCCGGCGGGAAGTAAGTCCGGGATTCTGCCATCCTTATTGGTAAAGCCAAGTGCTAGGGTTTGAAATATTCCATTCACTGGTTTTTTTAATTTTATGCAAATTCCTTTCCCGGGTGTTCCAATGGAAGTATCTAAAACATGGGTGGTTACTTGGCTCACTTGATTCCATTCCGGCATTTCTAAATCTATTAATTTCTTCAAGCGGATCAAGGTAATTTTGAATTGCTCGCCCATTGCGATATTCATCTCTTCTTCTCGACTGTGTTCGTGCCGTACTTTTAAAAGTTGCAGCATTTCTGAGGCTGACTTACCGGTTGCACAAACGATAAAGATGTAGTCATTTTTTATAAAATAACTTTCGTTAAAAGAAGCCAATTCCTGTATCGTTTTTTCTGCTGCAGTATTGACGCCTGACTGTTCGTTGCCAGCCCAATCACTTGTATTTGCAAATTTCTTTTTGAGGCTGTCTACATCTCCAATTTTTGGATGATGTTGAAATGCTTCCAGATAATCTGCATTGTTGCATTCTGAATACCAGATTTCTCTTGCCTGATTGAAAAGCGTCATTTCATTTTCGAATGGAAAATGCTTGCTTAATTTTTCCACCCAAGAGGTGGAGCCGCAGCAATTGAATAATTTTTCTTTTGCTTGGTCGAGTGGTAATTTATTGAATTGTATTAAGTCCATATTCTACTTTATATTTTCAAATTCCTCTTTGGTCAATCTATATTGAATTACGCTTCTAAAAGAATCTCCTTTTTTGGTGTGGTCTTTTAATTCCCCTTCTTTTATCATTCTATTTTTTATCATTACCTTTCCCGATGCTACATTTTCAACAAGATGCGTTGCATAGATTTTATTCAGATTTAATTCTTTGAAACCAAAATCAAGCATCGCGCCTACCGCTTCTGTTGTATATCCTTTGTTCCAGAATTGTTCGGCAATCCAATAACCTAAGGCTCCTCGTTGAAATCTATCATTTACTTTTATACCAATTCCTCCTATAAATTCATTTGTCGTTTTCAGTCTTATTCCAAACGTAAATTGAGTTTTATTTTTGAATCCTTGGTTTGCACTATTGATCCAAAATATAGCATCCTTTTCTTCGTATGGATGAGGAATATTCAAAGTCGTTTCTGCTACTCTTTCATTCCCTGCATATTCTACAATTTTAGGAATATCATTGGAGGATACTTTTGACAGTATTAATCTTTCTGTGGTTAGTTTGGGGAATTTGCTCATTGTTCTTTTTTATTAAATAATCAATCCACCGTACTCCCTTGCTCTATCCAACACCTAATCGCATCCCGTTCTTCCGGCGTAATTCCTGTCTTGTTATTTTGAGGCATCGTCTTGGTGATCACAACCCGTTGCATAATTTTATCAGACAATTTCACCATATCCTGAGGCGTGTCATAGACTACACCGTTGGGTGGAGCGGTATAAACATCATCGGTTGGAGAAGAAGAGTGACAAGAGACACATCTTTCTTGAAATATATTATAGACTTCGGTAAAACTAATCTCTTCACATTTGCCGCCAACTGGTACAGGAGCAGTGATAAAAACCGTGGAGACCAAAACCAATATTGAAATCGGCATGACCCAAACTGCTTCCTGATTTTTCTCTTTTAAATTTAAATAGTGTTTTACTCCTCCACTTGCAATAGACAATAAAGCTAGAACCAACCAAGGATGCTCGTGACCAAAAGTACTTGGAAAGTGATTGCTGATCATGATAAACAAAACAGGCAAGGTAAAATAGTTATTATGGTAAGAGCGCAGGCCTGCAAAGTTGCCAATGGCTGGATCTAAATCTGTCCCGTCTTTCGTTGCTTGAACCATTGCTTTTTGAGCAGGGATAATTGCAAAGAAAACATTCCCCGCCATAAAGGTTCCAATCAAAGCGCCTACATGGATATACGCTGCACGGTCATTAAAAATAGTGGAATAGCCATAAGCAAATCCTACGATGATTAAGAACATGGTGATGCCAAAAAGCAAAGGCTTTTTTAACAATGGAGTTAAACTTAAGAAATGGTAAATCGCATAACCAAGCACCAATGATCCTGCCGCCGCCAATGAGCCTACCCAACCAGGGACATCCCACTTTTGCGTATCAATCAACATGCCTTCCGCGTTGAAATAATAAACGACAAACAATAATGCGAATCCAGTCAACCAAGTAAAATAAGCTTCGTACTTAAACCAGTGTACCCCTTTCGGCATTACCGCCGGAGCAACTTTGTATTTTTCAACAAACCAAAATCCTCCACCATGCAACATCCACAAATCTCCTTTCAACTCTGGCTTCTTGATATTCTTATGCAAACTATTTTCCATGAAAACAAAAAAGAAGGAAGTGCCAATCCATGCAATCCCAAAAGTAATGTGCATCCAACGAACCACGATATTCATATACTCGTGTAGGTGACCCGCGTACATGGTGTCTTTGAAATAGTAATAGACAATAAAAACCAAGGTCACCAAACTGATCACAATCCCAGCATAAACCCCGGTACTGGACAGACTCTTTTTGTTTTCAAAAAGCTCTTGCCCCTCTTCATCTACTTTTTCTTCTCCTTCCAGGTCTTTGTTAATCTTAATAGTCAAATGGCTGGCCATGGTAAGCAAGCCCAGTATCAACAAAACCGTGATAGCAAAAATCAATAAAATCAAATTCATGCTTTAAGCGTTTTCCCTTTATTTAATTCAACAAACTCACCTTCCTTATAAACCACGTGGCCATTGACAATCGTTTGAATAATGGTTCCAGACAATTCCAGTCCAGAATAAGGACTTGCCTTATGGCGATGCTCAATACTTTCTGGACTTACGGTAAACATTCCTTCCGGATTCCAAATGGTAATATTAGCCGTATTTCCTTCTCTCAATATTCCTACTTGTCGACTCAATCCTAAGAATTTAGCTGGCCGACTTGTCAATAATGGAATGAATTGTTCTAATGAAATTTCTTCTTTTAATGCAGTCCAGGAAGCGGATAATAAAAACTGTAATCCAGCAATTCCTCCCCAAGCTTTTGAAAAATCTCCGCTTTCTATTTCCTTGATATCTGGTGGTGCCGGAGAATGGTCACTTGCTATAAAATCTATCGTTCCTTTTTTTACTGCTTCTACCAAACCCTTTCTGTTGGAATAATCCCGAATCGGTGGTGCACATTTAAATAATGTATTTCCATCTGCAATATCTTCTGCATAAAACATTAAATAATGCGGACAGGTCTCTACTGTGAAAGGAATCTTTTTATTTTTTTGTTCTTCAATCCAAGGCACTATTTCATCAGAAGCCAAGTGTACGACATGTGCTTTGCATTGGTGTTTTTCGCTTAATTCTACAAAGGCTTTTACGGCCTTGTTTTCCCATTCTTTCGGGCGGCTTTCTAAATAGGCTTCATAGCTTTTGGGTGTAATCGTAACTTTAGTAGAAGCAGGAAGGTGATCAAATTCACAATGAGCGAGAACAGGCTTATTGAGTTTTTGAATTGAACTCATCAATGTTTCTAAATCTTTCATTGAAATATTCGGAAACTCTTCCAGTCCAGAATCGGATAGAAAAACCTTTACACCGAGACATCCTTTTTCTAATAAGGCAGTTACTTGTTCCACATTTCCATCAATCGCTCCAGCCCAAAATCCAACATCAACGTGTAGCTTATCTGCTGTTGCTTTTATTTTTCCTTCTAAAGCTTCTATTGTGGTAACCACTGGACTTGAATTCAAAGGCATATCAACAATACTTGTGATTCCTCCTTTAGCAGCGGCTTTGCAAGCTGTGTCAAATCCTTCCCATTCCGTTCTGCCGGGTTCATTAACATGTACATGCGCATCAATGGCTCCGGGCATTATTACATAAGGAGAATGGTCTTCTGCCCCAGGCATTTTTTGTCCAGGATAAATGCCTAGGATTTTACCTTCTTTTATTAAAATATTGGCAGGCAAAAGTTGTTCGTTGAGAAACACACGATTGCTGTATAGATAAATTGGTTGTTCGTTCATATTAGAAAGTAATCCAAGAATTAGTTTGACGGAACTGTAAAAATATTTTTTCTCCGTCTATTTATAGTTTGACAGAATTACTGGTACAAGCCCATTAAAACTTTTTCAACAGTCATTGGAGCTTCATAAGGCAATTTCGCCTTGGGATTAAAAGCAAGTATCGCATTAAAAATGGAAAAATAAGCACCGATTCCATACATTAATGGTGGTTCTCCAACAGCTTTCGATTTGAGAATTGCAAGATCAGCACCTTTGGTATCGAGGTAATGAATTTCTACTTCTTTGGGAACGGAATAGATATCTGGAATTTTATAATTGGCCAAGTTGCCCGATTTCAATTGTCCTTTTTCATTGTAAATCAATTCTTCCATCGTCATCCAACCGATGCCTTGCGCCAAGCCGCCTTCTATCTGTCCAAGGTCAACTGCTCTATTCATACTCGAACCAAAATCATGAACAATCTTTACCGCATCAAACTCATAATTACCACGGATACAATCCACCGTACAAGTAGTTATTGCTGTGCCATATACATGATAAGCAAACGGATGTCCTTTTGAAGTCTTTGTATCAAAATGTATGATTGGAGTTGAGTAGTGTCCTTTTGCACTCAGGTTAATTCGCTTTTGAAAGGCTAGGCTGACTATTTCATTCCAGCTCATTTTATTGTCACCTGCAACAATGGAATTTTGAGTCAGCTGAATTGCTGCATCCTCAGATAGACTCCACGTTTGTCGCGCTAATTCATAAAAGCGTTTCTGAATTTGATCACAAGCATCTTGTAATGCTTTTCCATTTAGATCCGCAGTGGCAGAAGCAGCAGTTGGAGAAGTATTGGCAACTCGGGTTGTATTGGTTGTTTCTAATTTCACCTGTTCTGTATCAATTCCAAAACACAGTGCTGCAACTTGTATCATTTTCGAACTGACTCCTTGCCCCATTTCTACGGCTCCGGTGCTGATTCCGACAGAACCATCTTGATAGACATGTACCAAAGCTCTGGCATTATTCATCTGGGTATTTGTAAATGAAATCCCAAAACAAATTGGCATTATGGCCAAGCCTTTTTTAGAATAGCTATTCTTTAAATTATAATCATCGACCTCTTTTTGCATTCTTGCAAGGTCATATTTTCTAGCTGCTTCTTTCCAAGTATTTTGCGCTTCACATTCTTTGGCTATTTGTCCATAGCAAAACTCAGCTCCTTCAAAAAGCAAATTCTTTTCCTGAATCACTGTGGGCGATACGCCTAACGCTCTAGCTGCATGATGTATAGCTGTTTCCATAACAAACATCCCTTGCGGTCCTCCAAAACCTCTAAAAGCGGTATTCGGAGGGAGGTTGGTCCGGCAAGAATAAGCATGTGTATTTACGTTGGGAACAAAGTAAGAATTGGTCGCGTGAAACAACGTTCTTTGTAAAACAGCAGGAGATAAATCCGTCGCTGCTCCTCCATTCTGATAGAAGTCTGCTTCAAAGGCTTGAATTTTATACTCCGCATCCAAACCTATTTTGTAAGTATTTTTATAAGGATGCCTTTTACCCGTCATTTGTAAATCTTCTCCCCTTTCTAAAATATACTTAACTGGCTTTTTTGTCAAATAAGACCCTACAGCTACAATACTTGCCCAGGCAGAAGCCTGATCTTCTTTGCCTCCAAATCCTCCGCCAATCCGATTCACATCTACTTCTACCTGATTCATAGAAACACCAAGGACTTTAGCAACGGTACGCTGCACTGCTGTTGGTCCTTGAGTCGAACTGTATATTTTTAAACTTCCATCTCCATTGGGAATTGCATACGCTCCTTGTGGTTCAAGGTAAACATGCTCCTGCCCTCCTGACTCTGCTTTGCCTTCATAAACATACTTGCACTTTTCAAAAGCATCGGCAGTATTTCCAGATTGAAAATGGAGTGGTTGGCTCAATAATTCATTTTTCTCGAAAGCAACTATTGGGTCTGTGATGATCTCTTTTTCTTGGATATCTACTTGAATTAAATCGACTGCTTTATGGGCTGTAATTTCATCCTTTGCCAAAACGATAAGAATAGGCATTCCAATGAAATGAACTTCCACTTCTGCGAGCAAAGGTTCATCTTGAATAATCCCGCCAATCTCATTCTCACCAGGGATATCAAAATGGGAGATAATTTTTACGACTCCTGGAAGGGCCAAAGCAGCAGTGGTATCAATATCTTTAATGTAACCATGAGCAACTTTCGCATAGCAAGCTTTTGCGAAAAGTGTCCCTGCCAATTCAGGCATATCGTCGAGGTATTGCGTTTTTCCGGATACATGTAGCGGAGCATCAATATTGAAAGACTTTTTATTTTTTTTCTTTGTTGGGTTTGAAGTCATTGTCCGATTAGTTTTTTCAAATTAAATAAACCAGGGTTTACTTCTAAAAACTGAGCTATAAAAAGTTGTCTTGCCAATAGCCGTTTATAATCTGCGGATCCACGTGCATCGCTTATTGGAGTAATTTCATTATTTAAAACTTCTATTGCAGAATCAATGGTGTCTTCTGCTAACTTCTTTCCCTCCAAAAAGGAACAGGTCTTTTGCAAATACATTGGAACTGGTCCAACTCCACCAACAGCCATATGTGCAGTTGTAATCTTATCTTCTTCTATTGTCAGATTCCCAGCAAGGTTGACAGATGCGATATCAAAATATTTTCGTTGACTTACTTTTTCAAAATGAAAATGATTTTTTGCACCTGGAATTTTAAATTTTATTTTTGTCAAAACTTCTCCTTCCTGCATATCCATTTTCTTGTATCCCTTATAAAACTCTTTTAAGGATACAGAGCGACCATTTCCATTTTTCTCTAAAGTGATTTCACTATCCAATGCTAACAATAAAATGGTAAAATCTCCTATCGGAGATGCATTGACTAGGTTTCCACCAATCGTCGCCATATTGCGAATCTGTGTAGAGGACAATAGTTTGAAAATATAATCTGAATCTGGCAATGCCTGATTAAACAATTCTGAACGGTACAAATCTCCCATCGTAACAGCTGCTCCAAAAGAACAAAAGCCATCGGCAATTTCAAT
This sequence comes from uncultured Saprospiraceae bacterium, assembly GCA_938041325.1. Lineage (GTDB taxonomy): Bacteria > Bacteroidota > Bacteroidia > Chitinophagales > Saprospiraceae > CALIAG01. Next base: position 16,761 of record CALIAG010000083.1, on the reverse strand, counting down.
TTGGTTCATCGCTGAATTGTCATAAACAGCAACATGATCCGATTCATACATTTCAACAGGTTTCTGAACATAGAGATCTGTTCCTCCACCAAGTCGAATCGCGTTTCCATTTTGAGGAGTGGCCTGCTCTAAGTCTTTAAGTCGACTAGAGATATCCATAAAATAAGCAGGAATAAATTTTGACTTTACTAAACCTTCTATGTCTACTACAGGAAGATCCTTTTTGACTTTTTCCAAAACCAATCCCGCTGCGCGTTCTATACTTTTGTATCCTGTACATCGACAAATATTTCCATCAATCGCAGCGATAATTCCCTCTTTTGTCAAAGTCTTATTTGATAATAAATAGCCGGATAAAGAAACCACAAATCCTGGTGTGCAAAATCCACATTGTGTTCCATACGAATCGACCATCGCTTGTTGAACTGGCGTAAGTTCTTCCATATTAAAACCTTCAATACTGACAATATGCTTCCCATGTGCATTTACTAAAGGAGTAATGCAAGAAGTCATAGATTGGTAAAAAACAGTTCCTTTTTCTAACTTACCAACCATTACTGAACAAGCACCGCATTCCCCTTCTTTGCAAACTAGTTTTGCGCCTTTCAATTGTTGATCCTTTCTGATGAAATCAAGCAAGGCTGTTCCGGGAGGAGCATCGGTTTGAATCAGTTGGTCATTTAAAATAAATTGAATCATAAAGAATTACGTTGATTAAAAAAGAAGTAAGTAACTGATCAAAATAATCAATAGACAATTTGAGCACGAATGAGGTAATCAAAGTTGGGGATACAAGTTACACTTTTTTCGCAAGTTGATTAAACAAACAATAGTTTTTAGGAACATCTGACTCCTTCGAAAATTGTTAGAAATGGTGCATTAAACCGCCATTTAATCGAGAATTGTATTAATAAAGTGGATTGGCCTGCAAGTTTTCACTAAATTGCTCGAATTCAAATGCTTATAAAATTTCGATTTCGAGATTTAAATAGAGTCTATGAAGCTTCTTTTTGCAACCTTATTTTTCTTCCTTCTCAATTTTTCTCTGATACATTCTCAGGAATTATCTGGTACCATATTGAATTCAGAAAACACCTATTTAGAATTCGCAAACATCAGTTTATTGGATGCGAATAATAAATTTATCCAGGGCACTGTCAGTGATGATAATGGCCGTTTTTTATTTTCAAGTTTAAAACCGGGTGCCTTTATTGTAAAAATTCAATTTTTGGGATATGAAGATTGGGTGAAGGAATTCAATTATGTTGAAAACTTGGATTTGGGTAAAATTATTTTGTCAAATTCAGCAAATGAATTGACAACTATTGTGGTTTCTGGTCAAAAAGAAATTATTGAAAAAAGAGGCGATCAGTTATTATTCAACGTCAGTGCAAGTCCTTTGAAAGAAGGCTATGATGGAATGGAAGTTTTGCAACGAACACCCAATATTTGGTTGGATGGAGATGGACAGATCCTGATGCGTGACAAGCAGGCTACCATTCTTATCAATGGCAGGCCATTAAATTTAACTGCTGCTGCAAAGGCCGATTACATCCGCAACCTGAATTCAGAGAACATCAATCGCATAGAGATTCAAACGAATGCTGGTGCCAATCAAGATGCAGAAAATTCGGGAGGTGTAATTAATATTATTTTAAAAAAAGGACGATTGGGTTTGAACAGTACTTTGCGAGCTGCATATACTTTAAAGCCCGACGGTTTTCGCTCTGGTTCAGCTGGGCTAAATTTTGGTTATGGCTCAAAAGACTGGAATGTTTACGGTTCGTACAACCACAGCGACGGAGACAATCTTTATACAAAAGAATATGAAACTTTCTATTCCTCCGTCCCTGATTATTACCAAAACTTAGCATTTGATTCTTTGGCTTCTGACAACCATCGCTATCAAATTGGTTTTAATTTTCAAGCCAATGCTAATCATAATTTTGGCCTTGAAATATTTGGATCAATTGGAGATTTCACGACAAGTAGAGATAGTGAATTTAGTCTTGGAAACTTAGACGGCAATTCAAACGATCTTGTAGATTTTGGAACGACAGGTTCCTATAAATTTTCTAAAAACAATATCCTAAATAGTGCATTCAATTATAGCTGGACATTGGATACACTAAACAGTACTTTCAAAATCATTTCAGATTATTCATCGCACAATCTGAATCAAGATTATAATTTTTCTTCCTTTTACCAACTGGACAATTCCAACAATCTAAAAGAAAGAAATGACTTTAATGCGGATACAAAAGCTTTCATTACACAAGCTGAGTTGAATAAAAAACTTCCTAAAAAACTTCAAGTTGATGTGGGTTTAAAATGGACGAATATAATCCGTCAAAACGATTTACAGATTTTCAAAAATGAAAACGATTTAGAACTTATCGATACCGATCGTTCTACTTTACTGGATTACCGTGAATCTATTTACGCAGCATTCGGATCCGTCAGCAAGACGTTTAAAAATGAATCTTTCTTCAAAGCTGGGCTTCGCATAGAGCGAACGGATTTCATACGAACAGAAAACCAGGAACTTGTTCCTTTAGAAAGAAATTACACCAACTTCTTTCCTTCCCTTTATTTTTCAAAAAAACTAGATAAAGACAACAGCCTTGCCGCTAGTTATTCAAGAAGATTGCGCAGGCCTTCTTTTTCCTTATTAACCAATAACGTCACCCGGAACTCAGATTTTAATTTCAATTCCGGCAACGCTGATTTGCAACCAGAATACATTGATAAATATGAAGTCAGTTATCAAGTGAAAAAGAATACTTTTGCCGTTTATTTTAATAAAACAAACGATGCAATAAACGGGATTTATGTATTGGACAGTCTTGCAGTGACCTATGTTCCTTTAAACCAAGGCAGTCAAGAACAATACGGCATAGAGTACAACCGTTCAGGCAATATTTTTAAGTGGTGGTACCTGACCAATTCGTTTAATATATTCTATAGAAAATTTACAGATGAGGATGGCAATACTCTTTTTCCAAAAACAACATTCTATGGAAAATTGACCAATACTTTTAAGATCAATTCAACAACAAGTTTGGACTTAACTGGCTTTTATATTTCTCCGAAAAACGATGCTTATTACGAAGCGGAAGAACGTTATGAAGTAAATATTATACTCAAAAAATCCTTTCTGGAAAAGCGTTTGAATTGCCGAATTTATTTAAATGATATTTTTAGAACTAGGCGTGCTGCCAATCAAAGAGTTTTTGATGAATTTCAAACCAATTACTCTTCTCAGTCCCTTTCGCAGTCTATTCGATTTTGGTTAACTTATAATTTATCAAAAAGTAAAAATGTAAGTAAGAAGAAAACGAAATCTGCGAACGATGCAAAGAATAGATTTTAATCTAAAAGTTTAAAAAAGGAGAATTGAAGATTGAGAAAAGCAAGTTAAATTACTGTAAAAACAAGCCCACCGCGATACCCAAAAAAGTTCCGAGAATGTAACCCATGATTCCAATCAAAATCGCTGGCGTTACAGCCTTCTTCATTTCAAAACTCGCTGCCATCGGCGCGGCGATACTCACTCCACCAATGTTTGCACCGGAAGCAATCGCGATATCTTCCAAGCTAAATCTAAGAAATTTACCGGCCACAATAATAACCAAACTATGCACAAACAAAGTGATTAGCACGAAGACCAAAACCAAAGGAGAAGCATTGAGCAATGCGGTCACATCGCAGGTCGCACCGATTACCGCCAGAAAAAAATAAAGCAATAACATGCCAAACTGAAAAGCGACTTGCTCCAGCTTCTGAAGATAGACTGGAAAGACATTTGCCAAAACCAAAATAAGAAGGGTTATGATCATAACATCCAAACTTAGATCGGTTTTTAACCAAGATTCCAAGTAGGGCGCTGTAAGCATTCCTATTGCGACCAGAACTGCTGAGATAGCAAGCGCTGCGGCCAATTGTTCCAACAAGTCTGAAGGATTAATTTTTGGTGCTTCGATAAATTCAGCAGAGACAGAACGATCTGCTTCTGGAAAATATTTTTTCAAAAAGCCAATCCTTGGAAGTACAAAAAGCAGCATGATAAACAGGATGGTAAAGGTATTGTCCACTACCAAACTTGCAGCAAACAAAGGGCTTTCTAAAAAATCAAAAGTTGAGCCTACTGCCATAAAGTTGACAGAACCTCCTATGTACGTGGCAGTATAAACTGCGGCAAGCTTGTAAGTTTCCTCTCCAAGATCAAGAAGCAATCCTGCGATTAACGCACCAAGGGTGACTCCAATTGCTCCAATCACAAAGATGATCATCAAACGACCACTTTCTTTAAATACCTTTTTCAATTGAATATTGAAAAGGATTAATGGAATGGAAAAAGGAATCAAATAAGTGAAGGCAATATTGTAAACTGGAACGGAAATATTCTGATCAGAACCGTTGGGAAGTATTTTAAGAGAAGTAAAGATGGCAGCAATAACGATAGTTACCAATACGCCAGAAATCTTGCCAAACCATTCTCGCTTTTCACCAATCACTCCGATTGCAACAGCAATAAAGAGTAATGCAAGAATCGTAAAATTATCATCGGGAGCAAGAGCCATGTTTAAAGATAGGAAACGACAAGGACTTTTTTAAAAGTCAGTCATTAATCTGTCTGCAAATAGGCTTTGATTCCATATTCATTTTTAAAATCAATAAACGCTTGCTCTTCTTTCAATGGTGCCAAATCTATATCATTGTGAATGACTTGAAGATATTCAAAGCCACCTTTCATTGCTTTGTTCAACCATTTCATCGCTTTTTTATTATTGTCATTTTGGCAATGCAATGTTGCGATTTTGTACATGGTATTGCTATCTTCTTTATCCGTATCTAAAGCTTTTAAATAATAATCTATTGACAGTTTGTATTGTCCTGCCTGATCGAAAAACATTCCCATCAATTCATAAAATTCTTTTTCTTTCGCAAAAGGTTTTTGAGCGGCCCAATTCAATAAGTTTCTTGCTTCTTCTAATCTATTGGACCAGATATAGGCGAAGGCCAATTCTTTTCTTTGCTCATAGCTCAACTCTGTAGAATCTTGAATGGACTCCAATAATTCTACGCCTTTATCATATTTATAATCTGCAAAGTAGGAAGTGACCAATTGATTCTTTGGTCCGAATTCATTTGGATTCAAAAGATGGCTTCGAATTGCATTTTCGACGGCTTTGTTTTTGTGATTCAGTATTTCGAAATAAAGTTTGCGTTCTCTTTCACTCACATCTGAACTTAATAAAAAGTCATCAACATAAAAATACGTTTCACTGTCCTTTGCCTTTTGAATATACAGTTGAGAATTCTTTAAATAAATATCAGCTTTGGAAGGATGATCCGGATTCAAGGTCAATGCTTTTTCAAAATCTAAGAGGACAGCATCTTCCCATTTTTTGTTATCAAAATATCTATAATCGGTTTCGTTTTCACCTTTTAAAATGTAATGGTGATCGAAAGTTAAAAGTCCTCTTTTATAAAAATAATTTGCATTATCAGGAAATCTTTCAATCATTCTATCATAAAAGGATTCCATTCGATAAGCTCCATCGTAAAGATTATTATCCATGAATTCATGTAATTCAACCTCTGTCTCAAAAAAGCGTTCTGTATCTTCTAACAAGCGCAATAGGTTTGAAGCAACATCAAAATCATAAGTATTGCCTCTTCTTTCATTTATCAGTTTAAATTTTCTGTAGGAATCAATGGCATCTTCTTTTCTTTCCCAAGTAGAATAGAGATCACCTAGATATTGATGCACCATTAGGGGTTCTTCCACAATTTCAATGACTCGGAGAAAACAAGATTCACTTTCTTCTAGTCTTCTTTCTTTTAAATATACTCTCCCTAATTCCTCCCAAGCTTCAAAATCCAAAGGGTTGGATTCAATCGCAGCTAGTAATTCTTTTTCCGTTCGAAACGAATTCTCAACAGCGGCAGCAGCATCCATTGCGCTATCCAACAAGTCCATTCGATCTGCAATAGCAGGGAACAGTCCTTGCATCCTAATCTCCATTTCCTTATAAAAATGATCTGCTAATTTAAAATCTCCTCTCTCCGCATATACACCCGCTAGGTTAGCGAAACCAATGTGGTTGAACCAATGGTATTTTATAGAAGTTCTTCCCAACTCCTCCACTTTCAACAAATTGCCTTTTATTTCATAAACCTTTGTTAGGTTAGTCAATGCAGATAAATAATCACTTTGTTTTTCAAGGGCTTTGGTTGTATTGACAATTGCTTCGTCCCATTTTTCTTCTCGAATATCGACGCTCCCCAAATTCGATTGAGGGATGGCCCAGGAGGGTGAAATCTCTATGGCTTTTTTATAGGAGTTTCTTGCCCCCTCATTGTCTTTCAAATAACTTTTACATACACCAATTTCATTGTGGATATAAGCAGTGTTAGGGCTATAACTGAGTGCCTTTTCTTGCAGTGCAATACAAGCCTTTAACTCCTCTTCATTCAATTCAGCTTCTTGCAAGACCGCAAGTCTTTTGTTGATGCCTTCAAAGTAATAACGCTTTGCCTGTATGTCTTTGTAAAATACATCGTCCTCCCCCATCAACTCTGCTGCGACAGCTAGGTATTTCGGATATTTTTCATAATCCACCGCCTTTGACACAAACAGTCGTTTATTCAATTCATTTTGGTCGCCATTGAGGTAAGCGTTGATGGCATTTTGAGCTCTGTCCTGTAAGGCGACAATCAAGTCATCTTCCATTTCTTTGACGAGTGCACTATTTGGGTTGGCTTTTAGTTTTTCTTTGTAAAGATCATAGGCAGACTTCCCATTGGAGTCCAATAATTCTCCATTTCTCAATTTATTAAAAAATGGCGTATCTAGAAACACTTTTGATTCGTGAAGGAACTCACGTTCTGGTGCTGCAAAAATTGCATTGGGTACACCTGCAGTGTTGATGATTGGATTGCTCAGGACCAATGCATCTACATCGGGATCTGCTTCTAATGCAGCGAGTGCTTGTTTATCGATATTTGCCAATAGAAATTCATCTACACCTTCAATCATTGGATCTTGTCTTTTTCCAAATTTTGAAGAAACTTTTCGAACATTCTTTTTTAAATAAACAGCTAACTCTTCCAACGAGACTTGATTGTTCAATTCATCATCCAGTTGACCATCTGCTTTTCCTGTCAAACCATTTATAAGATAGTAAGAAAACAATCCTCTGCCATTTCCTAGCGTAGATATTTCAATTGATTTTTGATCTGATTTGCAAGACATCACTCTTACTTCTGTACCAACAGGCGCTGATAAATTTTTGAAGGTGATAGATGGGCCATTAAAGTCTGAGCCTGCTAATTTACCAGAACGGCAGGCATCCAAAAAGAAGGTTGTCTTTGCTCCTTTTTCTGACATTTCTTTGGCGAAGATATTGAGGTGATCAACGCTTAATGCATTGTTCATATAATTATTAAAAGGAGTATCGTGAGTCAATAAGAAACCGAGTTGAAAGCTGGTTTCTTTTTCTACATCGCCGTGTCCAGAAAAGTAAAAAATGACCTTATCGTCTTTGGCTACTTTCCTTAACAGTTTTTTCCATTCCTGATAGACTTTTGCTCTAGTTGCTTCTTCATTCGTCAGCAAGACAATATCTTCTGCGGGAACAGATCCTCCTGCGCTGCTCTTTAAATAATCAGAAAACAAGGTCGCATCCTTATGCGCAAAAAGCAAATCCGGAATACTGTCTTGTTGATAATCGCTTATTCCGATAACCAAAGCATAAGTCTTTCCTGCACTCAAGTCAATAATCTGGCTTTGAGCTACAAAAAACAATAAGCAAAGTAATATGGTAAGTTTAAAAGGTCTCATCCTATGTAAGTTTAATGGGTAGACTCTATTGTTTTATTTGAGATCGTAAAAATATTGAAAAAGAAAATTTCGACTAAGTACTTGGATGTGATTATTGATAAGGGCAAAGTTCTCTCTGAGTCTGAGAATAAATATAACGTTTAGCAAGCATACTTTTCAGGATTCCGAAAAAAAATCGATGAACTTAGGCTCATCGATTCTAAAAGTTTACTAAACGAATCCTAAAAACTTGGGGTTATTTCTTAATTATCTTTAAGTTTTTTTTCAGAATTACCAGGATATCCGATTCATATGCTCATCAGATTCTGTTCTCCTGTATTCTATTGAAGTATTTCTGAAAAATGGAACTCTATCTTTATTGCTATCTATACCACCATTCAAATAAACAGGAATACTATTGCTAAAAGTTGTTTTTGATTTGCTCGCTTTATTCTGAGCAGCAATTTTTTTACACGCTGATTTATCTTTCGTTACTTTCATTCCAAGAAAATCGTTCACCGGCTTGTGATAATCGTTTCTTGCATTAAAATCACGCATCAACTGATCCATTTTTTCATCTTGATTTTGCAATTCCACTACTTGTACTTGAGCATTCAAAGTCATGGTCAAAAAAACCATTTGGAAAATCGCGAAAGCTTGTGTGATCCTTTTCATATTGTTTTCATTTAAAATTAATAGAAGTAAGGGGTCACTTACTCTATTTAATGATTGATAAAAAGGATACCCTTTCTTTGAAAATAAAATTTCAAAGAATAAAAATTGAAGTAAAACAGATGGGTATTTTTACGATTGGAAAGGGTCAGATATTCTTTACTCGCTTGTTGATACTTTAAACTTCCCCGTATATTTGATTCCTTCTTGCTCACCACCTTTTTTAGAAATGGTGTAATAATATAGTCCAGGTTCTACATTTATTATTTTAAAAGCATTGAAAAAGTAATTGACTTTTCCTGCAAAAGCGAAAACATCTTCGTCTTCCTCTTCTTTCTTCAGGCGTAAATTGAGTTTTCCAATTGCATTCTCAGGATCAAGTGTTTTGGATGTATTTTTAAAAAAATGAGCAAGCATTTGCTCTCCTTCTTGTAACTCGGGAGCGGTGAGTAAGCCTCCAATTTGAACAGGAGTTTGGCCATCTTTACTCGCAAGCGTAGCAGAAGCTGTCGGGATTTCTACATTAAATTTGAATGCTTTTTCAGAAGCATTTGCAGCAATCATTCCCTCAAAATCTGCATTATTATCAAAATTGTAAACGGGCTTGGGATCAGTTTTAGGGATTTCTTCTTTAGGTTCTTGTTGAACTATTTCTTCTCGAATTTCTTCTTGTGGAGTCGCTAACGGAGTTTCATTTATTTTTGGATCCTCTTTTGGTTCTTGCTCAACAATCCTTTCTGGATTGATTGCTTCTTTGTCAATAACGGAATCAATCGGATCAACTTTAATTATCGGATCTTCCGCAAAGATTTCCTCTGTAGGGTTTTCTTTATTCAAAAAATACCAGAAAGCGGAGGCAAGTAATAAGAAGGTCGCTGCTATAGACAAATTTCTTTTCCAGTTAATGCTGCGGATCGGAGTTTCCGTTTTTACACTTTCTTCTTTAATTGTGAATTCTTCTCTAAGATTGAATAGTTGGTCATTTAACAGATTCTTCTTAGGATTTCCAAGCTCTTTAGAAAGTTTTCTATGCAATTCTAACTCTGCTTTCAAAGAATTATCCTTTTCAAGTAGTTGTTCAAAACTGGACAACTCATTCCCTGACAATTCTCCTGCCAGGTACTTTTCTATTTTATCGTATAATTCTTCTTTTTGCATAAAAGTAGTATCAATAGGCTTTGAAATTTATTTGTTAAGTGCAGGAGTAGGCTATTTAGATCGTTGTAATTCTTCGAATCGGACATCTTCTTTAACCAATCCAACTAATTTTTCTTTGCATTGAAATTTCCGTTTTTTAGCATAACCCACAGAGGCGTAGCCCATTTTTTCGGCAATTTCTTCCATTTTGACTTTCTCGAAAAACAAGCGCATCAATCGCTGGCAATCCTCCCCTAATTCTTTGAACGCTTCCCAAAAAAGGGCTTGTTCTTCAGATCGTTCCATATCCATTTGGATATCATCATCAGTACTGTATTTGACATTCTCTGGAATGGATACCTCTTTGAAGGATTTTTTTTGCAATCGATTGCCCCAAAGGTTCCAACTTACTCCATATAACAAGGTGTAAAAGTTACTTGTGAGCTTAAAACCTGGTTTTTGGGCTTTTTCATAAAGCAAGATCAAGGCATTTTGAAAAATATCCTGAGCATCTTGTTCTGAGCCTCCTTTAGTCGTAATAAGCTTGCGTATCCGGGGTAAAAACTCCTGATAGATTTGACGAAGCCCCTTTGGATCTCCTTTTAAAAGGGACTGGATATAAAATTCTTGATTGGCTGACATTCTAGAATTGGGTCTAGTTGGTAGGGCTCAAATATAGCTAATTCAAACAAAAATCGTACTTTCTAAGGTAACCATATCGCTTATTCCTAAATAAAATAGGAAATACTTAACTTTGATATCTTGAAGTTTTATAAAAACATAAAGTTTACGTTCCTTACAAAAGATGCCCAACAATATTTGGGCGAAACCAAAGCCCCAATATGAAAATTCACAAAATCATATTTATACTACTTTCTTTGTTCGTCTTCCTTAATGCTGACGGACAAAACACTAAAGATTTGAAGGAAGAGTTTGCATTCGTCAGTAAGCAAGACGGATCTATTGCAACGGATGCTTTCTTGAATACCGACCACTATTCAAGGATGTATCAATACAAAGTTGCCAATGCCGTTTTTGAAAAATTGGTGGAAGCGAGAGGAGACTTCAGAATGAAAAGACCGACTTTGACCTTCAGCAATGCGGAGCGAAGAGTTGCCGCTGCAAAGCCTAAAAAAGCAGAAATTTTATTAGAATTAAAAGCTTATGAAATTTGTACTTCTTTTGGTGCAGATTCCCTATCCGCTTTGGCCTCCTTGCTAGCGCACGAATTAATTCACTATTATGAAAAGCATGACTGGACCAATCATTTTGCAAAAAACCATTCTGATTTTCAAACTGGACAGACTTTAAAAAACCTCAATGAAGGTTTAAAGTTAGAAACACAAGCAGATTACTTAGGTGGATTTCTGGCTTATTCTGCCGGATATCCTGTCCATGCTATCATGCCTCAATTCTTATCTAAGGTTTATGCGGAATATGGTTTACCAGACAAAATATCAGGCTACCCTTCTTTATGGGAAAGAAAAAAAATGGCTCAAAAATCTGCTGAGAAATTGCAAGACTTAGTGAAGTTGTACGATATGGCCAATACCTTCATCGTCCTTGAACAATACAAAAACGCCAAAATTTATTTAGACGAAGTCGCAAGAGTCTATCAAAGTCGGGAGATTTATAATAACCTAGGAGTTGCTGCTTGCCATGCTGCGATGAAATACATGGATGGCAACGAACTTAAATATGCGTTTCCGTTGGAGCTTGATTCTGAAACCCGTTTGCAAAAAAGTTTGAGAGGTTCTGCCAATGAGGAAGCCAAACAAAAATTACTCAAGGAAGCTTGGTTGTATTTTGAACAAGCGATCCAATTGGATGAGAATTACGTTGCGCCTTTATTGAACATTGCCTGTGTTTTTACTTTTTTAAAAAACTACGAAGACGCCAATTACTATTTGTCAAAAGCAACTAAAAAGTGTGTTGGTGACGAACATTTAAAAAGCAAGTCTGACATTTTAGTTTTAAAAGGAATCCTTGCAAGTCAACAGGACAACAAGGAAGCAGCCAGAGATTTTTTCCAACAATCAGCTGATCAAAATAATTTGCTGGCCAGTACTAATTTAAAAATCCTTTTAGGAACAGAACTAGAAGCGAAACCAGTCTCTGCGAAAGCTCAAATGGAACCAAGTATAGATGGTATTGACATTGATCAATTCGTCAAAAAACTGTACCAAGGAGATTTTACAGCAGATAAAATAATCGATGTTGACAAAGAAATAGTTTTTGGGATAAAAGGTTTTGAGAATTCCAACCTTGCGGTACATATGGAACAAGAAACTGGCAATTACACCATAATCCAAAGCTTATCTCCTTTGGCTCAAGATGCTGAGCTTGCAGGCATAAAAAAAGGCTCAAGCCTTGAAGAAGTTTACAAAACCTTCCATTACGAAGATCGAAGAATAGAAAGCAGAAATGGTTCTTATTTGGTCTTTTATAAGAACAATTTAGTCATTGAGTTGAATCCTGCCAATGAAGTTAAATCTTGGTCGGTATTCAGGATCGCTGATTAAAACTATACGCCTGAAAAAGCACTAAAGCCTCCGTCTATTGGAATAATTGTTCCTGTGACAAAAGAAGCTGCATCACTTGCCAGCCATTGTACTACACCAATCAATTCTTCCGGTCTTCCGAATCTTTTCATTGGGGTATTGGTAATTATTGTATGAGCACGATTGGTATAAGATCCATCCTCATTCGTAAGCAGTTTTCTATTTTGTTCGGCGATAAAAAATCCTGGGGCAATAGCATTTACTCTTATTCCATCTCCGTATTTATTGGCCATTTCTACCGCCAGCCATCTGGTAAAATTATCAACAGCGGCCTTGCTCGCGCTGTATCCTGCAATTCTTGTAATCGCTTGTTGTGAAGCCATGGACGAAATATTTATAACACTGCCTTTTTTCGACTCGCTCATCAATTTTCCAAAAACCATCGTAGGAATTACCGTTCCCTGAAAGTTCAAATCTGTTACTTTATTTAAGGCATCCAAGGGCATATCAAAAAAGCTTTGGTGCGGTTGAATCGTAGCACCAGACTGATTCCCTCCTGCCCCATTTATGAGCACATCTACCGTCCCATATTTTTCCAACACATAAGTACAGAGTTGCTCTTGAGATTCCTTCTCCAGAACATTACTGGTTTTTACAATCGCCTCTCCACCGGCATCCTTTATGGCTTTCTGAGCTTCAACTAATTTAGCCTCTGTCCGTCCTGTCAAAACCAAACGCGCACCAGCAGATGCAAGTCCCTTTGCCATAGCAGAACCTAGCGTTCCTCCGCCACCTGTAATTACAATTACTTTATTTTCTACGTTCATTTTATCCTTATAAAAATGTTTACAAATGGACTTCCTTTTACAAATTCAGGAGTCTGGGTTTTTTAATAAAAAAATAATTCCAAAATCTTCCTTAAATTAAAGTACCTAAATTTAGAGATAATAAAACCAAAACCAATAAAATGAAGGCGATTCATTTTCTTTTAATTTCCCTAATTGTACTCTTGCTCACCATTCTTTTCATGTGGACACAAGAGCAACTACCTGCAGCGTCCGGTATGCTGCACCCTTCGATCAAGGGCATGTTAAAAAGCGGATCTACAGTTTCAGATTCAGCAGTTACAAAATGGGCTTCGTTTATTTTTGGCTTAAGTATTTTAATGATTTTCGCTTCTTCAATGGCATTGGGAATAAAACGAAATGCGATGGAAAAGAAAGTTTTAAATAGATTGGTTTTATTTTTCGGAAGCTATACAATCGTTTACATTTTATTTGTAAGATCTTACTGGAATTTCAATACTGATACTTCAGAAAATTTCTTTGGAAGTTTCCCATTACCTACCGCGTGGATGCTATACGGCATCTACTTATTCCCTTTAATTTTAACGATCTCGATTATACTCAATTTCAATTCTTGGATTTTAAGCCCGGAGGACAAAGAACGTTTTAATGAGATTCTAAAAAACAGAAAGTCTAAACAACAGCAATGATTAATTCAGAGATAAAAGCTTTTCAAAAAGCAGAAGAAGCAAAAAAGATAGTTTCCAGCTTGGATTATATAGAAAGTCTAAAAAATAGAAATCTTGATATCTATTTGTTTGGAGAAAATGTCATTGAGCCCGTTGACCATCCAATCATTCGACCTTCTATAAATGCGGTTGCAAAAACGTATGACTTAGCCAACGAACATCCTGAACTAGCTGCAGTAACGTCTCCTTATACAGGGGAGAAAATCAGCCGCTTCCTCAACGTTTGCACCAGCGCCAATGAATTGGTTTTACAAAATAAGATGCAAAGAAAGTTAGGGCAATTGACTGGAACTTGCTTCCAACGTTGTGTCGGGATGGACGCTTGCAACGCTCTCCATTCTGTCACTTATGAAATTGACCAAAAATACAACAGCAATTACCATAAACGTTTTCTGGCTTTTCTAAAATTGATGCATGAAAAAAATTGTGTAATCGGAGGAGCAATGACAGATGTAAAAGGCGATCGGTCTTTGCTTCCACATCAACAGGTTGATCCTGACATGTTCGTCCACATTACAAAAAGGACAAGAGATGGAATATTTGTCAGTGGAGCAAAAGCTCATCAAACCGGCTGCATCAATTCTCACTGGCTGATCATTATGCCAACGATGCGACTATCCGACGCAGACAAAGAATATGCTATCGTTGGAGCTTTGCCAGTAGACAGTCCAGGCATCGCATACATTTACGGACGTCAGTCTTGCGACACCAGAAGCATGGAAGGCGGAAGCATTGATGTTGGAAACGCAACATTTGGTGGACAAGAAGCCATGGTTATTTTTGACAAGGTCTTTATTCCAAACAAATATATTTTCATGGATGGAGAGCATGATTTTGCTTCGATGCTTGTAGAAAGGTTTACAACCTACCACAGAAGAAGTTATGTATGCAAAACCGGATTGGGTGATGTCATGATCGGAGCAGCAGCAGCAATTGCAGAATACAATGGAATCGAAAAAGCTTCCCACATCAAAGACAAGTTGGTCGAAATGACCCATCTTAATGAAACCATCTACGGTACGGGAATCGCCTCTTCTTATCAAGGCTTTCCAACTGCTTCCGGAGCTTACCTCAGTGATCCTATGCTTGCCAATGTTTGCAAACATCACGTCACCAAAATGCCTTATGAAATTGGTAGATTGGCTCAAGATCTTGCAGGAGGATTGGTCGCTACCTTGCCTAGTGAAAAAGAATTGAATCATCCTAAAATAGGCAAACTCATAAGAAAATACCTCCGTGGAAAAGCGGATGTACCGACAGAAGATCGCATTAGAATTCTTAGATTAATTGAAAATATGACTTTGGGTCGAAATGCCGTTGGCTATCTGACGGAAAGCATGCATGGTGCAGGTTCTCCTAAAGCACAACGCATACTTATCGGGAGATTAATGCAAACGGAATATAAAAAACGATTGGCTAGAATTCTTTCAGGAATTGAAACGGAAACTCCCTCAAATTTGACAGAAGAAATGGGATCTTATTTTGCTAGAGTTTTTAAAATTGATGCCAATTAATTATGGAAGCATTACGAACACCAATCATCCTGACCTCGCTGACGCTGTATATGATTCTTTGCATTGGCATTGGCATTTGGGCACTGCGAAAAACCAAGTCTGCACATGATTTCTTTATGGCCGGACGAGACTTAGGAGTTATGGTGAGTGCATTTGCAGTCTTTTCAAGCATACTAAGTGGTTTTGGTTTTGTAGGCGGTCCTGGTTTGGTTTATAAAATGGGAATGAGTTCGGTCTGGATGGTTGTTTCGGCAATTATCGGTTTCAATATTTCCTTTTTTCTGTTGGCAAAAAGGATAAGATTATTGGCCGAACTTGGGGATTCTATGTCCCTGCCGGATGTGGTAGCCTTGCGGTATAACAACAACAATAACACCCGTTTGCTTATTGCCGTTGCCATTATTTTGGGCGTTCTAGGCTATCTGGCAACACAGATATTGGCCATGGCAATTGTCCTTCAAGACTTACTTTCTGAGACCGAAACTTTAAAGCTAATTAGTCTAGAAATCTGTGTTTTGATCTCTTGTTCCATTCTTGTTTTTTACAGCGTAACTGGAGGAATTATAGCATCTGTTTACACCGATCTAATCCAAGGCGCCATCATGATGGTCGGCGCAGTTCTGATTTTTTTCGCAGCAATAAATGCCTTCGATGGAGGATTTACGGAGATTAGTAAAACCATTCTTGGAGATGATCCAGAAGCCATTGGTCCTTGGGGAACATTGGGCATGTTTGGTTGCTTATCTTGGTTTTTTGTATTTGGCTTGGGCGGCTCTGGCCAACCCCATGTCATTACTAAAATGATGATGAATAAAAATGTTGAGGACGCAAGAGGCATTCTTCCACTTTCTATTGCGGGCTACACCATCGCAGCTTTACTTTGGATAAGTATTGGTTTGGCGATGCGGGCTTTGGTAATCAGTGGACAACATCCTGAATTGGCTTCTGCAGACGCTGCGGCTTCTCAATTTTTACAAACTTACGCCCATCCCATATTAGCGGGATTGGTCTTTGCTGGATTGTTTGCAGCGATCATGTCCACAGCTGATGGATTTTTAAATATTGGTACGGCAGCAGTGATGCATGACATACCGAAAGCTTTGAATTTCACATTGACTAATGAGTTGTTTTGGGCGCGAATGACCACTTTTCTAATTACCGTTTTAGCTTCTGGCTTTGCACTGTACTCCGGAGATTTGATTGCTATATTGGGCGCTTTTGGCTGGGGAACTTTTGCAGCAGCTATAGTCCCCGTTGTAACTATAGGATTCAACTGGAAAAAAGCAACTCCTATGGCCGCTAATGTTGCGATCCTTTCAAGTCTGATAATCAATTTCGTTTTAAAAATTTCAAAAACACCCATCCCTTACAATATCGACGTTGGCGCAATAGCATTGGCCGTCTCAATGATTTTATTTATCAGTATTTCTTTATTGTCCAAAACCGTAGAGATGGATCCTGATGTGGAAGCGGTAATGGATTTGTAAGTTTGTTCTTCTTTTTTACACCATTGGTTGTCCTGCATTTTTCAAACGATCCAACGTATCGGCACCATACAAAGCGCCAAAAGCTTGA
>CALIAG010000082.1 GCA_938041325.1 uncultured Saprospiraceae bacterium | reverse complement strand
AGACCAACTCCAAAATTAGAGTCCCAATCTACATCACCAGTCAAAATGGCATGTCCAGCATGAATACCAACTTCCCACATATTTTTGGGTTTGGCTTTGATTTTCAGATCGCTATCGCTCTGAGCTATATTGTCTGTCAGTGCATAGCACATGAACAACATTAAGAGTAAAGAAATTTTCCTTGTCATAGGGTATCACTTTGATGATTAAAAAATAGGTAATTATCCAAAAATTATCGGTTTTTACAAAAAAAAATAAATTATACGTTTTTCTTATTTGAATACAAAAGTATTGTTTTTTTTTCTTGGTACAAACAAATACCATTTTTTTTTAGATTCATTCGGAATACAAGTTTTGGCTTCTTATTAGTAAAGTAAAACTTACATTATAATATACGAACAAATCTTCAATTTATAAACAAATTTCCTAATATGTACGCATGCAATAATCTGCTAGTTACATATAAAGCGAAATGCTTTTAACTTTTTTAATAAAATTTCATTTTAATCCCCTTTTAAACTCATTTCACTCTGTAAAACAAATAAATTTAAAGGATGTGATATGGAGATGCTTACAATTCAATCTTGCAAAAAGATAGGACCGGAAATAGAGGGTCTGCAAACGCTTCAAATCAGTTTTTAATCAAAATTCATCTTAAATACGCCTCAAAAAAACATTAGTTACATAACTTACGCATAAAATTATATACTTATTTTTTGTGACATTTAATTCCACTCGTCTAATCACACAAATTCTATGCCTCAAAGAGTGGATATGTTCTAAGCTAATATTTCTAATTAATTCCGGTAGAATATAAAAGTACCTAAAAACGGTGGGGCTATCAAATATATGGGATAACTTTAAGACTTATTTGATATTCAAAAGTAACACTATATCATCACTATTTGATAATTTTGATATTTAAATAGTAAGAATTAAAGGTATATTTCGCCATTTCGTTAACTTTGGGATTCACTATTTTGCACTATAAATTGAACAATGTTATACAATTGGTTGAGCCCGTTACCAAATGATAAATCTGATTTTATCCAAAATTTAGACGAAAATCAATTTGGAAAACGCATTTCTATATATTTAGATATTTTTCCCAAACTGGAAAATGTTAAAATAGCTATCATTGGTGTCAATGGGGAAGCCGCAAATAAAGTGCGCGATGAACTCTACAAGCTTATAACCCCTTCTGATTATTCATTTATTGCAGATCTTGGTAATGTCAGAAAATCAGAAGATTCTTTTCTAATTCCACTATTTCAAGAGCTGCTAGCGAGTGATATCCTACCAATTATCATTGGATCCGATAATTCCGAGGCGTATAGCCAATTTCAAGCTTATAATTACAGGCAATCTCTGACTAATATTATTACCGTTGATCAGATTGTTCCCAATTCCTCTTCTCTTGGAGAAAAAGACACCTATCTAGAAAAGATTGTAGAAGCAAGAAAATCACACCTGTTTAATCTAAGCATCCTTGGTTTTCAGTCCCATTTTTGTAATCAAGATATTCTGGACTATTTTTCCGACCGAAACTTTGAATTAATCAGACTAGGAAGCCTTAGATCAGACATAGAAGCAACAGAACCGATAATAAGAGATGGTGATATGCTAAATTTTCATGTCGGAGCTATAAGAGCAAGCGATGCTCCTGCACAATTCAATCCATTTGCTAGTGGTCTATTTATAGAAGAGGCCTGTCAGCTTACTCGCTACGCAGGAATCAGTGATAAATTGACATCTTTTGGAATTTATGGCTATAATTTCACTAAAGATCAAGATAATATCACTGCCAAGAGCTTAGCACTATTGGTTTGGTACTTTATTGATGGATTTACAAATAGGAAACAAGATTTTCCAATTTCATCTGAAAACATGATGGAATATATCGTACAATCGAATCAGGCAAACGAAGAAATTACATTTTGGAAAAGCAACAAAAGTGGGCGATGGTGGATGCAAATACCTGTTGAAACTAAAGAACAGCTGGAAAGACACAAACTGATACCTTGCTCCTATGATGATTATTTAAAAACTTGCAACGAAGAGATCCCTTCAAGGTTATTAAATGCGTATCAAAGGTTTCTTTAGGCCGTTTCTAAGATTTTTTCCAAACCGATACTTCTCGATCCTTTCACTAAGATTGACATGTTTTCAACTTGGCTAAAACCAAATACTTCCTTTAGATCATTTACCTTAAAATAGTGTTTTTCGCTTTCAAGGAGGGGAAACCCAGCGAATTCGTTGCCCACCAAAAACAAAAAGTCAAGATTTAAGCCTCTTGCTTGAAGCAGTATTTTTTCGTGTTCCTCTTTGCTAAAATCTCCTAATTCGAGCATATCCCCTATTATTGCTCCTCTTCTTCTCGTAGATTCTCCTAAGTTCTCCAATGCCATTTTCATACTAATTGGATTGGCATTATATGCATCTAGAATAATCCTATTCTTGTTTATTTCTACTATTTGAGAACGATTGTTTTGAGGCAAATACCCTTCAATTGCTAGTTTTATCCTTTTCACAGCAACTTTGAAGTACTTTCCAATAGCCACAGCAGTCATGATGTTATTGAAGTTGTATCGGCCAATTAATTGGCTGTTTACCTTCTCCATTTCCCCTTTTTTATCTAAAAAAGAGACTTCAACAAATGGTTTTGTATTCAATAATTTAACCTCGTAAGGATCATTTTCCAATTCAGGATTATCGCTTTGGCAATAAAATACTTTTTTTACATTTTTTTCAGCAAGCCCACTCAAAAAGGGTTCATCCTTGTTTATAAAGACTAAACCAGAATTGGTCATCAAATATTTATATAATTCTGATTTCCCCTTTTTTACTCCTTCCAGACCACCAAAGCCTTCAAGATGTGCTTTCCCGATATTGGTAATAATCCCGTGAGTTGGGGCAGCTATTTGACAAAGGTCAGCTATTTCACCTACATGATTGGCTCCCATTTCTATTATCGCGACTTCATGCTTTGAAGACAATTGTAGCAAAGTCAATGGAACACCGATATGATTATTTAGGTTTCCTTTGGTAAAATGGCAATTATAAGTAGTATTCATTACTGCACTCAATAGTTCTTTTGTTGTAGTCTTGCCATTGCTCCCTGTGATTGCAATTACTGGGATATCAAACTGATTTCGATGATAATTTGCCAGCGTTTGTAAGGTAGAAAGTACGTTTTCAACTAAAATGTACTTTTCACCTTGTTGATAGTCAACATCATCAATAATTGCATATGCTGCTCCTTCTTTTAGTGCTTTTGCAGCAAATTTATTCCCATCAAAAGAAGGACCTTTTAGTGCGAAAAAGAGACTGTTTAAAATTACTTTTCTACTATCTGTGGTAATTCCAGATGAGTCTTTGAACTTATTATATAACTCCTTAATATTCGTTTTCATCATTCGTATTTATCTCTACAAAATAAAAAAGTCTCTGCAATTCTATGAACTACAGAGACTTTTTATCTTAAGAAACTAAATTACACTATTTGTAACGACGTTTCTGTTTTTTCTGTTTGTTTTTAAACCTGTTTCCTCCGGAATCATCGTTTCCGCTAGGACCACCAGTCCGAGTCATGGCACATCTAAATCCAATTGTTCTATCAGATTTATCTTCCTCTTTAAATCTTCGTGCACCAGGAGATAACCACCAAGCTCTGTCCGCCCATGATCCACCTTTAATTACTCTAGATTTATCAGAAATCAAAGTTGACTTTCCGTAATCATACAAAACATAAGACTCTTTATCACCATCTAAATAGTTATAAACTTGTCCTCTTTGATAATTTTCACGTGTTGCTACTTCATCATCTTCTACATATCTGTATCTAATTCTACCTAAAGAATCCTTTTCAACAGGTCTTCCATCTTCATCTAATTCCTTAGTTTCGAATTTACCACCACGATAAGGATTCAAATCATGATTCTCTACATCTCTCAATGAAAGAGAAGTTAAAGGTCTGTATAAATCCATTGTCCACTCATTCACGTTACCAGCCATGTGATATAAACCGAAATCATTCGGGATATATGATCTAACCGGTGCAGAAATGTGTGCATTATCATTCAATTTTCCAGCCATACCCATGTAATCACCACGTCCTCTCTTGAAGTTGGCAAGGATGGCACCTTGAGATTTATCTCTTTTTTGATATCGAACAGTATTGCCATTCCATGGATACAATCTTCTGTCAGAGATTCTTTCGTCTCCTGCAGATTGATTTCCGATCAAAGCCACGGCTGCATATTCCCATTCTGCTTCTGTTGGTAAACGGTAAGAGGGAAGCATAATACCATCTTCAAACTGAACAGGTCTTTCCCCACCTGTTTTCATATCTTTCAGGTTTTTACGAACATCTCCTTGATATTGACCTGCTAGATAAGATTCACTATTAAAGTTATCCTCATCTTTTTGTTCAGAATTTGGATTCAGAATACCTCTTTCAATAAGAACCATCTCATTTACACGGTCAGTTCTCCATTTACAATATTCATTAGCTTGAGTCCAGTTAACACCCACTACTGGATAATCATTGTAAGACGGGTGTCTGAAATAAGTCTCCACAAAAGGTTCGTTGTATGATAATTCCTCTCTCCATACCAAAGTATCAGGAAGGGAATTCAAATATACCTCTGGATATGATTCACCATATACTCGGTCAATCCAGTATAAATATTCTTTGTAATCAATGTTGGAAACCTCAGTTTCATCCATATAAAAGGAGGAAACGGTTACCCTTCGAGGAAGTGCATTCCATTCGTGCATTACATCTTGATCTGTAACACCCATGGAAAATGTTCCACCTTGTATTAAAACGAGGTTCGGACCAGTAGCCTGACCTTCGTAATCTTTCTTTTCAAAACCACCCCATTTTTGGTCGTTATAATTCCATCCTGTGGTAGAAGATTTTTCTTTCTTGCTACACGAACTCAATAACAACATGGAAAGGAAAAAGAGGGAGCTTAACTTCAACAGTTTTTTCATTATAATAAATTAGTTTGCTTTGAATATGACCCACAAATATAGTTAAAATATCAATTTTCTTAAATGATGAGGCATTAATATGTTTAGAAATACAAAATCAATGCCTTTTTTATTTCAAACCTTAAGCTAATGCAATCATTTAGGTTTAAACATTAAATAAAATTAATAATGTATACGGTATTTAACGCTCTGACGTTACCTGAAAAGGCCGAAACAATCGCTATAATCGACTCCTCTCTTTTTTTCGAAGTTAATTATAAAGGAAATTTCATGACTGCCTCCAGTTCCTCCTGCTATATTAGATAGTCCTGAAACGGTTAGATCATAACTGTATCCTATTTTGAATCCAGATTCTCTTACACCGACCATTACTATTGCTGCATCAGGATTACTAAACGCATGCCTGTACCAAAGTCCTGCAAAAACGCGACCTACACTTCCGTAAGCCCCAGCATTTATTTGACCGAAGTCTCCTTGCTTTATGAACATTATGTTCGGTGATATAAACGCCGCCGGTTTTCGTTTATTGCCTTCTACAATAATAAACTCCGCTCCACCATGTATAGTAACGCGCATTGGCAATCCTGTATTCAAATTGCTATTGGTAGGATAAAAATATTCGTTGGGAGTGATTAAATGCTTTAGAGCGATACCGCCATAAAATTGTTTGCTATACGCTAAAAAACCTGCTGAAAAATCAAAATAAGTCTTAGTCAGGTTGTCTGGCTGAAGCTCATCAGTAGGAAATGGTGATCCGCCAGGAGAAATTGGTCCGAACTCAGGGTCCAATTGATCTCGAAAGACAAGCCGATCCCAGTCTAGTTTGGACTGAACTACGGTAAATTCTGTTCCGATCTTAAAATTCAATTCTCGATTTACTTGTATCTTATAAGCATAAAAACCACTTAATTTATTGGTTTGAAGAAGCCCATCTCCAGCCTGATCTGACAACAACAAAAGTCCAAAACCACTGTTTAAACTTTCTGAGAATTGATCAACCGATGCAGCATAAGTAATATATGCATTCGGAATATCTGGCCATTGATTCCTATAATTGAGGGCAATATTCGGCGAATAAGTATTTCCAGTAAATGCGGGATTCAGTTGAAGAGGTGCGGCATAGAATTGGCTAAATATAGGATCTTGGGAATATCCTATATTAAATAAAAAAACAATACATGCTGCAATTAAAGTTATTCGTTTCCCCATTTGCGGTTATTGGTTGATGATTTTAGATTCCAATATTAATTTAATACTTAACGATAAAGAAATTAAATAAATTATGGTACTTAATTGTCGTAAAATAGGCTAAGTTGAAAAAAGTATTATTCTTAGATTTGTAAAGGCAATACAACTGGTGATTTAACGTTTTCCTAACAGTTTAAATTGTAGAACAACTAATCGCCCTATTTATTCATTTGAATTTTCACAATATATGAAAAAATTGTTTCTGTTAACTACAATATTAAGCTGCTCCCTGACAATACTGCTTTCTCAAAATACAATTAATCTAAGCAATCAAATTGCTTGGGAGGATGAGCCTGTTGTTCATAACCCAACTGGTAATTTCGAAACTTTGATTTATTCTTTCAAAGGTGCATTCTATAAAGGAGAAACACCAACACTTCCTTATCTCTTCCAACGTTTTGAATTGCCTTCTAATGGTGAGATTTCATACCGTATAAATAACATGCAGTTTGAATCTTTTCAAAAAGACGCTTCTGAAGACGATTTTATTTTATCTGATGAAATTAAAATCGAAATGGCTGTTGAAGAAGACCGAAGAAACTATTTTGGTAAAATTTCATTTATCCCTATTATCAAAACTGGAAATTCTTATGAAAAGGTAGTTTCCTACGATATTGAAATTTCATTCCGACCTAAAAACACAGTTGCTTCTAGTAGAGGCCCAAATGGTGTTTTTGAGTCTGTTCTCAGAAATGGTTCTCTTTATAAAATTGCAGTTGAAGAAGATGGAATTCAAAAACTGACCTATGAATACCTGAAAACAGATTTGGGAATTGATATAGACAACATAGATCCTAAAACAATCAAAATCTATGGCCACGGTGGTGGACCAGTAGCCGAACCCAATGCAACAGAAAGATATGATGATCTTGAAGAATTGGCACTCTTCGTAAACGGTGGAGAAGATGGACAATTCAATAACCAAGATTTTATTCTCTTTTATGGAGAAGGTCCTCATACATGGAATTATAATCCTGATCGAAAAGAATTCAATCGTCATACAAATGTTTACGACACAAAAAATTATTATTTCGTAAAAATTGGAGATACTGAATCAGGTAAAAGAGTAAGCAATCAAGCTTCAATAAGCAATACAGAATTCACTTCAGAAAGTTTCTTAAGTCCCATTCGTTATGAAGAGGACCAATACAACTTGCTTTACGACGATAGTCAAGGAACTGGAAAAGATTGGTATGGTGACATCTTCTTTTCAACCCGAGAAAAATCTTATGATATTTTCAATTTCCCTGGAATCATTTCTGGTGAAACCGCAAGGATTAACGCGCAGTTAGCAGGCAGATATAGAACCAATACTTCTTTTCGAATCAACGTTGCTGACGAAGATTTTGTGAGTACAACTATTAGTAGTGTGTCTTTGACGGATAGTGAAAGACCTTATGCCGCAAATGGAAAATTAATTAAACCCTTTACACCAAACGGTGAAAATATAAATGTAACCGTAAGCTACCCTGCTGTAGGTGATGGCACCAATCAAGGTTGGTTGGATTTTATTGAAATAAATGCAAGAAGAGAAACTAGACTCTATAACGACCAAACTATTTTTAGTGATGACAAAACTTTAGGTTTTAGCAGTGCTACATTTAAAGTAAAAAACACCAATTCTTCTTCTGTAATCTGGGATATCAGT
>CALIAG010000081.1 GCA_938041325.1 uncultured Saprospiraceae bacterium | reverse complement strand
TTTGTTGGTTTAACATTATTCAACGGTAAGAAAGCTGAAGACAGAAAATTTGCACAATCTGAATTAATCTGTCCTTTGATAGAAAATGAACTTTACAATATCACACTAGGAGTGAAGCCCAACCTTTTTGCAATCAATTCCATTTGTATTGGATTCTCAGATTCTTTTGAATATGGCCAGTTTGATTTCGATTCCGTCTATTCAAATAAAATTTGCGTTGACCTCGAAAAGCAACTAGAAAAAGGAAAATGGAAAGAAATACAATTCAGCTATACAGCAAAAGGAGGTGAAAAATTTATTTGTATTGGAAATTTGAAAAAGGATTTTGAAACATCTTATTCTGTGTTAGATAAAAAAGAGCACAAGCGAGTTTTAAAATCATACGAGCCCAAAGAATTGATTGTGTATGGAATTGACAACGTTGAGGTAATAGCCGCAACTGGTGCATCTTGTATAGGTTATGAGGAGCGTAGTGAAAGTATTAAAAAAAATAAGAACAGGCATACCGCTGAATGGACTAATTTTGAAAAACCATTGAGTTTAAAAACGGATTCTTCAATTTTAAAAAATGAAAAGCCACCTGCTGTTGTCGAACCAATATTTAGTCCTATTCAAAAGATAGTTTTGGGAGATATGATTTTTGAATCAAACAGCTACGAATTGAATAGGGATATAGTACAAGAATTAAATGAACTCTTGGAATATTTAAAATTAAATAAATCTAAAAAACTTAATATTATAGGACACACTGATTCTGTAGGCTCTTTAGATGACAATAAAAAGCTTTCTTATAATAGAGCAGAAGCCATTAAAAGTTATATGATTGAAAGTGGGATAGGAGAACATAGAATTGAGATTGAAGGCAGAGGCGAAACCGAACTGCTGTTCTTAGACGGAACGGAAGAATCTATGAAAAAAAATAGAAGAGTAATAATTGAAATATTCTAATAAAACAGATGTCTGACCAAAAGAAAATATACCAATTAGTTTTTTTCATTTGATATTTAGAAAAACTAAAATTTATCAACCTTTTTTCTTTGAGTAAATTTTTATTGAATTCTAAAACTTCTAATCAAAAATAAAATATTTTTCTTCGATAGGGGATAAATTAATATTTTTCATATCTAATAGTAATTGGCGATTACTTAACCATTAAAGTATTTCTATTCCTTTTATTGTTACTGTAGATCTTGTATGGATATCAATTTTGTGCAAACATACCCGTATATGGTTTTATTTAGATTAAATAAGTGCTTATATTATTCTACAAACACCTACTTAACATAACATAAATTATAGGAATTAAACACAGGAATTGATCCTTGCCAGCGGCCCGTCTATGAAATAGGCATTTTAAGAGCTTAGGAGCGAAGGATATTTAAAAGCTGAGTCAGTAAGTTATACGGTAGTATTTTTCCTAGAATGCGCTAATTTACGCATAAGAATCAATTTATCGGTGAAATGGCAAAACCTAGAATTATTTGTAGAAGGAAATTTCCATAGCTATTAGTTTGATTTTCAAACTCAAACGCAGTAAAAACATTAAGCTCTTAATTCGAAAAGGCTGCTTGGGAAATTAATCTTCCCTATCACATGACTTAACAAAATGAAGTCTACTTAACATAATGTAATAAAAGGTGTTTTATCAAAAAACCGAAATACTTTTCAAAATAATTTCAACTGATCAGATTTAAAATCTTCATGCAAATCACAATTCAAAGGAGTATATTCTTTATCATCTAAGTAACGTCTTCTAGCAAAATCCATTTGCTGTTCAATGATTTCAGCAATGCTCCCCTCCCCTTTCATACGAGTTCCAAATCTACTATCTGATAATTGACCTCCATGAACTTCTTTAATTTTATTCATAACTTTTTCCGCACGATCTGGGTATACCTTTTTAATCCAATCTTCAAAAATTTGAGCCACATCGCCATTCAATCGAATCATCGTTGATCCCAATCTAGACGCTCCAGCTTCTCCTGCTTTCTTTGCAATGGCCAAGACTTCGTGATCATTTAAACCAGGAATAATTGGAGCAATCATACACCGTACAGGAACACCAACTTTTGAAAGCATTTCGATGGTCTTCAAACGCTGAGCAACGGTCGCAGTACGTGGTTCCATAAATTTTCGCAATTCTTCAGATAAAGTAGTCATAGAAATAGCAACATGAACAAGATTGTATTTCTGCAATTCGCTTATGATGTCCAAGTCTCGTAGAATCAAAGAATTTTTAGTTATGATTCCAACAGGATGCCTATATCTCAAAAAAATCTTCAAAAGCTCTCGGGTAATTTTGTATTCTTTTTCTGCAGGCTGATAACAATCAGTGTTACCAGAAAGCATGATTGGACGCGCTTGCCATTTTTTGCTTTTCAGTTTTTTGATAAGCAACTCAGGAGCAGACTTTTTGATTAATATTTTTTGCTCAAATTCTAGCCCAGCACTATAACCCCAAAATGGATGAGTATTTCGAGCGTAGCAATAAATACATCCATGCTCACAGCCCTGGTAAGGGTTGATTGAGAAGTCCATTGGAATATCAGGACTCTCTACTTTGTTTACAATTGATTTTGGATGTGCATCAATGTATTGAGTTTTGACTTGAGATTGCTCCCTTTCCATATATGCAAAAGGGTCTGCATCATATATGTATTTGTCAAAACGACTCGCTGGATTGATCTGAGCTCCCCTACCCTTTAGAAAATTTGGAGATTGTTGAATATTGGATTCCATACACCCAATATAACACAATTTGTTTTATAAAGCAATATTAAAACACAAATTGTTTCACGTGCAACAATAAAAAAGGGTTAGCTCTAAAGCCAACCCTTTCCTGAAATGATTAAAATCAAATCAATTATAATTCCTACTCTTATTTCTTGAAGTAAGAGTCATTTTTATCTCCAGCTTCTGCTTTTTCAATTCTAGCTTTGAATTCGTTGCTCATCGTCAAGTCATCCTTTTTAGCATAGATTTCTTTCAATGCAATCAAAGTACTAACATCATTTGCATCAATAGCTTCTGCTTTTTGGAAGAAAGGCAAAGCCTTGTCAAACATAGCAAGAACATCACCTTGTTTTGCTTTATACTTTCTTGTTCCTTCTTTAGAATAATCACTTTCAAGAGTAATTAAATCCTTTGTAAGGATCGCAGCTTTATTGTAATACAAAGCACCTATATTGTAAATAGCACTAAAGAATGTTCCGTCTTTTTCAAGCGCTTGATTATAGTAAGAAAGAGCGTTGTCGAAATGTGATTGTGCTTTTGTAGCATCACCACCTTCTCCAGATTCCTTTTGATACAAATCATCATAAACTTTTCCTAATACAGAGTAGTATGAAATGTTATTTGGATCTTTTTCAATCG
>CALIAG010000080.1 GCA_938041325.1 uncultured Saprospiraceae bacterium | reverse complement strand
TAAACATGTAAACAATAGAATCTTGATCATCAGCATAGGAGGTAAGATACTACAGTTGATTTAAAATGTGAATAAAAATTATTCAGCATCATATTGTATGCGCAACCATTCACTATAGTCAGTTTGTGCAATCTCATCAATACCCAGTTGTCTCATCATTATAACGACTTGCCCTCTATGATAAGTGCTGTGATTACACACGTGCTGAACAATTTCAAATCTAGGTAGGGTATACTGCTTACCTCGACGTTCAAAACTGATCATAGATTCTATGTCCGCACTGACGGTAAATGTGTGCAACGCTTGAGATGTGGCTTGCCATCCTTCAATTAATTCTTGATGTGTGCCTTTAAAATTCTCTACTCCCTGTGCTTGCCATCCTTGATCGTTCAATCTGGAAAGCCAGCCTTCTTCTGCATACCATATATGTAAGACTGTTTCTCTGATAGTGCTAAAGCTTCCAACTAATTCTTGAGTAATTATTGATGGTTCTTTATTGAGCAACATATCGATAAGTCGGCTGTTTGCCCAGACATTATATTGGGCATAGCGTTGATATCTTTGATTCATTGTGTGAGTTTATCGTATGATGACTAAAGTACGATAAGTAAACCTTTCATTTTGGTTTTTTTAGGTAAGGTATCGCTAACACTATCTGTATCCTCAAATTTAAAATTTCACACCCAGGTATATGTTAGGCTCAATTAAAAAATAATTATTCCATTTGTTTTCTTCTACTTTAAAAGTTTCAGGGACATTTGTATTTATCGGCCAATGATTGACGTGTAATTGAGGTTCTATAAAAAATCGTCCTTTTTTAAAAAGAGGAATATGATAACCTATATGGTAGGAGTTATACAGTTTAAAACCACTTCCTATTTTATTGTCAGATTCATCAAGGTAAGTAGTTTTTTTAGGCATTATTTCTAAAGTTGCAAAAAGGCCTTTCCACAGTTTACGTTGGTACGTTAATCCTAATCCAGTCTCTCTTAATCTTCCAGGATAAAAATAATTATTGTCCAAAAATGCTTCATCCCAAATTAGTATTCCCATAGGAGCAAATAATTTCCAAGTTGCCGCCTTAATTCCTACTGCATCTTTGTCTGTAAGATAATAGCGAGCTTGAATTTCATAGTGGTGGGTATTGGTTTCTGGTTTACCAAAGTTCGAAAACGATAACCAAGTTGTGAAAATCGAATACTTATAGTTTGTTCTTTTACTTTGCGATTCAGACGGGCTTTGTGAATAACAAGCAATGCAAATGAACATCCAGAAGATTGCGGTATAGTACGTTCTCATAATGAAATTGTTTTTGTGAATCATATTCAGCAAAGTTCAATAACATTATTTTCTTTTTCATTGACCTTGGTTAAGAAAATCAAGCTGGTACTAATTAGTCAATCGTTTTCGGATTCTACTTAAAGACTCAGGTTTAATTCCTATATAACTTGCTATTTGATATTGCGGGACACGTTGTATAAGATCTGGTCTTTCCTGATTCAATAATATATATCTTTCTTCGGGTGTATGATTTACCCAAGTGTCAAATTCATCTGTTATATCAACAATTAGTTTTTCTGTAACAAGACCAATAAAACTTGCCAATTCTGGATATAGGCTCATTGCTTCTTTTTCGGAGTCTGGATTACCGAATAGAGCTATAGTTTCTTCCATAGTTTTAAGAAAGTACTTTGAAGGTTTTCCGTCTGTATAACTGTTTGGTGTAACCACTTGACCTTCTGTATAAAAGGCTGTAATTTTCTCTTGACCATCAATGAGGTGGAATTTCTTTACACAACCTTTTAATATAAAAAAGCACTCTTTAGATACTTGTCCTTCTTGTAAAATAACTTCCCCTTTACTTAATGTTTTTATTCCGCTATGTTCAAGAATTATTTCTTCTAATTCCTTTGAAATAGGGGCATACTTTGAAAGAAATTCAATTATGATTTTTCTATGTAAATTATCCAAGTGATTTTGGTTTTCTATTTGATGATGATGTTTTTCAGTTTTTGCTGTATTGTTGGGCACATAGCATATACTTCTCAGTGTACATACATTAGCTGTACTTTTATTTGTGGTTCGCCTCTTAGATACGAGAAATTACAAAATGTTTCAAAGTCCTTTAATCTATCTTTTTTTCAGGATTTTTTAATAGGGTAGCACATAGTGAATATATATATATGCAGATGACTATCCCGAAGGCTAGTCATCTGTATATATATTGTATGATCATTATTTTACTTGCTTATTTTAAAAACTCTACACTTCCGTCATCCATATCATAAATGGCACCCACTATTTTAATCTCTCCATCACTTTCCATTTGCTTAAGAATTGGACTACTCATTCTAATGTTTTCAATTGTATTTCTAATGTTACTTTCACATGCCATGTGCACAAATTCTTGATTTTTTGAAGTCCGTTCTCCTTCATATTTTATTGATTCTACAGCAGGTCTGATCTTTGAGAGCATAGAAGTGATATTACCTAATTTTACATCATCTACAGCTGCTTTAATTGCGCCACAATGCTCGTGACCCATGACAAGGACAAGTTTTGAACCTGATACTTTACAAGCAAACTCCATGCTGCCCAGAATATCTTCATTTACAAAGTTTCCAGCTACTCTTGCAACAAATAGATCCCCAATGCCTCTATCAAAAACATCCTCAACAGGTACTCGGCTATCTACACATGAGAGGACAATTGCTTTGGGATATTGGGCTTTGACACTATTCCTCACTTGTGCCGAATGATTACGTGCAGTGAGGTCGTTATTAACAAATCTCTCATTACCATCTTTTAGAGATTGTATAACCATATCAGGTGAAAGAGCATCCTGTTCCTCTTTGGTTAACACTTCTTCTACAATTCCTACAATTTCCTCTTTTTTCTTTTCAAAGTTGACTGTTTCAGCAGAAGCATTTTGTTTTTTCGCGTCGGTGCAAGCAGCCAAAAGAACAAATAGGAGAATAATCGAACTAAACTTAGATCCATTCATAATTTCGATATTTAAATTGATTAGTAATGCTATCGTTCTTGTTAGTAAAACTCAAACACTTGAAAAATGTTCATTATTGAATCTATGTATTTTGCATATTTGTATTTTCTTTTAATATTTCGGTTGTTTATAAAATCATAATTTACAACTTACTTTTAGGACTATTCTTTTTCTGATCTTCATAGTGTAATTGTATTATTTCGATAAAATATAGAATTATACCGAGACCAAGAATTATATAGAAAATAGTAAATAATTTACCTCCTGTAGTTTTTGGTGAAATATCTCCATAACCAACAGTTGTCAATGTTACAACCGAAAAATATAAACAGTCTATCCAATCCCATTTTTCAAGTAATCGATACATAATAGTCCCCAATCCAATGACTGATGTGCTAAAAGCGAGTAGTTTGAGGTATTGTTTGTCATTAAGGAATGATATAATTG
The DNA here is from genome assembly GCA_938041325.1 of uncultured Saprospiraceae bacterium. Lineage (GTDB taxonomy): Bacteria > Bacteroidota > Bacteroidia > Chitinophagales > Saprospiraceae > CALIAG01. Next base: position 8,447 of record CALIAG010000080.1, on the reverse strand, counting down.
TTTTTATAAAACTCATATTTTTACAGTGTGTTAGTTCAGCACAAGTCATTTTGTTAAATGGGGCAATACGGATGATGGTATCTAGTGTCTCTCATCGATAGAGCGATATGCTGTCAAACATATTGCTAGCAACAGGCTCTATATTTTCAGTTTGCTGAAATTCCAGCGTATTTCACACCTGTTAACCTATGAATATCTAGCTTGAAAGTTGAAAGGTCATTTTGGCTAAATTTTGAAATATCATCATGACCACATGCTCTTGCTACTACTTTAATTAATTCACCGGTTGCATCAAGAAAGTTGTGGAGCTGATTAGCTGATGCTTCAATTATCAATCTTTGTCTCAAATGATTTTTTTGAGTCGCGATTCCTACAGGGCAATTGTTAGAATCACATGCTCTCATCCCTAAGCATCCAATCGCTTGTAATGCAGAGTTAGAAACTGCGATAGCATCTGCACCGAGCATCATAGCCTTTGCAAAATCTTCAGCTACTCTAAGTCCTCCTGTTATGATAAGAGCAATATGGTCTGCATTTTTCTTATCTAAATGCTTTCTTGCTCTTGCTAGTGCAGGAATAGTTGGCACATTAATATTATCTCTTAATATCGTCGGAGCAGAGCCAGTACCTCCACCTCTTCCATCAAGAATAATATAATCAACGCCAGCGTCGATTGCAAAGTCAATATCGGCTTCTATATGACTTGCTGCTATTTTAAAGCCAATAGGGATACCTCCTGTTTTAGATCTTACTTCATCGGCAAACTCTGCAAAATCTTTTGCTGTAACTAGGTCAGGAAAGGCAGCTGGGGATATAGCGCTTTCACCAGCTTTCAAGTCTCTGACTTTTGCGATTTCTTCTGTTACTTTATTTCCAGGCAAGTGTCCGCCCGTTCCTGTTTTTGCTCCTTGACCACCTTTGAAATGGAATGCTTGTGCCTTCTTTACCTTATCCCATGAAAAGCCAAATTTGCCAGAAGCTAACTCATAAAAGTATCTAGAGTTATTCGCTTGTTCTTCAGGTAGCATACCGCCTTCTCCGCTGCAAATACCAGTGCCAGATAACTCTGCCCCAATTGATAAGGCGATTTTAGCTTCCTTGGAGAGTGACCCAAAACTCATATCAGAAACAAATACGGGTATCGCCAATTCCAAGGGTTTGTTCGCTAATCTGCCAATGACCACTTTAGTGTTTACCTCTTTGTCATCTAAGAGTGGACGCGATGCTAACTGAGCTGGTAAAAACTGAATGTCTTCCCATTTGGGCAAGGTGTTTCTATCGACTCCCATCGAGGCAGAAGGACCATGATGCCCCCATTTTTTCAACCCATTTTTTGCTAATTCCTTAATGTATGAATTGTAAGGTTCTGTCTCTTGTGGATTAGTATCAGCATACTGACCTAAGTATTCATCCCTGTTAAAAGGTTGAGGATGCTCTTTCAAATAATTATTGATTTCGTCCTCATCAACAACTACATAGCCATCTACGATTTCTGAGTGAAACTTATGTAAGGCTTCATTATTGTCATATTGGCTCACTCCAGTATCGATGCGAAAATCCCAATTATGTACGCCACATATAATATTATCTCCATCAATATAACCATCTGCCATCAAGGCACCTCTATGCAAACATCTTCCATATAAAACAGAGATATTATTTTCGTATTTAATAATTACTAAGTCCAATCCATTTACCTGTTTTCCAACTGGCTTCCTATCTTCTAATTCAGAGTATTCTTTTAGTTTAATTTTTCTCATTTATTGATTTTTTGTTAACAGCAGATGATACTCTGCGCATCCTGAAGGGTATGCAGTCCTATCGTATGTTATGGGCTGGGATTCTATCTCACGATAACTATTTTTTCAACTACTTTTTGACCTGATTGCAAGTCTTGAATTTCAAGTAGATATGTTCCAGTTGGAATGGAAGTTAGTAAAATTTGGTTTTTGTTTTCCTTTATAGTCATCAGTTTTCCCTCCAAATCATATATACTTGACTTATAAAACATATTTCCAGCGACATCAATGTTTATATAATCGACTGCTGGATTTGGATAGATGGAAATTGTGGAATTTGCTATCTCATGAATTGACGATAATAGGTCCATCCCATCACAATCTTCGTCTATTCCATTGTTTGGTATTTCAGTAGCATCAGGATGTATATTTGGGTCATTGTCATCGCAATCATTTTCAATAAGGAAACCATCAGAATCTTCATCAATCAGGAAGCCGTTTATCTCTGTTATTATTCCTTGAGAAAAACAGTTATTGGAATCAATACTTCCAAAACAATACAATCTGTCATTTACTAGAGATGTTCCAATAATATTTGGATAGGATACATGTAAGCTACTGACAACATAGTCGAAGTCTTGGTTACTCTTCAAATGGAAATCTTCTGTTCCTCTTATTTTGCCATAAAAATTACCTTGTGAATCAAATCCAATAACAGTATATCCATGGTTATTAAATTGATTCGAAATGTCTTCAAACGTGTTGTTATTAGAATTATATACGTGAAGACCAACTTCAGTTGAAATATAGATATTGGAATTTTGATCTGCGAATAAGTCAGTTATTGCACCTCCACTGACATTATATTCATTAAGAACATCCTCGTCTTTTATAACTGCTATTTTATTTGTTGTGGTAACCATCAATACACCAGTTGATGAAATTTCAGATTTTGTAAAAAAATCGAACATCCCATCCATTATTGTAAATGTTTCAAAAACATCTGTTTTTTTAACTATATCATTTCTGTCGGTTACAAGCCAAAGTATAGAATCAGAAGAATGCACACCAATTAAATTGTTGTTTTCTATTGCGGAGGTTGAACTATCATAAGCGACAATTTCATTATCAATGTAACCTAATAATCCATCACCTGAAGTACCCGACGCATACCATATTGTGTCTTGGGGACCCTTTGTAATATCGTTGAATGAGCCATCGCCAGGTTTAAGTTCAATCGGATTTGACCAAATTGCATTCTCATATATTTGAATGAAATTGTCTCTTTCTGCAATGTAAATACCTTCATCATCAATATGAACATCTTGAATGCACTCTACCTCGTGTAGTAATTGTTGCTGAAAGGAGGATTGACACTTTCCCGATCCAAAGTATGAGAACAAAATTGAAAGTGTCAGTGATATTTTATATTTCATCTTTTAAATTTTAGTTTGAGTTCTTTACCCATGACGGAAGATTGATATGCGATGTATTAGCGCTTCATCAAGAACTAATTCGCAGAATTCGTTCGCCGGTAAATTACAAAAAAAAACTCTAGATAGAAATGTATTATTTGGAGGCCTGTTATTAAATTGACGAAGGATTTGATAAGCGTATTTAATTCTATTTCAGTTTTCTTATGGGTAATTTTGTTTGATCTATTCAGCTTTCCTTTGATTCCAGGAATGAGTAAAGTAGTTTCGGTTGTGAATGAACATTGGACTGTTTTCATAATTAACTTTAATTCATCGTGTCCTTTTTGACCACTAGCAAATGCTGTGATTAAGCCAGTTGGTTTGTTAGAAAGGATTGTTTTTGATACACACCATTCAATCGCATTTTTTTAGACCTCTTGGAATACTATAGACATATTCAGGGGTTGAGATTATTATACCATCTGCATTTTTAATCAAGGTTCGAAAATCAGTTATTTGAGGTGGAGCATTTTCACTTGTCAATTCGGTTTTAAAATGAGGTAGGGTAGTCAAGTCATTAAATATTGACATTTGGAACTGTTTTTGGCCAATTTCTTTATATGTTCAAGTATCGCAAGATTAGAAGAGTTTGAACTTGCACTTCCATTAATTCGATAATATTCTATCTTTTCATTCTCCGCTTTATTGATTGTTTTCAATATGTTTTTTGCTATTTTCGATTACTTTTTGGCTTATAGACGCAGTCATTTATTTGTCTTACCCCTGTCGATAACGGATTGTCTATTGATAATTTTAGTGGATCTTCTGTTAAATTTATTTTCGAAATAATTTGTATTGGTTTAAAAATCAAACGCCAAACCTTCTGATACAGGTGCTCACCTATTTTCTTGAATTATCGTCCTAATTGGGTAAGGAATATCTATGTTGTTTTTATCGAAAGCTTCCTTTAAAGCAACTATTGCCTCACTTTTAGCTTCTATTGATGTAAGATTTGCAGTAGCCTCCACCCAAAATCTTATCTGAAAGTCGATTGAACTAGGGCCAAAGTTTATGTAATGAAATTCAATTTTTTCTACATTCCTTGGAGGAAAGAGTTTTCCGATTGTTTCGACTCCAATCTTCTGGACGTCTTTTAAATTCGAATCGTATGATACTCCACACTCAATAGTAGTTCTAATTCGATTAGTTAGTCCAAAGTTTTTAAATGGATTATCTAATACTAGTTTATTAGGAATAACAACAATATTATTGTCGGCTTCTTTAATTTTGGTATTTCTCAAGTCTATTTCAATAACTCTTCCAGAAAAACCATTTGTTTCTACCCAATCTCCTACATTTAGTACGTCCTTAATCGCTAGAAATATACCTGAAAACGTGTTAGCTAAAGTTCCTTGAAGTGCTAAACCAATTGCTAAACCTGCAACACCAGCCCCTGCAAGTAATGACTTTAATACTTCATCAAGATTTAACACTCCAAGTGCTATAAACAATCCAACTGCAATTAATATAATTGATAGTACATTGGATACTAAGCTTCTTATAGAAGCTTGCTTAATGACTTTCTTCAGAACTTTATTCGACCACCTCTCTAAATTTTTGGAAAGCCAAAATGAAATAATAAATATAATTATTGCAATAAGTAAATTAGGTAGATTCAATATTGCAGAATCAATCCAACCCATTATCCTACTTAGCATTTTTTCCCAAGATGATTCCATATATGTTGTGTTTAAATTTGTAAACTATAAGTATTTTAGTGAATTATTTGAGACTTATGTTTTTCAAGACAGTTTAAATTTTTAGAAATATTGACTTTCTTAAAAAAAAAACATAAGTCATTATCTCCGCTTCGGCGAAAGATATAAATGTATTATAGAAGAAAATATTAAAAGTTAAAGGTTGTGCTTTTCATAGAATCTATTGTCGTGTTTAGTTATTTCATTTATCATTCCTTTAAATATAATTCCATGAAATGGTAAAACGCTAAACCAATATATCCTTCCCATTAACCCGCTTGGTCTAAAAGTAGCTGTTTGAATTAGTTTTTGATTTTTAATTTTAAATTCTAACCAAGCTTCTCCGGGTAATTTCATTTCCGCAAATAGTAAAAGCCGTCCTTCCGATTTATTTGCATAAATAACTCTCCAAAAATCTAAAGCATCACCGATATTAAGGGTTTCTTTATTTGTCCTGCCTCTTCTTATTCCAACTCCACCAAATAGCTTATCAATATACCCTCTAGCTCTCCATAGAAAATTAGCATAATACCAACCATTTGTACCACCGATTCTCCAAATCTTATTGATAACTTTGTCTACTGAACTAATATCACGTTCTCGAACATCTTTAAAACACCCAAAGCTTGGCACTTTAATAAAATCTGAAATATTAATACTTTGGATGCCGCTAATTTGAGAATCCTTCCAACTTGAAACAATCTCGTTTGATTCTATTTTATTAAATGCTCTTTTCAGAGAAGTCTTGTAACTTTCAGGTTGATGATTTAAGATTTGATTAATTTTTGCATCTCTGCATATTACCTCCACCTTCATACTATCCACGAGTGCAGTGGCTAATTTGAAGGATGTTGAAGTAACAAAAAATAGCCAATAAGATGAAAGTCTTGGAGTCATTACTGGCACAATGAATATTCTTCGTTGTAGTTCTCTAAATTTTGCATATCCTAAAAGCATTTCTTTGTAGTTAAGTATATCCGAACCCCCGATATCAAAGTTTTGGTTGTAAGTGTTTTCATTCAGTATCGAGTTTGATATAAAAAACATTACATCTCTAATTCCAATTGGTTGACATTTTGTTTGCAACCATTTCGGAGCTATCATAATAGGTAGTTTTTCTACTAAGTCTCTTATAATTTCGAATGAAGCACTTCCAGAACCTATAATTATCCCTGCTCTTAAAGCTGTCAAAGCAAAGTTTCCCGAATTAAGAATATCTTCTACATTTTTCCGGGAATTCAAATGTTTGGAAAGAGACTTATCATTTACCATTCCACTTAAGTAAATGACTTGCTTAGTATTTGTATGATTAATATAATCTCTAAAGTTTTGTGCAGATTCTTTTTCTAATTTATCATAATCCTTGGAATTAGACATTGAATGGATAAGATATAAGGCTACATCTATTTCTTTAGGAATATTCTTGAGCGACTCTTGCAATAAAAAATCAATCTCTATTACATTAATATATTTTTTTATTGAATCTGGAGGATTAAATCGGTTTTTATCTCTTACAGAACATATTACACGATACTCCTTTTCAACCAATAATGGAAGAATTCTTTTTCCTATATATCCATTTGCACCTGTTAGTAGTATATTCATTTATTTTAATTAATGATGGTATTCAGCGTCTCTGAGAGGTACGTTGCTGATAAGCTGGGATAAGCATCTATGTAAAAGTCCTAGCTTGAGTAAAAATATTAATGTTATGGTAGAAACTCAAACTAGAGCTATGCCCAAGTTATGGATAGGTATAGACTTTCACAAGAAAACATGGAGAATACATTGTAGGACAAATGAATTTTCAGGTAATCCATTTAGCATGGAGCCGAATCCTCAATTACTGAAGGAAAAGATCGACCGTGATTATGAAGGATATGATGTAGAGGTAGTATACGAATGTGGATGTTTTGGGTATTGGGCTCATCGGGACTTTGAGTCATACGGATGGAAGAGTTGTGTAGTTAATCCAGCAGATATCCCAAGAATGCACAAGGATAAATATGAGAAGTCAGATACGATAGATGCCAGAAAACTTAGTAAATATTTACAGAAAGGCTTACTCAATAGTGTAACAATTCCTGATATCAAAAGAGAACAGCTGAGGTCACTGTTCAGAAGAAGAGTGCAGTTAGTAAAGAATATCAGATCTGTAAAAGTTATTTTGAAGTCTCAATTAATTTATTTCGGGATTAAAATACCTGATGAGATGGATAATGCTAGCTGGTCAAAAGCTTTTCGGGATTGGGTGAAAGATCTTGAATGGGAGTATGAAACTGCAGGTTATATGATGCAAACGAATATCGATCAAGTAGAGTATTTACATTATAAGATAAATGAAGTAGGGAATCAGCTGCGAAAATATTGCCGAGACCATTATCGATCAGATTATGACTTGCTGATGTCTATACCAGGAATAGGTCCTTTAACAGCAATCTGTTTCATCAGCGAAGTAGGAGAAGTATCAAGATTCAAGAATTTCAAACAGCTGTCGTGTTTAGTAGGAATGATGCCGACAACGTATCAAAGTTCGGATACGAATCGAACACAAGGATTGACACCTCGAGCCCTTCGAATAATGAGGTCTTATTTGGTAGAAGCTGCATGGCAGGCAGTGAGAATAGATCCAGTATTACGTGAGTACTATAAAAGCCACAAAGGGAAGAAGCCAAATGACATCATAGTGAAAGTATCGAGAAAACTACTAAGTCGTGCTTATGGAGTATTGAGGACCGGAGTAGCATATAAAATAGGATTATTAAAATAAATTGAGTTCAAAAAAAGCATAAAGGCAAGGGGTATCACAAAACAATAGAGGTGAGTCGAAAGATATCACAATTCATCAGCAGGTGGCCCCCATTAAGCCGTTATATATCAGATGGATGCTAGTGGCCTACTCAAGAGTAGTATCACAGATAGGATGCAGAACCAATAATTGGAACACCGAAAAACGAATAGCCTCTCTTCGGTGAAGGCCATTCGTTTTTCTACTCTCATTGTTCTTGGCAGAAAACATCAGAAAACATGAAGAAACATAAAGAAAAACGAAAAGTTAAAGTTGGGGCTTTACATAGGACTTATTGTTATCGCCAGCTTTTTTTATTATTCATATTAATGTCGCGTTTAACAATATTGTTTTAGATAGTATTGAGTGGAAGATAGTATCTTTAAAATTCATTTTAGAACTATTTTAATGAAATATTATGTTCAAATTCAATCTGTCCTTCAGTTTTATTGTCATTTTACTATTTCTATTTACCGGTTGTAGCGATGAGATATTAGAAGATTCTGTAGTAGTTGGATGTGGTTCAATAATTTCAGATAGTCAAATCTTTGAGGATTCTTTGAGTTTACAGCTAAATCCTGCTCAATGGAATGACAAATACTATCTTGATTGGGACAATGGTTTTGTTGGAGGAAATTATGGCCAACTTTCTAAAACTACTGATGGAGGTAACACTTGGTCATCAATTAATACACAAACAGATCACCATATAAATTCAATTCATTTTCTTGATGATCAAATTGGCTTT
>CALIAG010000079.1 GCA_938041325.1 uncultured Saprospiraceae bacterium | reverse complement strand
GCCCAAAAAAGTATGTCATTATTTTTAAGTAAAAAAGAGCCTCTTATCCAAAACCATTGATAAGCGTGAAAAAACCAATTGAAGAAAAATACAATCATTATTGTAGAAAAGACGGCAAAATTATTCTTCTTTTTAAACTTAAAATAAATCGGGTAATAAAAAACTTTCATGACGAAATCCTTCCAGTAAATATTTATTCGACGCCACAAGTCACTGAAGTTTACTGCTAAGAAGTAATTGTCAAAAGTGGGGGGCAGCTTGAATCCGAACAAACAAATGATACCAACTGAAAAATGAAATAAACCCGATAAGCGAACGATTAGGGCATATGACATTGTCATATATTGGATCAAAGTGAATATATTGTCAATGTCATCAAGGGATGGAATGGTATAATAATAGAGCAAACGATACAAAAGCAATTGCCATAATCCAGTGAACATATAACTAATTCCCAATTTATAATTGCTGAATGCTGCTTGGCTATAGTGATTCCTGATGAAGGTTTTGTAATCAACAATCGGGAAAATAAAGAATATCAAATTGGGAAGTAAAAAGAAATAATTCAGCCTTTTCCAGATTCCCGGATCCTCCTTTTCATATTTAATTTCATAGAGGTATAAAATGGTTCGAAACATGACCAATATGCCTACAATTGTTACAACTTTGGTACTAGCGCCCCATTCAAAGACTTGCAAACGAAACAAAGCGATTAGGAAGGTAAAAACAAAGACCAGCAAAGCCCTATAATTCCAGGCAATCGGCAATAAGGTGATGCTGAAGAGTAAAAGGATGGTCGCAAGTATGCTTAAACCAATAGATAAACCAAATAACCAAACTGTTGTAAATGAAGTGAGCAAAAAGCAAAATGGCAACCGGAAAGTAAGTGGTAAAAAAGCGTTAACTATAAAACCAGGCACTACAATTAGCATAAGGTCAAATAAGCCGATACTTTCTTCTATGTGCAACCATTTGACAACGAGCACCATTAACAATAAGGTTGTTAAGCTTTTGAGAAAGTTGGTAGTGCTTATTTTTGCATTAAGACTAATGTTGTTCATTTCTTCAGGGTACTGGTTGGAGATGTCAAATATTTTAATAAAAATTAGGAAGCATGTTTCTCATTTAACTGCTCTAGTAATTCCGTCCAATGATGTTGCCAGATCATAAATGGTTTGATATAATTCTTGTTATTAATCGAGCGACTCAATGCTTCTTTAAACAACCAAGGTTTTTTTCTTGCTGTATAATGAATAACAATTGCGTCTTCTAAGCGAATATTATCTTTTTCAAATTCTTGTTTTGCGATTCCTAAGCGATAATTGTATTTTGATGAAACTAAAGTGTATTGGCCTCTGAAGTAGATGTTCTGAATCATCTGATCTTGAAGGCGCATCGCTTGTGAAGAGTAGCCATCAACTCTAATCATTTCTGTTAAGTTTTCATAATTCTGAGAAGTAGCCATTGATTCATCAAACAGAATTAGTCCCGCGTTAAAATTATCTCCCCAATATTTATTTTTACTTTCCCACATTTTTGGTTTAACTAAATTATAAGTTTTAGGATCTCTTAATTGATCTTTGTAGAAAAAGCTATCGCCGACACATATCATAGGAGCATCTATGGCAAACAATTCCATTAGGTTGCCTAAAATTACCATATCACTGTCTACATAAAATAATTTTTTATAACCTGAAATATTAAAAAGTTCTAGGGAATAAAAATGAGATTTAAATATTTTCCCACTTTGATCATTTTGAGTAACGGTTTCGGCTCGATCCAAAACTTTCTGTCCTACTTTGTGGAATTTGACGTTGGGTAAATAGGCGAGAAACTTTTTCATGTCTTCTGTTATTTCTTCAACCAAAATGATAAAATCTCCTTTATACCAAGTGTTGTATTTGAGATAAGAGTAAATCATTACCATTGTTCCTGGAATAAAGGAATTGGTACAAATAGTGACAACCGCATAGTTTTTAGATGCCTCTGTGTAGTATAAAATATCTTGATCCATTTATTTAAATTTTACAAGGTTGAAGCCACAACGGACTTGTCATAAAATTCCCAACAAGCATGATCCATACTCAATAGTTTTTCTGCTAGCCTAGACATCAATTCTTCATCATAAACTTTGTTCTTATTTTTACTTGAAAGCGCTTTTTCAATATTTGAAGCACCTGGATCAATGGTTGAAAGTGCTGCTCCATCGCTATCAATGATAGATTCATACTTGATTACGTTTTTAGATGGAAGGGAAAGGTATTTTTCAAAATACCAATTCAAAATATATAGTTGTCGATCGTGTAGATCATCAATCTTGTTTAGGGAATTTGAGATCTCTGGTAATATCCAAGAAGCTGCTCTGACTTCTCCTCTGCTTGCAGGAATGGACAAGCTATTCCAACTTCCCAAGATAGAAATAGGGCTGCGGATAATCGCATACATGGGATATTCTTTAATTAAATCATCTTGTAAAAGGGTGAACAGCGCGTTGTGTTTAACTCCCAATTTAAAATTGGGTGCTAAATCTTTTTCAATTTCTATAATTTGTTTGTTGACCTTTTTAATTCTTTTGCCTTTATCATTCGAAAAATGATTATCAGTCATCTTACCATTGACTCCTCTAGCCATAGCAAGCCCTTTTTCTAAAATAGACTTTCTGGTCATTTTGTAAAACTCAGGGACGCTTCTTAATGCGGCCTCATAAGTTCTATATTTTGCAGTTGTCATGGGTTCATTCAATGCAACGAAATCAGGGAGTTGGCTCAATAGAAGACAAGTTAGGGTAGTTCCTGAGCGAGGAATCCCTGTAAGGATAATGTCATTTTCATGCTCTTGTAAAACTTTCAAATTATGAATAGTTTCAGAAGATTCACCTGTCGCATTTTTCCAAATATTTTTAATCTTGGCACTTATCGTTTTAGGAGATTCGATTGGAATCGCTTCACGGAAAAGTTCTTTTTGTTTCCAAATTAAAGGAGCTCTTTTGACGAGTTTTAGCACTGCATGGCGTTCAACTTCTATCCGATGATTTTGAGCTGTTGCCAGTCCTTGTTCTATGAGAATTCTTCGATTATTTTCTTTAAGATTTAAGGCTTCTAGAGTAGACTTGAAAATTCCATCCGCAGAGTAGGGAGCTACGATACAGTTTACGCCATCTATACAATGGTCAATGTTGCCAATAGCATGCGGGCAAACGACTAAACTCTTTAAGGCCATCGCTTCAAGAGCTGGAAGGTAAAATCCTTCGCCGCCTCGTTCCTCTTCCAAAGGGATACAGACAACGGTTTTAGATCGACTTAATAAGCTTAGAAAATCCTGCCTAGTAGGTAAACGCGGTGGCAATTGTATATGAATATTGAGCTCTTTTCCTTCCTTAGATTTCCAACTTTGTAATTTGTCAAAAACCGCTTGTGCCAATTGTGGTTGCTTCAATCCAATCACCAGAATATCGATGTCTTTTTCTTTTGGAATTTCAGGCAGCAATGAAAGATCAATGGTATCTGGTATAACATACAGCGGACCATTCACTCCATGTTTCCTCAAAATAGCTGCGCCTGCTTCGCTTTTGGTAAATCGGATGGCAGGATACTTTAAAAAAGCATTCCGCTTATCTTCCCTTCTTGCATGTCGTGGTTGGACAATATTTATTATTGGAGAAGAGGAGTTTTTTCGTTCTTTTTCTGAAAGGGATAACCAATCAGATCCAGAGAAAAATAGGATATCCTGTTCAGCAATTTTCCATTCAGACAATGCTTCATCACGAAGAATTGTCCAATGGTTTCCAGGATTGTTGTGCCAAACGGTGTCTTCTGAAAAGTAAATATAAGGTTGAAAGTTATCTGAATGAGTAATATGGTCATAGCAATCTTTAAGTTTAAGATTACCTCCATTGCATCCTGCTTGTTCGCTTAGCAAACGTCTATAAAATATTACTTTTGATTTTTGTTTTTTAAGGGTGTTCATTTATTTCTTGTAGGTACGGTTTTATATTTCGTATTTTTTTTTAAAACTTTTGTATTCGCAATAGTTTAGAATTTAGATTCCTTTGATTAAGCCAATAAGTGTAGCTTTTTTATAAAAATAATTATTCAAAAGAATACCTTTCTAGCCAATCAATCTTTATCATTTCCTCTGCAACTCTTGCCTTTCGGTTTTCTGTCCAGATATCAATTTTGAACCGAGAATAATTAGGTTGCGGCCAAACAATGGAAGCGCAGTCTTTTAAATATTCAATATTAGGTTCTACTTCTAAGAAATAGCAGATCTTTGCCAACTCCGATTGAGGAGATTTGATAAAATCTTCAAAGTGGATGTTCAAAATATCAAAATTTCCTTCTTGGATCATTAAGTTATTGCTATTCACCTTCGTAAAATAGCTATCTAGCTTCTCTTTAAAGAGGGTTTCATCAATAATTCGACCAGGTCTTTTAGTAGCTCTGGTCATCATTGTTGAAATATTGTCATATGGATTTCGAATCAAATGCAGAATTTTAAGTTTGGATTTGGTTCGATTCGGAAGATCCTGAATTGCCGAGCGAAAAACCGCTTGAGCCAATAATCGAGAACTTTTTCCACCCCGTTTATCACCAATTACATTGATGGTTTGATGCTTTCCTTGCCATTGATTAGGAACTTCAAATTTATAACCTGAATTCGATCGCCCTTTATTGCTTTCTTTTTTTGTGTTTTTCCAAATCAGATAGAAAATCTGATTTCTAGTATAGTTATGATAAAACAAACTTAATGCATCTAGCTGGTTCGAAATAACCATATTAGGATGTGCATCAAGCAATGAGCCTATTAAACTGTGTCCGCTCCTCGGATAGCCAATAAATAATACAAAGGTTTTTACCTCTTTAAAAAGGGACTCTTTTTGTTTACCAAAAATTGTTGAGCGGATTTTCAACCATGACCATCTTTTACCCATGTACAAACGATCTCTTTTTGATAAACTTCTCATTTTAGGTGAAACTGTTTATTAAAAGTAAGTTTTTGTGTTTGATTTTTTTTAAAATGGACAACGAAAAAAAGTGTAAAGTACTAAAAGAAGTATTGGATAACTTGGTTTAAATGCATTCGTTTTTTCATTCTTTACCTTGTACCTAAGTACAACTCCTTTCAATGGTTGAGTACGATTTTGATCTACTTAAGATTCGAATTTAGAAGAAGATTACATTTTTACACGTCTAACACATTGTTTTCTTCAACTAGCTTGGTATGTTCTTTCGTAAATTCAATAAACTTAATAGTCTTATCACTCTTGCCATCCATTTTTTGTCTATGAATTCAAACAGTTCAGAATGTAATAAAATGAAAGCGCATCAAGCCTTTTTAGTTTTTTAATAGCCAGAATTGCTAAAAAATTGAAAGTGAAGGACATGATAGTTGATTATCTCTATGTAATTAACATCTAAAAGGCAAACAATCCATCAAAACAGGCGTAAAAGTACATGGATTAATAAACTAAATACTGCTAATCTGATGATTTGATTTGATGATTTGTATTGTAAAGCAATCATCGCTTCAAAAGAATTTTTTTTTATGAAACAACTATTATTAAGTGTACTAATTGTTTTTTCTCAGACAGGTTTTGCTCAGCCTTCTGTCTTATTTGAAAGCAGTTTTACAGAATCAACAACTGAGCAAGAGAAGTTTTCTATTTATCTGGATTCAATAGTTAAATACCTATATGGGGATACTCATTTGACCGAATTGTCAATGGCAGAGTGCCAAAAAATAATTGACAAAGGAGTGTCTCTTCCCGATTCCCTCCATTTTGATTATGTTTTGCAGAAAATCTATGTCAGCCATAGCAAGGCAAATCCCATCGGTGCTTTTGAAATAATAGCGAATACTGAAAGTGCTCTTGACAGCATGAATTTGACCAGTAAACGCATTGGCTCATTCAATTACCTTAAGGGTTTTACTTTTATGTCGATAGGGGATTTAGAATCAGCGCAGAAGACCTACTACGAGAATATTGAATTTGCTAAAGCTGCTAAAGATACCTCCTCTTTGATAAGTACTTATTATTCCTTGGGCCAATTGTATCATGATGAAAAAGATTTTCAGGGAGCGGTAAAGTCCTTGGAACAAGCCTTGGAATATGCTGAAAAAAAGGTAAAAATTGCTTCCACCAAAACATTGGTTTATATGGAGCTAAGCGAATCTTATGTTGAAATTGGAGAAATTGAAAAGGCAAAGAAATCACTACAAATGGCTTCGGAGATTGCTGAAGAAAATTATTTGGATGTTTTAAAAGTTGATATCCTTATTCGAAAAGGGGAAATCTACTTATCTGAAAATAACACCATCTCAGCAAGGGCAGTTTATAATGAAATATTAAAAGCAACTAAAGGCTCCATGGACTCTTTTGTGGCCAGAGACACCAAAATATTTCAAGCGAGTTTAAACCGAGCGGAGAAAAAGTACGGAATCGCTCTAAGCATCTATGAAAGCATCTTGGCTGAGACTGACTCAACAGACACTTACAATTTAATGTCAGCTTTGACCAACGCACATGAGATCTCTAATGAAATGCAAGACCATGAAACAGCATATGATTATCTGTTATCTTATAATAGGGTTAAACAAAAAAGTGATGAAGATGAGAAGAAACAGAAAACCAGCTATTTGAAAATAAAATTTGATTCTGAGCAACAAGAAAAGGAAAATGAAATCCTTGCCGCTGAGGTTCTACAAAATAAAACCAAAAGTAAACTACTTTATTTATGGCTAGCTTTATTGGGCAGTGGTTTGGTTATTCTGTTTGGAGCTTTTTATCAAAAAGGAAAGTACAGTAAGAGATTGGAAAAAGAAGTTTTAAAACGTACCGTCAATTTGAAAAAATCCAACGAGCGACTCAATCAAACGAATAAAGAACTCAAGGAATTTAATCGAATTGTATCTCATGATTTGAAAGAACCCTTGAGAAGTGTTGTTGGGTTTGGTCAACTTGCCAAAAGGGAAAATATTGAAAATGAAAAAGTCAGAGAATATTTGTCTTATATAATTTCTGGAGGCGAACAATTGGAGGATTTAATAACGAGCATCAATACTTTTCAAAAAGTCGATCAAATAAATATCAGCAAAATAGAAACGATCAATGTAAAGAGTTTACTGGTTAATACGATTGAAGCAGTTGAAGAAAATTATCCTCATAAGGAAATAGAACTAGATTGTAATTCTAATTTTACTATTTTTGGTAATCGCGAAATATTAAAATCTGTATTCGAGATTATCATCGCAAATTCGACCAGTTACAATGAGAATAAATTGGTCCAAATCAATGTCAAGTATTATTTAAAAAATGAAAAACATTGTTTGGAATTTAAAGACAATGGCATTGGTGTTTCTGAAAACTACCATCAGCTAATCTTCGAAATGTTCAAAAGACTCAATAATAGAAGCAGCTATAAAGGAGCAGGAATGGGGCTTAGTATTGCACAAAAAATGATTGAAAGAATTGATGGGGAGATAACTATTTTGGAATCCAA
>CALIAG010000078.1 GCA_938041325.1 uncultured Saprospiraceae bacterium | reverse complement strand
CATCGGGTCGAAGACTTATTAGAAAAGAAAACACTAAAACTCGACAAGCCTGTTTCATTTTACCTCAAGAAAGACGTCAGAATTTTAATTGACCGATTTGTTGTCAAGCATGATGATGAAGAGAATGAAAAAAGAATTGCAGATTCTGTTCTAACTGCATTTTACGAAAGTGAAGGAGATTGCATCATTGACATAATTGGAAAAGAAACCAAACACTATAACAATCGCTTCGAATTGGATGGTCTTCTATTCATAGAACCTACTCCACATCTTTTTAATTATAATAATCCATTTGGTGCTTGCAAGACCTGTGAAGGGTATGGCAAAATAATGGGCATTGATGAAAATAAAGTTTTCCCAAATCCTTCTAAATCTGTTTACGAAGGTGCTATAGCTTGTTGGAAAGGGGAAAAAGCTGGACAATGGTTACAGCGATTAATAGAAAATGCGCATCAATTCGACTTTCCCGTTCACCGACCTGTACAAGAATTATCCAAGGCAGACAAAAAATTACTTTGGACTGGAAACGAATATTTTTGGGGAATCAATGAGTACTTTGAAACATTGCAGGAAAAAACTTACAAGATTCAAAATCGGGTTATGCTTGCTAGGTACAGAGGCCGAACAACCTGTACTACATGTGACGGAGGACGATTGCGACAAGAGGCGACTTACGTAACTATTGGAGGTAAACCTATTACCCATCTCGTTCATTTGCCCATTGATGAATTGTTTGACTTTTTTCAAAAACTAAAACTAAACAAGTACGATCAAACCATCGCAAAAAGATTGATCTTGGAAGTAAACAATCGACTGAAATTCATGATAGAAGTAGGTCTTGGTTATTTGACGATCGGGAGAATATCTTCCACGCTAAGTGGTGGAGAAACACAACGCATAAATCTAACCCGAACGCTGGGTAGTAACCTTACCAGCTCTATGTACATTTTGGATGAACCAAGCATTGGACTACATCCTAGAGATACTGGCCGTTTGGTTGATGTATTGAAAAACCTTAGAGATTTAGGCAATACGGTGATTGTAGTAGAGCATGAAGAGGACATCATAGCCAACGCAGATTACCTTATAGATATGGGGCCAGAAGCTGGGATTAACGGCGGGCATGTTGTCTTTGCCGGAGATTATAAAAAAATCTATAAAGAAGCGGGTGAAAGTTTGACGGCTAAATACATGAGTAAAAAAATGCAAATTCCTGTTCCTAAAACCAGAAGGAAATTTGTAGAAAAAATAAGTATCAAAGGAGCGCGAGAAAATAACTTAAAAGGAGTTGACGTAGATATTCCTTTGAATACCTTAACAGTGGTCAGCGGTGTATCAGGAAGTGGAAAAACAACTTTAGTAAAAGCTATTTTGTATCCAGGATTAAAACGAGCATTGGGAGAACCTTATGCCATCAGCCCTGGTCACCATGATTCTATTGAAGGTGATGTGAAATCAATCACTCAAATAGAAATGATCAATCAAAGTCCGATCGGAAAGTCAAGTAGATCCAATCCTGTTACTTATGTTAAAGCGTATGATTCGATTCGAAAGACGATGTCTGAACAGCAGCTTTCTCGGATCAGAGGTTTCAAACCCAAACATTTTTCCTTCAACGTAGAGGGTGGCCGTTGTGAAACTTGCAAAGGAGAAGGCGAACAGCTAATCGAGATGCAATTCTTGGCAGACGTTAGATTGGAATGCGAAGATTGCAAAGGCAAACGTTTTACCAATGAAGTATTAGAAGTCATGTACAATGATCGAAATATTTTTGATATTCTTGATTTGAGTATTGACGAAGCCATGGAATTTTTCGCTGCAGAGAAAGATATTATTAGAAAAATAAAACCTTTGCAAGACGTTGGTCTAGGATACGTCAAACTGGGACAGTCTTCGAGTACACTTTCTGGCGGTGAAGCACAGCGAGTGAAATTGGCTTCTTATTTAGGTAAGGAAAGAACGCAAGAGAAAATCCTTTTTATTTTTGATGAACCTACTACTGGTTTGCACTTTCACGATATTCAAAAACTGTTAGACGCTTTGAATGCTTTGGTTGAAAAGGGGCATACTGTTTTGGTCGTTGAACATAACATGGAAGTGATTAAGTCTGCAGACTGGGTCATAGACTTAGGGCCTGACGGAGGAAAGAATGGCGGAAATTTAGTTTTTCAGGGAACTCCTGAAAAATTGGCTAAAGTAAAAAATTCACATACAGGTAAGTATTTAAAAGAGAAATTGAGTTCTTAAATTATTTTTATCTTTACATAGAACCTATTACGAAAAGCAATTCAATCAAGGATTTCGGTTTTCCGAATTGATTTCCTTTTTTTTGATAACCTTTTTAAAAATACGTTGCTATGAAAATATTTGCTCTTTGTTTAGCCATACTTATAAGTTGTGGCGATCTCGTTTTTGCACAACGGCTTTCCAACCCAGATCCGCTCAAAGCAAAATTCATTACTTCGGATATTGACAATTTCTGGGAAGCTTTTGATGAAGCCAAACCCAAATTTAGTGCTTCCATCTTCCAGAAAAAATATCTTGACATAGGAAGTAAAGGAGTAGAGGGGTTCATGAATTATCGCATCGAAAGTGCGGCCCGCCTGAGCAAAAAAGTCAAATCAAAACAAAACTACTACGAAGCAGTCCGTCCTTTCACTTTACGAGTAAATGAATCCATAGATTCTTGTTTGGTCTATTTTAAGAAAATGAAAGAACTCTATCCTTCTGCTGTTTTCCCTGATACCTATTTTATTATCGGAGCCATTAACTCTGGTGGAACCATTTCGGATGCGGGTTTGATCATGGGTGCAGAAATGTTTGGTGATGTGAATCCTGAGAATGGCCCAAAAGCCAAAATTGAATTCCCCGCTTTAGCCAAAACTGTTGCACACGAATTGATTCATTATCAACAGAATTATAACGAAAATGACTTATTGGCTCAATCCATAAATGAGGGCTCTGCCGATTTTGTAGCTGCCTTAATTTCCGGAGGAAGTCTTACCGAACACTATAATGATGTTTATGGTAAAAAAAGAGCAGCAGAACTTTGGGCAGAATTTGAATCACGTATGCACAAGGACAGTTTAAAAGGTTGGCTGTATGGCGGCTCTGGGAAAGGCGAGCGCCCTAACGATATGGGGTATTGGATGGGATTTCAAATTTGTAGTGCTTTCTACGCAAAAGCTTCAGATAAAAAGCAAGCACTGCATGATATTTTAAATATTGATGATATGGATTCATTTTTAAAAGCGAGTGGCTATGCGAATCAATTTAAGTAAGTGGAATCGTGTTGTGCTTTTCCTTATTCTTTTTACTCTCTTTTTTATTAGCCCAACTCTTGCTCAAGTTATCAAAGGAAATGTAATCAATGAATCTACTCAAGCTCCACTTGCCTATGTCCATATCGGGGTATTAGGTAAAAACCTTGGAACGATTTCTCGAGAAGATGGAAGTTTTGAACTCACTCTTAAAGATACAGGACCCAATGACACCCTCGCCTTTTCCATGATAGGTTTCGAAAACAAGCGCATGGCTCTAAAGGCGATTTCTGAAAATTTTTTCCAGGTAAAACTCAAGGCAGTCTCTTATAAATTATCACTCATTACGATTAGCAAATCGAAGTTGATTAAAAAATCAGAAAGCCTAAAGAAAATAGGTGCTAAGAGTTCTGTGTCTACGATGAGTGGAGGAAATATGGGTTGGGGTGGAGAAATTGGAATTAAGATTAGAAATTCGGGGAAGCTACTTAAAGCACGTAAAATCAACTTTAAGCTAAACACAGTCCATTCTGACAGTGTACTTTTTCGCGTAAATTTTTATACCATTAAAAACGATATGCCAAAAAAATCCATCCTCGATAAGGAAAT
This sequence comes from uncultured Saprospiraceae bacterium, assembly GCA_938041325.1. GTDB lineage: Bacteria > Bacteroidota > Bacteroidia > Chitinophagales > Saprospiraceae > CALIAG01. The sequence goes on along the minus strand of CALIAG010000078.1, from coordinate 7,395 downwards.
TTTTGTCAAAGCATATAATGGAGAGACTTGGGTTTCAAGAGAAATTGGGCATGAAGGAGTTTTTTTCGAAGAGGATGTCATTGTAACTTTGGAAACCGTCAGAATTTGGTCAAGCAAACCAATGGGTACAGCTCTTTTTTTCAAAAAAAGAATCATGTACGAATCCAAAGTATATTTAAAAGAATCAAGTATGGCCGAATGGAAAACTGGAGAAGATCCTAAAATCACTTTGAATCTTGACGTAGAAAAATACAAAAGGAAAAAGTAAAACTAAAGTTCTTAAGTCGCTAATGCTTTCTTTATCAAAGCTTCTCCATGGTTCGAAAAATCAATTTCCATTGCTGCGGCTTTCCCTTTTTCTGACATTTTAACCAGCGTCTTTTGAAGGATGCTTACGATTTTTTCCTCCTCCTTATTTTTAGCAAAATCTTCAAAATAGAATTCCAGGAAAACCAGGCAAATCACATCTTCTAGTGTTTGAGTTTCTGCATCTGTTTTGATTTTTTTCTTTTGAATTAAAAATTGGACTCTTTCGATATCTTCTTGTTGATAGCCAACTTCATTCATCATCTGGCCTGCAGTCTTTGCGTGAAACAATTTAAGCTCGTTACGCCATTGATGGTATCCTTTGCGATCCATTGCGAAATTGGTTCTTGGAATCTCCCAACGGCATATATGTTGTGCGTGGGTAGCAAGGGCCAATGTTTCTGAGGCCTCTGGTGCAAATGTTTTTAAACGTTTACTCATTCGGTCGGCATACAAGAATTCTTTTGGGTAGGCTATTCCTTCAAAATCAGTTTGGTTGGGATCTTGTTGATTGGCTTTATCGAAGAGCTGAATTGCTTTTTGGAAGCGGTGGCTGTATTGCATATTATTTCAACTTATTTTACAAATTGGATTTCAACAATATTTCAGGAAACAATAATACCAATTTACAGTTAAGTATACGTACAGTTGTAAGAAAGTTATCGGCTTTTTAATTTACTTACTTTTATAAAAAGGTAAAAAATGGATTACACGGATCAAAATACAGGGAATGTTATGTTTCCCGTTTTTTTCAAATTACATCAATTGAGTTTGTTAATTGTAGGAGGAGGAAATGTAGGGCTTGAAAAACTAGAGGCTGTTTTAAAAAACAGTCCAATGGCCAATGTTGATTTGATAGCTGGAGAAATCAGGCGGACAGAAATTCTTGAATTGGAAAAGAATCATCCCAATCTTAATGTACAGGTAAGAAATTTCGAAGAGAGTGATTTAGAAGATAGGGACCTCGTCATCTGTGCAACGGACAATTATGAGCTTCATGTAAAAATTAAAGCACTAGCCGAAGCCAAGCATTTATTGACCAACGTAGCCGATACACCTGCTCTTTGCGATTTCTATTTGTGCTCAATAGTCAAAAGAGGCGACTTGAAGATTGGTATTTCCTCCAATGGCAAATCCCCTACTCTATCCAAAAGGATGCGTCAATATTTATCTGCGACCTTACCGGAGACAGAGGAAATGCAGGAGTTACTGGATAACCTCAAACTTATCCGCGACAAACTGGGTGGGGATTTTGACTATAAAGTGAAAAAATTGAATGAGATCACTCGAACATGGATTGAAGAAAAGGAAACTGATTAAACCTTTTATAAGTTCCTTTTCTCATACATGAATGAAAAAAATATTGTGCCAATTGCGGCCTCTCCTACTTTTTATTTTTTTTGAAATTTATCCTTCCTGCTTAAATGTTAACGATTGAAATTTTAACATTTTCAATCAATTTCTTTTTCAAATCAAAATTCGAAATAATATTTCCTATCCATAGAATCCTTGGCGACTTAAATTTCCTTTCTTTTCTATTCCACAAAATGCAAAAGGTCTATCTACAATACAATATTCCGTACAGCATGAACTTAAACTAATAATTTAGAATTTAATTTCGTTTAAGTTTGACATTTAGGAACTTTTAGGCCTATTTTGTGTTAGTGTTATAGAAACACAAAGCTTAGCAGCCGGATTTCTTTTTACTGATTTTGAACCAAATTAATATAAAAAGCATTCGGCAAAAATATCAAGCATATGATTAAAGTCAAATTTTTAAACCCAAGTCGATTCTTACTTCTACTGATTCTAACAGGAGTACATTATCTATCTTTTGCAAGTACAGACACAGACTCTATTATAGAGGATAAAGTAATCGTGAACGTCATTAAAGCAGAATCAAATAGAGCGTTGTCTCTATACATCGCTAACATACAAGATCAAGAAACGAGCGTAGCCATTGTCAGCAAGGAAGGAGACTATTATTTTGATAAAAAATTGAAGGAGAAAGAAGCTTATGCTCGCACTTTCAATTTGAGCGTTTTACCGAGAGGAACGTATAAGTTGATTGTTGATCGTGCGTCTACTAGTATCAAGCAAACTTTCGAAGTCTCTAATAGAGGGAATATCGAAATGGGAAAAAAAGAGGTTATTACAAAACCTGTTGTTTCACATAAGAAAGGAATTGTTCAAGTATTTTTCCAAGACGGTCTTTCTGAAAAGGTTAGCGTTTCTTTTTTGAATGCTGATGCAGATCTAATATTTCAAGATAATTTCTTTATCACAACAAGATCATTGAAGCAGTTCGACATTAGTGAATTGCAAGCTGGGGAATATACGGTGAAGATTTCTTCTTCTTCCAAAATAGTAAGTAAAATTACGGTTGATTAAAAATCAACTGTAAGCTAAAGAATATTTTTTTTTATAAGTGGTATTGTTTGAGCCTCCGATTTTGTCGGAGGCTTTTTTTGTTCATTTTTTTTTGCAACAGGTTTCAATTCCATTTCGATAGCATTTTGGTAGATTAAAATCCCACTTTAAATAATCCTTGAAAACTATACGAATCATATACCGGAGCGTAAGTTGCAGTAGGTCGACTCCAAACAAGTCTAGCTTCAAAGCCAAAGTCTAACTTATTAATTGTTTTCTCTATTCCAATTCCACCTCCAAGACCAATATCCCAGTTAAATAAAATAATATTAGGAGGAGCATTATAGCCAACGGGGGCTCCCGTTACTTCCCAAGAGTTGGTATCATTAATTAAATTTTGCCCAACGATGCCAAAGGTTAAATAAGGTTTTAAATCATTTTCACCAAAAGTGTATTTTGAAAAAACATTGAACTGGAGGTTATGTAATGTTAAATCACCGTCATAGATGACTGGACTTTGAGAAGCTTGCGGCCTTGTGTAACCAATTCGCTTGATCAGATAAGCCGTTTCTAGACCAAAGTTAATATTTTTACTAGCCTTAAGTTCAACAGATAAGCCTACTTGAAAACTAGGAATAAGTCTCTTTTCAGCATTCAGGAAAAAATGTGAAGCTTGAAAATACAAGTCTGGTTCAATGCCATTAATACTTGTCAAATTTGGCCCAACAAACAATCCTAATGTAAGCACCTTTTTATCCGCTACGACTCTTTGCTTAATTTTACTTTCTGGATATTTGCATTCATTATAAGCTATCAAAAAATTGTAAAGTGATTCGAAATAAGCCTTAGTACCAGCACTTATCTCTTCTTGACTTAGTGGAGTAAGATTCGAACAGGCATTAGCAAGTGAATTCAAGCGCTTTTGTAATTCGCTAGCGCCAGATTCATTGGATGGCAACTCTTCCAATGTTCCATTCTCTAGAATAAAATATGGGCCTGTTTTTTTCAATTCATCGTAGCCAAAAAGACTTAAATTCCCTTCAAGCATTTCTTTTAATACCACAGGTTCGTTTCCTAAAAGAAGGCTTTTAAAAAGTCTTCCCGTTACTGTCAACTCTTTAAATTCTGCGGGATACCACTGTTTAATTTTTTCATATCCAGGTGAAGCGCCCGGATTCAAATGTTGCATGACCATTTTATTTTTGATCACACGGAAATGTCCGATTACCTTTTCTCCTTCAGCGGTGATTAATGCCCCTTTTTTGTAATAATTTTGAGCAGATAGATTAATGAAACTTGAAAAGAAAAATAGGAGAATTAAATATTTTATGTTCATTAGGTTCAGTATTGCGTCTAACAAAACAACAACATTTTTACACCAAAACAAATTTTTGCCATTTCTTTATTGTAAATATTTTTTCATTATCAAAAACAAGTATTTTGAAACTATGTATAACGTAAAAATATTTCCATATCAATTCCTTAAATTTCCTTATTTCCTCAAACCCTTCATTCATACTTTCAAATCGCCCAACAAAAATTCATAAAGACTTTTTGTTTCAGACAAATTCATATTTCATCCTAAAGTATGAAAGCCAAAATTGTTTTTACAAAGAACTTAGTGGTATTAAATCAAAAAACTTTAGCATCATGAAAAAAATACTTCTGACTTCAATAGTGATGATTTTGTTTGGAAATGTATTCGCTAACAATCTCCAGATCACTAACATCGAATTAAAAAATCAAAATATTGCGAATAATACTTATGTCATTGAATTTGATGTGGCATGGTTGAATTCCTGGCGGACCTCTACTTTGGAAAGTAACTGGGATGCAGTTTACTTCTTTATTAAATACAGACCCTTACCTACTTCAAATTGGATGCATGGTCAACTGGAATTATCGGGAGAAGTACTACCAGCTGAAGCAACCTTGCAATATACGGGAAATGGCAAAGGTGGTTTATTGTATCGAACTAATGATGGGATTGGGAATAACAATTGGGACGATATTCAAGTAATATGGAATTACGGAACGGATGGGCTACCTGATGATCAACCAATAGAAGTTTCCGTTCAGGGATTTGAGATGGTTTACATTCCTGGAGGTCCATTTTATCTAGGAGATAACGGGACAGAAGAAAGCGGAAATTTTAGAAATGCGCACAATCAGGCACCATTTCGCGTCACTAGCGAAACTTCAATTATCTTAGGTGGTACAGCTCCTGGTTCTCTGGGAACTGATATTGAAACTATCGTGGAAGTAGACGATGATTTTTCTTCAACAACAACTCAAGTCTTGCCAGCTGCTTTCCCTAAAGGGTTCAATCCTATTTATGTAATGAAATATGAAATAAGTCAAGGAGCTTACGTCAACTTCCTAAATAAGCTTAAGCCGAATCAAAGTGAAAATAGATTTCCTAATGCATATGGCAATTCAGGAAATACCATTAATAATGTTGGGACTAGTCCAACATATACAACTGAAACTCCAGAAAGAGCCACTAATTGGATAGATTATACTGATTTTTCAGCTTTTGCCGACTGGTCCGCAATGCGAATGATGACAGAGTTAGAATACGAAAAAATTTGCAGAGGTCCTCTATTACCCGTTCCAAATGAATTGGCCACTGGAAGTCCTTTTTATTCCGCAGAGGAATGGACCATTACCAATGAAGGAACCTTCAATGAAGGAATTTCAAACCCAGAACAAGGTATATCAAATGTCAATTTATCCCTTAACGGCGGTTCAATTCTAAGAAATGGGGTTTTTGCTGCTAGTGCTATTAACCCTTCTCGAGAAGAAACCGGGGCTACTTATTATGGAGTGATGGAAATGACAGGAAATGTTGGAGAAACAATAATTACCACTGGCAATCCTGAAGGTAGAGCTTATACATCAGCCATCGGTGACGGGGTTTTGAACTCAGAAGGAGAACATAACGAAACAGTTAATGGATGGCCTGATGCACAAACATTCTTAGGAACTGGCATGAGGGGTGGAGCATATCTAACAGATAGCGAGTTTTATTATAATCAAAGGGTATCTAATCGACATTATACCTCATTACCGAATTCTGGTTTTGGTATAGCTGGAGGCAGACTAGTTTTAAATGACTTTTAAAATGCAAAAGATAAACCTAAAACTCCTTATTACGGTTTTGTTGGTTACGATTGTTACAACCACAGGTCATGCTCAAAACAATGCAATTTTTGATGGAGGAATCGGCGATGGTTTTGATCATACCTCTTTCAAACAAGTTTTAAACAATTCTATTTTCGGAGGAGGAATCGGTGATGGTTTTGATCATGCCTCTTTCAAACAAGCTTTAAACAATTCTATTTTCGGAGGAGGACCAGCAGATGGATTCGATGCAATCAGTATTGCTGTAAATCCTATCAGCTTGCCCATAGAATTACTGTACTTTAAAGGACATCGAGAAAAAGAAACGAACTTTCTAAACTGGGTGACAATTTCAGAAATCGATAATGATTATTTTCTTTTGGAAAGATCATTTAATGGAATTGATTTTAATGCGCTTAAAAAAATAGAAGGAGCTGGCACTTCAACGGTCACCCAGTCCTACGCACATAAAGACCCCGTTGTTCCTTTACTGGGAAATCCCGTTGTTTATTACAGATTGATCCAAGTAGATTTTGATGGGACGAAATATTACAGTGACATTATTGCGATTGACCTTCCGGATGAAAAGGGAATACCGACTTATCATATTTATCCCAATCCTACTGCTACATCGGTTATGGTAAAATATTCTGGTGTGTTGAGAAACAGTATAAATGACTTGGTGTTGGTAGATGAACTAGGAAGGATTCAAATCCAAAAACCAGTTTCTTCTGAACGTCTGCACAATGGTTATCAATTTGACTTAGAAAGTGTCCCTCCCGGAGCGTATCAATTAATTATAAAGATTGGACAAAGAATGGTAGGAAAAACAATATTGAAAATTGGATTGTAGCTTATAAAAGGCCCCAGAAGAGGTGTAGATGGAGTTCCGGTTTTTAATCGGAACTCTTTTTTTAATCCTTTTAGTTAAGCATGAATTCTCAGCGCCTCTACTTCCAAAACAGTCTTTGGAATCGGTGGACCTAAAAGACGTGAGCCTTCTGTAGTCACCAAATAATTGTCTTCTATTCTAATGCCTCCAAAATTGCGGTAAGCACTTAAAGCTTCGTAGTTTATAAAATCCAAATGCATCTTTTCGCTTTGCCATTTGTCAATCAAATCTGGAATAAAATAAATCCCCGGCTCTACCGTCAAAACAAAACCAGCTTCAAGCTTGCGTCCAAGACGTAAGGATTTTAAACCAAACTGATCTGATCTTTTTATTTCATCATTATAACCGACAAGGTCTTCGCCTAAGTCTTCCATATCATGAACATCAAGTCCTAGCATATGTCCCAAACCATGAGGGAAAAACAAAGCATGTGCTCCTGCTTCTACTGCTTCACTAGGATCTCCTTTCATGAGCCCCAACTCTGTAAGACCAGTCGCAATAACCAGTGCCGCTTGTAAATGAATATCCTTGTACGAAACGCCTGCTTTCAAAGATTGAATAGCTGTTTCTTCTGCTTTCAAAACGATTTGATAAATCTCTCTTTGCTTCATACTAAAACGGTAACTAACGGGAAGGGTACGTGTTACATCTCCTGCATAATGCATAGCGGTATCTGCTCCAAAATCACCAAGTAATAATTGGCC
>CALIAG010000077.1 GCA_938041325.1 uncultured Saprospiraceae bacterium | reverse complement strand
AAGGCTACCTAAGTCCACTAATACAAAAAGGGATTCAAGTCTCCTTGAATCCCTTTCATTTCCGATATTATTAAAAGCCTTAATTGTTGAGTAATGTCAAAATTTCTTTTGCCTTTGCATGATGGTCAGCATCCGGATCAGCAGCTAATTTTTCTAGGATGACTTTCGCTTCAGAAGATTTATCTTCTTTAAGAAAAGACATGGCCATGTACCAATTGGCATGATCAGATAGGAACAAATCATTTGAGTCTGTAATATAATTGAATCGACTACGTGCTTCATCCAATTTACCCAATTCCAAGGCAGATATTCCAGCAGCTAAAACCAATTTATTACTTTCAGGCGGATCTTTAAGTGTCTTATTTATAAGAGTTAAAGCCTGTTCATAATCACCACTTCTATAAATCTTATTTATTTCTAACAATCCCGGATCAAGAGGTTCTCCTCTCGTGCTGAGATTCAAATCGTAAGCACTATAATAGTCCGCATATAGGGAACCCGTTGAGTAATCATTGCTATTTTGGAATCCATTATAGGCCAACAAGGCTAGTATTCCTATAGCAGCGATGCTTGCTACTTTTTGCCACAAGCTAATTACCCTGCCTTTGGTTTTTCCTGAGTTACCCATTTCTTCCCGCACCGTTCGTATGCGTTTTTTCAGTTTCTCATCTCCAAAGACTTGAATGGCATCAACTACATCCTTGTGCAATTCAGCTTGATTTTTAAATTTTGGGTCAGCAGCCATTTTATCATTAAATTTTTGCAGTTTCTCTCCCTTAAGCCTTCCAAACGAAAAGGCGTCTAATATTTCTTGGGTCTTTTCTGTGTCCATGACATCTTAAATTTAGTTTTCAAATTAGCGGAAAATCTCCTTATAATGTGGGGAGTCTTTAACAATGGCTTTTAACTTGCGCATACAAATTGATTTTTTATTTTTTGCAACTTGTTCGTTCGCTAAGTCCATTTTTTCAGCTATTTCTTTCATTTTCAATTGTTCGAAATAATAAAAAAGCAACATCTTTTTGCAGCTTTCTCCAATGGTTTCTAAAAGGTCCATTAAAGATTTAGTCCGTTCAGTAATTTCTATTTTTTGCAGACTCGTTTCGTCAATTGGAACAGCATTGTAAGTTTCAGTTAATTCAGTCGTACGGCCAAAAGTCCTTAATCTTTTTAGCCATAAGTTTCTACATACAGAATACAAATAGGTTTTTATTTTACAATCTAATCCGAAATCAGGTTTTCGCAATTGCTTGTACAATACTATTATTCCTTCTTGGAATAAGTCTTCTGCATCTGTTGACGAGCCTTTATTAGTAACAACCAGATGTTCTATTAATTTAAAATTTTGCTCGTACAAAATTTTAATTCCCTGGTTTTCTTTGCTCTCCACTCCAGATTGCAAAAGTGTTATAACTTGCATATCTGTTTGTTCACTCATCGAGTATTTGTTTATTGATACCTTCAATATAAAAAAGGTAACATTTTAAATATAAATTTTAATTGGGGAGAATTATTTAAGCGTATAAGACGATTATATAAGTGCTTAAAATGTTTGACATAAGCTTTTCTTTATACCTTAAATACAATCCGTTAATTGCTTACCGAATTAAATATACAAAATAATAAGTCTAATCATATTCTGTAACTACAGTACTATCTTATGGGTGCATATTGTAATTTTAAAAATTCAGCTCGAAAGCATTTTTTTTTCAAGAATCTTTAAAAAAAAATAATTTTTTAATGTTACCTTTTGATAACAGAAGGTACTAACAAATACACCTTGGGAATGGAACTCAGAAATCCTGCAAAAGGTAAAGTGACTGTGGTAGGTCTCTCAAAAAAATTCTGATCTGTTCCTATTCTTATTCATTTATGAACGCCACCTTCCAGCCTTTGGTTGGAAGGTGACCAGTTCTCAAATTATTTGAGTTGTCTTTTCGTCCTCATGGATAAAAGACTGGTGAACTAACGCTTTTAAAAACAAAAATTATGCTTCCTTCAAACACCTTAACACAAGTCTGTCTACTAGTCACCTTTCTCTTAAGCTTCTCTATTCAAAAATCTTCTGCTGAGGTTTACACAAATCCACCACCTACAATAGTCAAAACGAATTGGCAAAATGGAATGAACAATTCTGGATGTATTGTTTTGGACCGTGACAACAATCTTGTTTTTAAAATGATTTTCACTTCTGCAATCCAAGATTTGTCTTCGATGCCAAAAATGCAAATCTTTTATGATTTTAGTTGGGCTGGAGGATCTGAAAGTGGGTATACAGAGCCATTAGGTGAAACAACTTTAACTGCAGTAGAAGAAAACGGAAACGTTTTCTATAAAAAAGAATGGTTTTTCACCATCAATTATTCAACGGAATGTCAAATGTATCCATTTAGTGCGATGGATTTTTCAAAATATATTGCTTTAGTCACTCCGGAAGGAAACAGAGGCTATGTTTCTTATCCATATGAAAACTATTTAGAAAACGGAGAAGCTTTTCCTGGAAGTCTTTTCATTTCCAATTATGATAGTCAAGCAAATTTTTCAGATCCTATTTGGTCCGCCGATAAGAGATTGTGCTGCGGAGGTACTCAACCAGAAAGTATCATTGAAGAATCCGATAAGGATATCAATTCATCTGAAATATTTTATTCTAGCAATCATTCTAATCCAACAAACTTCACCGGCTATTCTGTTCATTCACTAGAGGCCGATCCGAATCCATTTTTCAATGAAATAAGAATTAAATTCAATAGTACCGTTGCTAGGAACATCGATTTTGAACTAAAAGATATTTCCGGTAAAACCATTGCATATCTTCAGACTGAAGCAGAGAAAGGTATCAATAGTTTTTACTGGACGGACTTATCTGATTTGACACCCGGAATTTATATTCTCCAAGGAAAAACTTCACACCAACTATTCAACAAAAAATTAATTAAAAACTAATTAAATTGCAAAAAATGTTAAAGCAAAAACAATTACTAAACTTCATCTTCCTTATTATCTGCAGTTTCCTTTTTACAAGTGTTTCTGCAACCAACAATCCACCACCAACAATTGTCAAAACGAATTGGCAAAATCCAATGAGCAGCAGCGGGTGTATTGTTCTTGACAACCAAGGCAACCTGGTTTTTAAGATGATTTTTCAAACAGCGGTGCAAGATCTGAGTACTTATCCCCCTGTACAGCTTGTATATGATTTTTCTTGGGCTGGCGGGTCTGAATCTGGTATTACACCTATCATTACCGCTTCTATGCTTACTCCTCTTGGAACAACAGGTACTTTAGGAATTGAAATTTATCAAGCAGAATGGTGGTTTACATTTAATTTTGATCCGGAATGTGATGCGGATCCTCATGCACTTATAGAATTCGAAAAATACATTGAGATGGTCACTCCTGTTATGGGATCTTACATGACTTATCCTTATTGGAATTACATCGGAGAAAATGATCCTTGGGTTCGAAAAATTTTCTTACCCAATCACGATCCCATGTTGCCTTTTGAGCCTGCTATTTGGTCCGCCACAAAAAGCTTGTGTTGTACTGATCCTACCCCAAGCGGTTTGCTTGAAGCAACTCATATAAATGAGAATATCAAAGAAACAGAGATCACAACAAGTTTTAATTCTTCAAATAGTCCTGAACTAATCACTCCTTTTGAGAGAGAAAAACATAATTCAGACTTTTCAATTTATGAAGCTTATCCAAATCCTTTTACCGATGGATTTACGGTTACCTTAAATTCAGCATCTGAACAGACCGTTCATTTCAATTTATTGAATATAAATGGCAAGTTGATCGATAGGAAATCCATTATTACGGAAATAGGTAAAACAACTTTTGATTATCAAAACCTAAATGACTTACCAAAAGGAATGTACTTTTTACAATTCTCTGACGGTTATCATACAGAAACCAGAAAAATAGTCAAAAAGTAGGCTATAATTTTTAAAGCTTCAAAAGGCTACTTATATTTAGAAGAATATGAGTAGCCTTTTCTTTTGCTGCTCGAATTCTTAGACGAGAGTATATTTTGGGAACAATTGTATGTTATAATAAGAATCTCTTCTTCCATTGGAAGAACAAATGCCTTTTACCTTTTCTGGTACTGGCTTTCTATTTTAATACTGCAGCTCAAGATTCAATTTCGCTAGCGACACAAGCTGATGTGTTTTATAATAATGCAGATTATTATGCTCAAAGCATCGATTCCAATATCTATTTTATCCAACAAGCTATTCCTTTATACAAAGAAGCCAAGAACTGGGAACAATACATCAATTGTTACAATTATTTTTCGCTCCTTTACCATCTCAAAGAAGATTTTTCCATGTATCATTTGTATGCTTTAAAAGCATTGGAAGAATCTGCAAAATACCTTAAAAAAACAGATGCCGCTTTTATCAGTGCTTTGAATAATATGGGGGTTTATTACATGCACATTGGAGATTACAGAAGAGCCGTTCAAATTTTTGAGGAATCCATAAATGATATTGAAGAAGCCGATCGCAATTTCAACTCTTGCGGAAGAACTTATATCAACATAGGCATTTGTTATAAATCAATCGCTGATTACGAGGAGGCTATTCAACAGCTGGAAAATGCTTTATTTTTTATAAACAAGATTGACGAGAAGTATAAATACCTTGAAAGTGCAAGTATCTACGCCTTATTGGGAGAATGCTATCAACTCAAAGGCAATATTGAGAATGCAAAAAAATATTTCAATCTAGCCATCCAATCACTTAATCAATGGGGAGAAAAAAACAAGTACAGTGAACAAATCAGGTTTGATGCGCTTCTTAGTCTTGCTTCTATATATAGTGAAGAAAACAATTTTAAAAAAGCGAATAATTATTTAGATCTAGCTGCTGTCATCCAAAACAAATACAGCCTCTTCCAAGATTTTAAGACATATGAATTGAGGGGAAAAATAAAAGAAAAGCAAGGCGACAAAACTGCTGCATTAGCACTGTATTATAAAGCGCAAGAAGCCGCGCAAAAAGAATCTGATAATTCTTTTGATTTAAATATGGTTGCCAATAGCCTCTCCAATATTGCTTGTCTGTATGCAGAACTGAATCAGCCCGAAAAAGCATTGGAATATTTCCAAAGGTCTCTTTTTTCTATTTCCGTCCAGCCTTTTGAGATGGACTATAATAAAAACCCTTCGAACGAGTCTTTTGCTTATGCTTTTGAAGCCGTACAAATACTGGGAAAGAAAGCAACTTGTATAAAAAAACAATATGACCATACGCAAAATGAAGACTACCTCCTATCTGCTTACAACAGTTACGATCAAGCAATTGATTTAATTCAAAATATCCGACACAGTTTTCACGAGAAAGGATCCAAAGAGTTTTTGTCGGAAATATTCAACCCAATTTACGAAGGAGGGATTTCTTCAGCCTTCCAATTGTACAAAATCAATAAGGATAAAACTTACTTAGAAAAAGCATTCTCTTTTGCTGAAAACATTAAAGCCATTAATTTATTGGAATCAATCAATGAAACAACGGCAAAGGGCGTTGCAGGAATCCCAGACTCCTTGTTGTTAAAAGAAAGAGAACTCAATGTTCTTATAGCGTATACAAACAAACGCATAACGGAAGGAAAGCAATCTGAGAAAATGGCTCCTGCAGAAACCGATGAGCTTAAGGAGACTTTGCGCAATACTAAAAAAGAATTCAAAGATTTAATTGCATTTTTTGAAAAACAATATCCCAAATACCACAAACTAAAATTCGATACTCGCTTGGCTAGTGTCCAACAAATTCAACAAGACCTGCCTGGGAAAGAAAGTTGTTTTATTGAGTATTTCTTCGGTGCTGATAAAATTTACGCTTTCTCCATTATTAAGACAGACATCAAACTTTATGAACTAGAACAGGAGGAAAATCTTATTGACAACATAGAAGAACTTTATAACCAAATCAATAATGAACCCTCTAGCCGGAATGCTTCTGCTAATTTTTCAAAATTTGCAGAAAGTGCCTATTCGATTTATGCTTCTTTAATAGAGCCATTAGTAGAGGAAGGAACGACTGAATTGATTATTGTACCAGATGATGTACTCGGATATATTCCGCTTGAAGTGTTGATAAAAACAAAACCTGAAGCTGCCAACAAGATTCAAAATTATAAAAAACTCGATTACCTTTTCAACGATTTTGCCATTAGCTACAACTATTCTGGTACGCTAATGCTTTATAACAGCAATCAGAAAAACAAAAGAAAGTCCACCTCTAATTTTATCGCATTTGCTCCTAGTTTTGAAGAAGGTTATTTGAGCGAGCGGATGTGCAATGAAGAGGTCTTATACAACCTTGAATGTGCGGATACCGAAGCCGCAGCAATTAATGATCTTTTTGATGGCAATCTTTTTAAAGGACTTCAAGCCAATAAAGATAATTTTGAAAGCAATGTCTCTAATTTTAAAATAATCCACTTAGCAACACACGCTTGTGTAGACATGACTTTGGCCAATAATAATAAAATCTATTTTACAGATGACTATCTGAGCAATTCTGATTTATACAATTTACAGATGAATGCTGATTTGGCAGTATTGAGCGCTTGCAATACCGGATATGGTAAGCTGGTAAAAGGGGAAGGCTTGATGTCTTTATCAAGAGGATTTGTGCATGCAGGTTGCCCAAGTTTGTTGATGAGTCTTTGGTCTGTAGATGATTGTTCCACTTCCTCACTCATGATAGATTTTTATAAAAATTTAAAAGAAGGCAATGCTAAAAACTATTCTCTGCAAGAAGCAAAGATTGCTTTTATGCAAAATGCCGATAAGCTTCACTCCCACCCTTACTACTGGGCACCTTTCGTACAGTTTGGCAGAACCGATTCAATTTCTTTTGGCAATTCTATTTTTGGGTTCTGGTTGATTGGAGGACTTGGGCTTTGCGCAATCCTAGCGATGTTCTTTTTTAAACTGCAAGGGAAACAGGGTTAAGTAAAAGCAAAAAAACTAGCAGAAACATAGGTTTATCCTCATCAAAAAAACACCTTCTTTTAGGAACAGTGATTGAATAGATTTGTATTTTGTCAACGTTCTTCAATTCCATTAGATTTAAAAATTTCCGAAATGGCCTTTAGAAAAATCTGCTGTACCATTGCATTAATTTCAATTGCTGGATTTCTATATGGACAGGAAACAAAATCAATACATCTGGGTTTTAGTTTAAATCCTAAAATATTATTGGGAGCTTATGAAAGATCAGAATACATCGAATCCAAAAACCCTTTAAATATATCTGCAAGACTGGATCTATATTTTGATTTGACCAGTAGAATTCAGTTAAAATCTGGACTTTCTTATTCCTTTATAAAACTCAATCACAAAGATTTTAATCTTTTATTTCGTTGCGACTTAGGATTTAATGGAGGTGAGTATTTCAATTCATGGTACCAAGATGATTTTACTGCACATGATATAGGCATTCCTCTTGAACTAAAAATCAAATTTTCTGAAAACAAGAATCATCTTTATCTAAAAGGAGGAACAGGAATTAATTTCAAGTTGGAGGATAAAAAACATACAGAAATATTTGCATGTGGGGAAGAAGAAGGAATGGTAGTTGGCAATTCAAACATCATAATCAGGAAATTTGCCGTGGCATTAAATGCAGGTGTGGGCTATGAATTTAGTTTGGGAAAAAAGAGCAAAGTCATCATTGAGCCAAACCTTAGTTTTTACTTGTCAAAATTTTATGCAGGGAATGAGCCTATTTTGAGAAGTAATCTTAATGTCCTGCAGTTCGGCACAATGATAGGTCTGGTATTCTAGTAAAAAAAGGCCCTTGTAGAGAGACTACAAGGGCAAACTAAAATTTATATATAGAGAGAGAAATTTACAATTTAAAAACTAGACCTACATTCATCAAGGACATTCCGAATCCAAACTCTCCGTAGAATCCAAGGTTATCAGTCATCAAATATTTTACGCCCATAAAACCAGAGTACGTAACCTGGCTTTTTCCAAGGTCTTCTGTTTCCACGTTTTCAGCCAATAATCTTCGATCAATATCAGTGTCTAGATTTGCAACAGTATATCCGATCATACCTCCGCCGTAAAAATCAAGGTCATCCATGTTATAATGCCCTGCAGCTCTAAAGCCTACCATAAAGATTTCGCTATCGATTTCTCTAGGGATTACTTTATTAATTGGTTTGTCAGAATAAAAGTGTGTAGTCGTAAAACCAGCATTAACGCCAAGACTAAAGTGTTTTTTCACACGGTAGCTAATATTCATATTCACAGGTGGCACTTTCGTATGCACATACCGTGTTGTGAAAGTAGGTACAAGTCCGATGCCAGCACCGATTTCAAAATGACCGGCTTCAAATCCTTTGTATTTTTTGCTATAAGATTGTGCGTTTACAGAAGTCTGGCCTAAGAAAATAAATAATGCTAGGGTTAAGATATATTTTAGGTTTTTCATATTACTCAAATTAATAGGTGTAAGGGAAAAGGTTTTCATTTGGAATTTAGGGTTTAGGGTTTGGCTTAAAACTTTTAAAACTTAAAAGCCGGAGCATCTGTGAGAGTAAATGAAGTTTTATTTTGTACGTTTTTTTTCTTTGGGGAATCAATGCTTGGTTTTGAAGAATAAGGACAACCATATCCTCTTTGACAACTTACAAATAAAGAACTTGTAAAAACTAGAGCTAGTACGATTAGGAGGTTTTTCATCTTGTTAGGTTTTACGTTACTGTAATTTGTTTCTTTCTAAGTTTTGTTCTGTTTTGAATCTTGCAACTTTCATATTTTTATTTTGCACAATTCAATATTCTTCGACTTTCTTACTTGTTTATTTTAAGACACCGAAATAGGTAACCACTTTGATGTCTTTTTTTATTTTTTATGTCAGTTAGTATGCAATTCCGTCATCCTTTCTTCTTTCTAAATTTAAGAACTTGGCAATACAAAGTCAGACCGATTAATGGTCATTAATCAGTTCTTAAATTCAGACCTATTTGCTTAGATGCAGGCATAAAAAGTCTGCTGCCTAAGGGTACTCAGGTCTGTTAATTTTACACTCTCTTAAATGATGGATTTTTTTTGAAACGTTCCTACCTTAAAGTCAGTTTTCTAAAATAGGTTTCGTTTATAATATGCTGCAACTCTTAAAAACGCTGCATGTCTTTTGAAATATCTTCAAACTTTTCTTAACCCAAAGGTAAATTAGCTGTTTAAATGCTACATCGCCCTTTTGGGTGATTTTGAAAATTTGTCAAATATTCTTTGCTGTAAATTAGAAGTAAGCGTTAAAATAAAAACGCTCTTTCCTTACTTCTTTTTTGTCTTCTTAGCTTAATCAATTAACGTCTATTTCTAGTATTTAGTACGTTTGATATTATAAAGGTAACACAAATGAATGTTAAAAGGTTTTAATACAATATTACCAAAACGTTAAATAGCTCGTTAATTCTATTTTAGAAATCATTAGCTTCTTATTGTAAAGAGTGCAATAACTTCATAAAAGGTTGGCTATAATTAAATTTTTTTCAATAATTTTTTAAAAAACTTAAAAAGCAAAGACTAGCCTCTTACCAAATAAACCATCTAAATTCAATTTCGTTCAATTGAGCTGCAAAATTATAGCTCCTTCCCGTTTTTGTCAATCAGCCATTCAGACAATTCAGATATCTTCTCCGACAAAAGCCCCTAAAACTGCTGACATCCCTGTGTAAGAGTCAATCTTTACTCAATACTTGTTATATTAGGAGTTTAATTTGAAAAAAGAAAAAAAACATACTTGAACAGGAAAAAAATATACTTGAAAATGAAAAAACTCCTCACATTTGCATTTCTATGCCTCCTAGCCAACTCGGCTTTCTCTCAAAAGATTGACACCAAATTATTAGAAGGTATAAAAATCCGAAGCATAGGCCCTGCAGGCATGAGCGGAAGAGTCACTTCTATTGACGTAGACCTTGTCAATAACATCATATATGTCGGAACTGCAAGCGGAGGTGTTTGGAAGTCTGTGAGCGGTGGAGTGACCTGGGAACCTATTTTTGACAAAGAAGCGCTGCAGTCTATCGGTTCTGTCAAAGTAAATCCAAGTAACCCAATGGAAATTTGGGTAGGAACTGGTGAAGGCAATCCTAGAAATTCCATGAATAGTGGAGAAGGAATCTATAAAAGCATAGATGGTGGCCTGAATTGGACCCTCATGGGATTGGAGAAAACCCGCTTAATCCATAGAATCATCATTCATAAAGATCAACCCAATACCATTTTAGTCGCAGCATTGGGCTCTGCTTGGGGACCCAATAAAGAACGTGGTGTCTACAAATCTACGGATGGTGGAAAAAACTGGAAACAAGTTCTCTACAATAATGATGAAACTGGTGTCGCAGATATGGTCGTTGACCCAAGAAATCCCAATAAGCTTTTCGCCGCAATGTGGGAATTTGGCAGAAAACCATGGACTTTCAATTCCGGTGGAGAAGGCTCTGGTTTATACGTAACATATGATGCGGGAGATAATTGGAAAAAACTGACCGATAAGGAAGGATTGCCAAAAGGACAATTAGGGAGAATAGGTTTGGCCATTGCTCCATCCAAGCCTGATGTGGTCTATGCTTACGTCGAAGCCAAAAAGAATGAACTATTCAGATCTGAAGATGGCGGTAACAAATGGAAAAAAGTGGGAGATAAAAATATCGGTAATCGTCCTTTCTATTATGCTGATATATTTGTGGATCCCAAAAACGAAAATCGAGTATACAGTATCCACAGTGTTATTACAAGAAGTGAAGATGGTGGAAAAACTTTTGAAACCATTGTACCTTATAGAGGAGTGCATCCAGATCACCATGCTTTTTGGATTCATCCTGACAACCCTAATTATATCATTGAAGGAAATGATGGTGGTTTGAACATTTCTCATGACGGAGCCAAGACTTGGCGCTTTGTTGAAAATCTTCCACTCGCTCAATTTTACCACATCAATTACGATATGGATTTCCCATACAATATATATGGTGGTATGCAAGACAATGGTTCGTGGGTAGGGCCAAGTTCTGTTTTGAAAAGAGGAGGCATTCGCAATAACGATTGGCAAGAGTTGTATTTTGGAGATGGATTTGATGTGGTGCCGCGTCCAAGTGACAACCGCTATGGCTACGCGATGTCTCAAGGTGGAAATGTGGGTTACTATGATCGAGAAACCGGAAACACCGTTGCTATCAAACCTGTTCACCCAGACGGTCTGCCTCTACGCTTCAACTGGAATGCAGCCATTGCTCAAAATCCTTTTGAAGATTGCGGAATTTATTTTGGAAGTCAATATGTACACAAAACTTTGGATTGCGGAACCAGTTGGGAAATTATTTCTCCCGACCTAACTACCAATGACACCACCAAACAAAAACAAGATGAATCTGGTGGATTGACCATAGATGCAACACAAGCAGAAAATTTCACAACGATTCTAGCCATTGCACCAAGTCCTGTAGACAAGGACATTATTTGGGTAGGGACTGATGATGGCAATCTACAGTTGACAAAAGATGGTGGAAAAAATTGGTCAAGCGTTGGCAAAAATTTACCTGGATGTCCATCTGGAAGTTGGATTCCACAAATCGAAGTTTCTAAAAAGAATAAAGGCGAAGCATTTGTAGTAGTCAATAATTACAGACGAAACGATTTTACTCCATATGCTTATCACACCAAAGATTTTGGCGTCACCTGGAAACGCATCATTGACCAGAATAAAGTCAAAGGTCATGCCTTGTGCATTGTACAAGATCCAGAAGAAGAGAAACTCCTATTCTTAGGAACGGATTATGGATTGTATCTCAGTATTGATGGAGGGAGCAATTGGAACAAATGGATGAATGACTATCCAAGTGTATCAACCATAGATTTAAAAATACATCCTAGAGAACACGATTTAATCGTCGGAACATTCGGAAGAGCTGCTTGGGTATTGGACGACATACGCCCACTCCGTACGCTCGCTCAAACCAATGGCAAAACATTAAAAGAAGAATTCAAAACTTTCCCTGCTCCTGATGCTTACCTCACTTCTTTTCGATCTTATGATGGCGTACGCTTTACGGCAGATGCAACTTTCATGGGAGACAATAAAGGACGTGGTGCAAGAATAACTGCTTGGGTAAAAAAGGAGGACGAGAAAGACAAAAAAGAAATCACTCCAACTGTCCCTGCTGTAAAATCCAAAAAGAAAAAGAAAGGTGCAGACAAAGAGGAAGAATCTACAGATGGCAAAGACAAGAAAAAGGGCAAGAAAAAAGGCGAAAAGGTCAAAGTAATGGTCATTGATATGCAAGGAGATACGATTCGAACATTTACCCAAAAATTAAAACCAGGTATGAATCGTTTTTCTTGGAACATGCGCCAAGATGGAATCTCTTATCCTTCCTGGTCTGATCCAAAACCGGATGCCGACAAACCTTCTGGACCTTCGGCTTTGCCGGGTGACTATAAGTTGCTGATGGATTATAACGGACATTTAGATTCTACTATGGTGACAGTAAAAACGGATCCTCGCGAAAATATTTCAATTCAGACTTTACAAAAAAGAGACAAGGCTTTAAAGGATTATTTTGGTTTTGTAGAAAAATGTACGGATGGTTTTAACCGACTTAAAGATTTTAAAAAGTCCATAAAATTGGTCAATGAGCAAATGGTCCATGCACCGGATACCGTAAAGAAGGATTTCAAGAAAGATGGAAAAGCGCTTACGCAAAAAATAGATTCTATCATGACGCTTTATACCATGCCTCGCGATTTGAAAGGAATCCATGGTGCGACTCCAACGCTCAACAGACATTTGTGGAGAGCAGCGAGCTACCTCTATGATGCAGACGGAGATCCTGGACAAAATGCTTTAAGTGCGGTAAGCAAAGCAAAGAAAGAAGCCCGTTCGGTATTCGAAGCATTGAATGAATTCTATCAAGGAGATTGGACTGACTATCAGGAAAAAGTGAAGGCTGTACAGGTTAAGCTGTTTAAGGAATATGAGCCGATTGAGATGGAGGAGTAAGAATTGGCTAGGAGAATCTCTAAGTATTCAAAGAGAATCTTAATAATCCTGAAGGGGTGACATTTTTATGAAAAGCAAAAACACTATTTTCTAACCCAGAATAGATTACATTTCTTGGTACTACAACGAGATAACATCAAGCTAGTAGTTTCCGGAAATGCATTTGCAATTAGATGTTGGATTAAGTGTAGGAATTATAAAACAAAAACAAACGAGCAGGCAACTAATAAAGTCGCAAAAGCTATCCATCTCTGGAATAGAACAACACATACAATAACCGTTATGTAAAGAAAAACATACCCAATGAATAAAATCTTCGATGAAATAGAAACACAAAACTATGAAAAGAGATTTTCTAAATTTTCAATGATTTCATCAATAATAACATTAGGATTATGTTGGATACTAATTATAAGTATACCAAAAACAATGAAAGCAAGTCAAGGTCTTCCGGAACCTTAAATGTTCGTTATAATGGCTACTCAAATATTTTGCTTGGTTGGAATCAGTATGACAATTTTGAGTTTCACAAAGAAAGAACCTTCTACTTGGTTCGAATAGCGTGGAGGCATTTTGAATAGCATCTATTTTTAATGATTGTAGGTACTATAATTTTAACAAGATTCTTTTAATTCCTTTTAAAACAATATAGTAATTCCCAGAAATGCCTTAGCGATTGATATTGGATGATCTCTCTGAATTATAAAGAAGTAAATAAACGTTAACTCGAAATAAAAGAATATTCCAAAGAATAGAAAATGAGCAAAACACCGAAAAACACTGAATATCAACAACTTATTGAAAGAATTG
>CALIAG010000076.1 GCA_938041325.1 uncultured Saprospiraceae bacterium | reverse complement strand
TGTTTGGCTTTGAATGTAACAGCTTCTGATCAATATCTAGCGATAGTTGTACCGGGGAAAATGTTTGCGAAAGCTTACGAAGAAAAAGGCTTGGCTCCTGAGAACTTGAGTAGAACATTAGAGGATTCTGGAACAGTGACTTCTGTTTTGGTACCGTGGAATACTTGTGGTGCTTACCAAAGTGGCGTTTTAGGCGTATCTGTTTCTGAGTATTTCGTCTATGCTATTTTTAATTGGCTGAGTCCTTTTATGACTTTGTTGTTTGCAGCGTTTAGTATAAAGATTAAGCAGTTGAGGAGTTAGGGGGGCGGTTTTCGAAAATCGTGAATCTTTTGGTTTTCGGTAGTTCGTGAATCTTTTGATTTTCGGTAGTTCGTGATTCTTTCGTTTTTCGAAAATCGTGAATCTTTTGGTTTTCGGTAGTTCGTGAATCTTTTGGTTTTCGAAAATCGTGAATCTTTTGGTTTTCGGTAGTTCGTGAATCTTTTGATTTTCGGTAGTTCGTGAATCTTTTGGTTTTCGAAAACCGTGAATCTTTCGGTTGTACGATTTTCGCTAGTTTAGATCTCTGTTCAAGAAACGTTTTTTTTTGCTTTGATATGTTTTGTTTGAACAGGATTTACAAGTTTTAAATTAGAGATTCATAAGAAAGCCGCTAGCGGTTCACTCTCTTGGATGCATTTTGATGCATAAGGGTCGCTTCACGTTCATTCGTTGGATGTACTTTGGTACATCCTTGAATTCGCAGTCAACCCCTCTTCACAATCATCCCTTCTCAATCCTTATTCTTTTTCGCCCGCTCTTTCCCTTCTTCGGAAAGCGCTTCAAACTTCCTTTTAAAATTTTTAATGTATTCGATCTTTCTAAAACGCAATGCAGACCAATCGTCATCAACTGCTACGATTCTTACGCCTTCCATGCCATTGTCACCTAATACTTGCCAACCTGTATCTCGATTAAAATCACAGTTATAGTTTTGAGAACTTCTCTTTGGATACACCATCCATACCAAAGCATCGCCTTCTAATAATGGAGCAAATTTGGTTACCCACTTATCTATTTCTTTCTGTGTTTTTACGAAAACCAATATGAATTCTATCTTGTCAGAATGTATGAATCTGTTTTTTACGTCGGCCCATTCTGCCATCTCCTTCAGTTCTTTGTTGAAGGAAGTCGGATGATTCAAGCAATAAATGGTTTTTTGTTCTTTATAATTTAACTTCTTAAAAAGTGCGTTCATTTTTTAAGCCTATTTTGATTTATTAAAATTGTTAATGACGGCATTGAAAGCCAAGCCGCACAACATTAATACAGTTGCCCCAATCGACAAAATAGAGAAAATATGTTTAAAGGAAGTAATCCTAGAAGCATTTGCAACAGATGTCTCCGTCAGGTCAGGGAAGTTGTCAATAAATTTTATCGTGTTGAAATTTTCAAAAACATCTAAAACCACGATAACCAATGGGATTATAAATACCCATAAATATCCTTTTTTGAAAAGATTTAATTTTTGCAAAAGAAAACTAAAAATAGAAATAACGAGTAAGCCATGAGCAAGTGGAAAAAACATATCCACTACGCTGCTTAAATATCGGTGAATAGCTCGCCCTTCTTCACCAATCAATTCAAAGTCTTTGATGACTTCATCACTCGTATAGAGAAAACGCGTGTCAAGCGTTTTGAATTCCTTGCCTGCAATCTCGTTTAATTGTGCGTGATACTTATTGAAGAATAGCGTGAAAAATAAGACCGTTATCCCAAGGAAAATTAAAGGAAAATACCAAGAGCCTAATTTATGTAGGAAGTTTTTCATAGAGTAGGGGATTTATTTCAATGGTTTTACTTAAAGTCTGCAATACCAAAATAGCAATTTGTACTTGTTTAATTCCTATTTTTAAGCAAGACTTTAAGCCTGAACATTGAAATAAAATGCAGGATAGAAATACCAACTGTTGTTTATACGCAAAATAGCTCTATTTGGGTACGATTCTGCACTGTTAAATTAAGAATTTCACTATATGACGGTCAATTATTTTACCCACCTGCTCCTGCTTTAATTAGAAGTAGGTAAAAAGAATTCATTTAAAACAATTATCAACAGAATAATTACTTTATGCGAAATCAGTTCCTTCCGAACTTTCTTTTACTAATTCTCTCTACTTCTCTAACACTTCTTGTTGTGGAGTTCGGATGCCGTATTTATGCTTATTCGCAAGATCAAAAAACTTTAGAGCATTTAAAAGAAGCTAGTCATACTAAAAAGAATTTTGAAAAAGTTACGCTTGGACAAATGTTTAAGCGGAGCGCAAACCCTAAAATAATTTATGAATTTCTGCCCAATCAATCTGTTACTTTTGAAGGAAAACGAGTGGCGATTAATGCCAAAGGGTTTAGAGGGATAGACTATAAGGTCGAAAAAGAAGTTGGTACAAAACGGATATTGGGTTTGGGTGATTCGCAAATGTTTGGTTGGGGCGTGGGGGATGAAGAAACCTATCTTTCGGTACTTTCTGATCGTTTGAATGAGCAATCTGAATTTTCGTGGGAAGTCATAAATACTGCAGTTCCCGGATACAATTCAATAATGGAATTGGAAACATTAAAAGAAAAAGGTTTGCAGTACAAACCAGATTATGTTATTCTTGGTTTTGTAGGGAATGATTTTGCCTTGCCTAATTTTATCAGGGAAAAAGAGAATTATTTTTCAATTAGAAAATCGTTTTTATTTAATTATGTTTTTAAAATAAAACCAAACGGACTGAGGTATGCTCCTAGAAATGTGAACACGGTAGAATTTGAATCAAGGCCAAGCCAAGTACCACCAGAATACAAAGATATGGTTGGTAAAGATGCAGTTGTCAATGCGCTTGAAGAATTACAGGAACTGAGTCTTTCTAATGACTTCGAGGTAATCTTGTTTATTGACAATGTAAGTCCAAGATTAAATACGGATGAAAAATTGATTAAGAAGACAAGTGATCGATTGAATTTTCATTTTGTCAGTGGCTATGAAATTTGGGCTGATTTCATAGAAAAAAATAATATTGAAAATCCAAGAAAAGCTCGGTTTTTAAGTGATACCGATCCACATGCGTCGATGATTTCTCATAGAGCGACTGGGGAATATTTTTTTTGGTTGATGGAAAAAGAATTTATGAAAAGAAACAATTAATTTTTAATTCAGATTACTTCAATTGGAATTTATTTTCTTCTGATTTTAGTCACCATTTTTTCAAAGTCTTTTTTGTTTTCTTTGAAATTTCCTTGAAAAGTTCCTTTTACAAGATTGACCCCATTTGTCCAAACTAATCCAGCTAAAGCCGTTAGCGTACCCTCCTTATTTTGGGCAAACCAAATTTGAGATGAACGTCCGATATCCAATTTTTTATTATCAATAACTTTAAACCCTTCTCCTAGTAATTCTAAAAATGTTTCTTCCTTATATTTAGACGGACTAGCATTCCAAATAGGTCTAATCGCTAGCCAACAACTATCAGGACTGTTAGTAGGTTGATTGCCGTCTTTAGTATAGTAATAGTAAGCATTCA
>CALIAG010000075.1 GCA_938041325.1 uncultured Saprospiraceae bacterium | reverse complement strand
TTAATGTCCTGTTTCTAATTGGATATCTTCTGCACCATGCGTAAGACGTTTGAGTGGTTTCAGCATTAGTAAAACAATGACTCCAACTATTGTACAAAAAATTACGATGCCTGTAAAAATGCTTAGCTCTCCTGCATCTTGTGCTGCTTCACCAATTAATCCAGCTACTTTGTTTCCGATTCCTGTAGCGGCAAAATAAGCGCCCATCATAAACGAGGCATACTTGACTGGTGCCAGCTTGGTGATGAAAGATAAAGCCACTGGAGAAGCACATAACTCGCCAATTGTATGAAACAAATACGCTAATACCAACCAATACATAGCAGATGATCCTGTTGCCTCAAATTCTTGAGAAGCAAATCGCATAAACAAAAATCCCCATCCCATTATGATGACTCCTAGCGCCATTTTAAATAAAGAAGAACCTTCTCTGCCTTTCATTTTCCAATTGTACCAAAATGCGGCAACAGCGGTTCCTAAGGTGATGATGAAAAATGCATTTAAAGATTGAAACCACGAGGTTGGTACTTCAAATCCTCCTAACATTCTATTTGTCTTTTCTTCTGTATAAAGATTCATCAATCCACCTGCTTGTTCGAATGCTCCCCAAAACACAATGATTAAGAAAAAGGAAAGAAACATTACAAGCATTCTATCTCGCTCCATTTTTGTCAATGGTCTATCGAACGCTTCTTTATCTGGATTCTCATCGGTTCCAATAAAGTCTCCAACTCCTACTAAATATTTTTGTCCCCAAGCATATACCAATTGCCCGATCACCATTCCAATACCTGCTAAACCAAAGCCATAATGCCAGCCAATGGTCTCTCCTACATACCCTACAATCAATGCAGATAAAAACGCTCCGATATTAATCCCGATATAAAAAATGGTAAATCCTTTATCTCTTCTTTCATCTCCTGGCCGATACAAACCACCAACCATAGTTGAAATATTTGGCTTCAACATTCCCACACCGGCAATGATTAAACCTAGTCCTGCATAAAAAGCCCACATAGCTTCAACCGCTAGAATCCCATGTCCCAGACAAAGTAAAAGCCCACCAATCATTACTGCTTTTTTCTGTCCGGTTATTCTGTCTGCGATAATTCCTCCAGGAATGGAAGCAACATATACTAGCATCGTATACCATCCATATAAAGCCAAAGCTTCTCCATTTGTCCAACCCAAGCCTGGATTAGCGTTCATGGATTCGGAAGTGATGTACAAAACCAAAATGGCTCGCATTCCATAGTAACTGAAACGCTCCCAAAGCTCTGTGAAAAATAAAATGTAAAGTCCAACCGGGTGCCCCATGAATTGAGGTTGGTTCTCGAAATCAAATGTTTTGTTTGCCATTAGGTTTTATCAATTTTGGTTATCTACTATATTAGTATGTCTGCTTTTAAGCTGTTCTCTCTAAAAATGAATGGGATTGATCTCGGTGATTGAGGCTAAAAATAGATTTTTTAACTTAAAATATTCAAATATTCCCTTTAAATAATTGCGGTAGTCCTGTATTGTCCAAATTCAATTTGGCTAGTTCCTACCACTATAGAGCGTCCCTATGAAAAGAATCTTTCAAATAAAATCTTATTTTTTGTTAAAAAGCCGTTAAATGGAAAGATTTTGAAAGGCGAAAGACTCTTTTATATTGAAGCTATGAAAATTAGGCTGTTTTCAGCCGCTTGATTTTTGTATTTTGTTAAAATTATGGATGCATCCAAAACACATGAGCTGATTGTCGAATGGTACGAAAGCCACTTCGACATGATCTACTTCTATGCTAAAGGGTTCTTTAGCAGTAGACGGGTGTATGCCAGCGAAAGTGAAATCGAAGATATCGTACAGCATACGTTTTTGAATGTTTTGGAAAGAAAAAAGAAAGATCCAATTGATAACCCGGAAGCGTACTTGATTCGAACTGCTCAATCTTTGTCTATAAAATTATTAGACAAGATTATCAAAAGAGGTTATCGCGTTGAAGAGTCGGTTCAAAATCAAATTGGGCAATGGTCTCCAAAGATTTTGGCCATGGAGGAAAAAGAATCACAGCTCAGCATTTTGAACTTTATTAAAAATATTTTGACCGAACAAGAAGTCAATATTTTTTACAAAAGAGCGGTTTTGGATTATAGCTATGAGGAGATTGCAAACGAGGAAGGGCATGAACGGGTTTTTAATTTGCACACCATTTATCATCGTGCAAAAGTAAAATTGCAAAACCATTTTCAGAAAAAAGGAAAAGACCAAATCAGGTTTTAAAACAAAGCGGAATGACCATTTATTCTAAAAAAATAGAAATGTTGAAATCATATGCTGCTCAAAAGGCACAGGGTTTTTCTGATCCAAAAATGGAGCAGCTGATTGCTTCTGATGATGCTTTGAAAAATATCTTTAGAGGTATTCTTTCTTCGATGGAAGATTCAAATGGCGATGTTATTGATATGGAAAACAAACTTTCTGCTCGGAAGGAATTTGTAAAAACACAACTCGTCAATCAATTCAATTCTAAAAGGGAATCCACTCCAAATTTAATCGATCAAGTCTTATTGTATTTGATTGCGGTTTATCAAAAAGCCAAGCTTCCACCGACTTACGATATGCATATTTTAGTAGGATTCAATTGTAGTGTAATTCTTTTAATATTGGCTTTTGCAATGATCGTAAGTGGCAACGATCCTAATCATTTTGCCTTTGATCCGAAGGAATTTCCGATTGGATATAAGCAGTAAAATACCTTGATCATTAGGGTGTCTCTTCTTTTTGTTTTTACGGATTTAAGAATAAAACACTAATCAAAACAAACTCCTTTTTTGCCATCGCTGTTTGACTTTGTCAAGCCCGCGCTTGGAACAGTGTTTTGACTTCCTCGCCCACTCCTTGAGACGTGAGTTGAACGTGAATTAGAATATTTTAGATTTCTTTGTTTCTATTTTTACAAATTCATCTTCTTCATCCGATCCAACTCTCTCTTATTGTCTTTTTCTTTGATAGAATTTCTTTTGTCGTAAGATTTTTTACCACTTGCTAGTGCAACTTCGAGTTTGGCAAAACCACGTTCAGAAAAGTAAAGTCTATATGGGACGATGGTATATCCTTTTTCTTTGGTTTTCTTTTCAATCTTCCGAAGCTCTGGTTTGCGGAGCAGCAATTTCCTGGTTCGGCGGGTTTCGTGGTTGTTTTGATTTCCGTAGGCGTATTCGGCAATGAACATACTTTTCACATACAGTTCGCCTTTTTGAAAAAAGCAATAGGCGTCCTTGAGGTTCGCTTCACCATTGCGAATGGACTTGATTTCGGTTCCAGTCAATATCATACCCACTTCATATTTATTATGAAAATGGTAGTCGAAGGCCGCTTTTCGATTGACTATTTCTACTTCTCTTTTTTTCTTTTCTTTTGCCTTTGCCATTTTAAAGTTCTTTTACGAAAGTTCTTTGCAAACCTTCACACAAATACATATAACAGGTCTTTTATCAAAAAGATTCCAATTTGTTTATTTTCTTTTTTTAAACGTCCTCTTACATAGGTGCGAGGCCTATGTCCCAGCACTTACTTCAATTTAACCGCCGTCCCATAAGCCAATATTTCGGAACAACCCTGCATCACCATAGAGGTCGTAAATCTAACATTTATTATCGCATCAGCATTTAAGCTTTCGGCATCTGCGATCATTCTAGCAATCGCTTGTTCTCTTGCATCTGACATCAATGCGGTATACTCTGAAATTTCTCCTCCTACCAAATTTTTTAGCCCCGCGAAAATATCACGTCCGATATTTCTTGCTCTTACCGTACTTCCCCGGGCAATATCAATAACTTCTACTATTTCTTTTCCTGGAATAAAATCAACGTTACTTATCTGCATATTTAATGAAGTTGTTTAAAAATAGATAATTAATTTAATTGTAATTCATTGAATTGACCGGCCCGTCCGCTTTCGCGGGTCCCTCATTTGCTGCATTATCATACAGCACCCTACGGGATCATTCGGTCGTTTCAGCTAATTTTGTTTTCCGTAGCTACGGCTATGCAAAAAAAATGGAGCTTCGTCTTGAAAATCAAGTATCTACAATTATTCTCAACCTCCATTTTCAAACAACTTCAGTCAATTTTTTGAAGTAAAAATCCTATTTTCCTGAACCTTTTCTTTTCCTCAATTCCTTTGATCCAAGCCTGAATTACGCCTTCTCTTTCTAAATGGTATTCTATCCGTTGAGGGAAATCGTGTGCTTTATTTTCAAAAACAACATGCGACCCTTCTTTGATTACCATTCGGAATTCTATAGGCTTTCCTTCATTTTGACCTAAAACTTTTGGGATGTAAAAGATTCCTTTTTCGTTTTTTATAAGATCTATCTTTTCCAGAAGTATTGTATCATTATTTCGAAGTTTGTAGCTTTTTCCTCGATACAATTGATCATCTACTCGTTCCCACGTTTCAAACTGCTGATTATTATCTACTTCCCAGTTGCCTAAAAACCAATCTAAATCTGCTAATTCTACTTTTTCATTTTTAAAACAAGCTGTCATGAATACCATGCAGAAGAATAGAAAAAACAAAAGGGATAGCTTGGTTTTCATAAATATTTTTATCTAAAGGTTGTCTTTTATAAACTTAGTCATTTTAGTGTATAAATGAGAACGAGTAGGGCCGCCATAAATCCCGTGATTTCGATTGGGATAAAAAGCAGAATCAAATTGCTTGTTGGCCATCACCAAAGCGTTCACCATCTCTGCTGTATTTTGAAAATGTACATTATCGTCCGCTGCTCCATGTACAATCAAGTAGTTCCCTTTCAATTGATCTGCAAAATACACCGGTGAATTATTTCGGTAACCATCAGGATTTTCCTTATCCGTACGCATGTAACGCTCTGTATATATGCTGTCGTACCATTTCCAATTCGTAACTGGTGCAACTGCGATCGCTGATTTAAATACATCGTTTCCTTTTAGCAAACATAAGGAGGACAAATACCCGCCATAAGACCAACCGAAAATACCAATGCGATCCGCATCGACATAATCCAATCCACCGAGATATTTAGCGCCTTCTATCTGATCAATCGTTTCATATTTCCCTAATTGCAAATAAGTCATTTTTTTAAACTGTTCGCCTCGGCCTCCGGTCCCCCTGTTGTCGACACTCACGACAATGTATCCTTGCTGCGCCAACATTTGAAACCACCAATAATTAAAACCACCGAATTTATCCATAACGGTCTGACTTCCTGGACCACCATAACAGTACATAAAAACTGGATACTTTTTACTTGCATCAAAATCCGCCGGCTTAATCATATAACCATTGAGCGAAACATTCTCTTTGTTTTTGAAGTCGAAAAACTCTACGGGTTGAACGCCATATTCTTTTTGTAAATCTTTGATATTTGAATTGTCTTCAATGCTTCTTATCTCTTTGCCATTTCGGCCATATACTACATAACTAGAAGGACTGTTTACCGTTGAATGCGTGTTTACAAAGTAATCAAATGTAGAACTGAATTGGGCAGTATGCCAGCCACTTGCCTCACTAATTTTTTTCTTCTTGCCTTTAAAATTAACTTCATAGATATGTCTTTCCAATGGAGAGCCTTCTGTAGATTGATAATATAATTTTTTATTATTTTCATCTACACCATACAATTTGGTTACTTCAAAATCTCCAGAAGTAATTTGTTTTACCAATTTCCCTTTCATATCATGGTGGTAGATATGATTGAATCCATCTTTTTCTGAGGTCCAGATAAAACCACTGCCATCTTTTAAAAAAGTCAGGTCATCTGTTATGTCGATGTAAAATTTATTGGTTTCATGTAAAAGGACAGAACTCTTACCAGTGATGGCATTGGCAAGCAATAGCTTCAAATCATTTTGATGGCGATTCATTTTAAAAACGCATAAGTTTTTAGAATCTGGAACCCATTTTATTCTTGGCAAATAAATATCTGATTCTTCTTCTAGTTTCACCTTCGCAGTTTTGCCTGTATTCAGATCATAAATATGTACGGCAATAGTTGAATTCAGCTCGCCTACTTTAGGATATTTGAAGGTTTCATATTCTGGATAAGCATTGTCCTTGTGAAGCGTCATTGTAAATTCATTCACTTTAGATTCATCGAATCTCAGGAAAGCAATTTTGGTTCCATCAGGAGACCATGCAAAACCTTTTGCTAATGAAAACTCTTCCTCATACACCCAATCCGTTGCACCATTGATAATGTGATTGTGTTTTCCGTCTTCGGTTATTCTTATTAGTTTTTCAGAATCCAAATGCTTAATATAAAGATCATTTCCTTTTACATAAGCAACTTTGTCCGCAGCTGTATTGAAAGAAGTATATCTTTGTTTGGCCTCTTTGTCGACAGCTTCTATTTTCTGAGATTTAAAATCATAAGTATAAAAATTTGCTCGACTCGACCTTCTGTAAATTTGTTCTGATTCAGTTTCCAATAAAATCTTCGACTCATCCTCATTAAAAGTGTAAGCACTGAATTCACCAGCAAAGCCATTGCTCTTGGCTATGGTAGAAGCATCAAAAAGTGTTTTGCTAAAATCACCCGTTGTAAAATCATATTGATTGATTTTATTGTCTTCTAATCTTGTGAAATGTCGACCATCTTTTTGAAAGTTAAAACCTGGAAGGGATTTTCCATAAAAAGTATAGGTTTCCCAAATATCTTGAACGGTAATGTCTTTTTGTCCGAAAGTTTGATGAGAAAATGAAACTAGGGTAAAAATGACTAAGGATATATACTTGTACATCTTTTATTTAATTTTTAATCAAAATCTTTCTCCAAGACCTTATTATCGGAAGTCATATCTAATATCCTTAACTAGCTTGGAGAACAATCCTTTTTAGTGAAAATGTATATTTAATGCAGAGTAAAGGAAAATGAAACCCCAAACTGCTATAAGTTATTGTTTTCATGTTCCTGAGCTCTAAATTTAACGTTTTGTTGCCTTTAAGCAATTAAAAAATAGACCTAAATCCCTATTTAGATTCATGAATGGCTAATTTCTGCTTTGATTTTAAAGAAAAATGGGCTTAAGGATAGGATACTTTGATGGTAAAGTAAATCTAACAATTGGAACAACTTTCACTTAAAGTGATGATGAATACTAGCTTGAGAAAAATTTATTCTTCCAAAATATTTTTCAAAATTTCCTCTTGCTCTTTATTTCTTTTTCTTTTATTGATGACAGTGGCTGGGCTTGCTCGTTCTTTGCAATCTTCAATTGCACAACGTTCACATGTTTTATTAACGATAAGGGAAGGTATTGCGGGGTCATTCGCGAATTTGACCTTATCCAAGGAATGTTCATCTAATAAAATTCCCAAAGTAATGCTTACATTTTGATTGGGTCTTGGATAAGCCTGACGAACGATTGTAAAGCACAAGTACTCGTCTTTCGTTCCATAATATTTCGACCTCTGAATCCCTACTTTGGGTATCAAATTGGGTTTTTGATCAGCGGGCATTTCTTGTAACATGGATAAAGAAATCCATCTCCTGCAGTAATGCTCAAACAAACCATTGCCATGTGGGTGGTGGCGGTGGTTCAAATGCAATTCCTTATCTATCTCAAAATTGTCTTTATCGTGATCGTGTACAAAGCGCAGGAAAAACATTTTTTTCAGACCAAAATATTTCGGTAAAATATTCGTAAATCGATGGCTAAACATTTCTGGTGTAGCATCGAACTTTAATAGTAGCGCAATAAATTCTTCGGGCTTCCATTTATCATTATTGAAAAAATGTCGAAGCTCAGAAAGAAAAAGATTCTGATCCATCAACAATGCAACTGCAAAATAGGTAGCAATCGCATGGTTCCTGATTTGCTCGAAAGAGTTTACTTTTAATAAAGAAGAAGTTGGAGCCCGATCTTTCAATTCCATATAATTGAACGCCAATTCTTTTGCAAACTGAAACGATTGCTGAATCGGAGTCAACTCATTATTCAATAAAAGTTTTTTCTTCTTGGGTACATACAAAGAACGAAGGTTTTTAAGCTCCGGGTAAGACTTCAAACCGCCTTCTTCTATCGTATAACCATAGTGGTTAATCAACAGGTTTTTTAAATCGTCTTTTTCTAAAGTATATTTCTGTTTGATACTAAACAAGCGTTTAAAGCTGTGAACGGCTTGTTCTATTTCTTCAAAATAATTGTAATGCAATTCGAGATATGATCGCAAGGCTCCGAAATAAAAGTTTTCTTCTCGTAAAGCATAATTTCTTGCCAGATCAACTAGGGTAGAAATGAATGCACCTACTCTCGCTGGAGAATTCGCGATCATCTCAACGACTTTCGACAATTCTATACCAAAAAGATCTAGTGGCAATTCATTTAGGAAGTTCGACTTCAATAGTTCTCCAACGGGAGCGAGTCGATCACTAAGCTCTAAAGAGGTGAGTTCAGCAACTGTAGTATCCAATGCAGAAGCAAGATTCTTGATCTTATCCTCTTTGGGATATTTTTTACCTTTTTCAATTTCATTCAGATAAGATACAGACATACCTGCCTCTTTAGCCAACTGAGCAAAGGACAGTTCCTTTTGAATTCTCAATTGCTTTACTTTCAACCCGAATATAATTCTCCTATTCTGACTTTTCGAACTCATAAGTTGCCAAAATTACACTTTTATCCTTAAAATATTCATGAAAAAAGGGCTTGTAGGCTTGCCTTTATAAGAATCGGCCTAGATCCGTCCAGAATTGTTTGATTTAAGGTTGAAGTTGATTAAAAACGAAGTACTTAGCCTCACTTTCTGTGGACATTCTTGAACAAATCCTTATTTTTAGCCTTCACTAATAAATAATTATGGAATTAAAGGACTTGTATCAGGGGAGGAAGGAGAGTTTTCAAGAAAAAGCGGAAGAATTAAAGGCCAAATACGTTCGGTTTTCTTTCATTCGATTGGCCATTTTCATCCTAGTCATTTTTCTATTTATTTATATTTTATCAAAATCTGTCCCTGCAGCTTTTGGGTTTCTTGCCATTTTTTTAGTTGCTTTTACAAAATTCGTGTTTTGGCACAAGGACATTCAACGCCAACAACATCACAACGAACATTTAAGTAAAATAAATAATGATGAGTTTGAAGTCATTCACCATAGGTATCAAATGTTTGACGATGGCAATGAATTTCTAGATCCTGCTCATCCGAACTCTATCGACTTAGACCTATTCGGTCCTTATTCTTTTTTCCAATACATCAATCGAACTTCTACCTCCATAGGCAAACAGAAGTTAGCGAACTACCTCACAAAGGTTGCTAGCAAACAAGATATTTTTTCTCGACAAGAAAGCATTGCTGAGCTGAAAGACAAATTAGATTGGCGGCAAGACTTACAAGCTCACGGCATTAGTGCAACAGACGATCCTGCACATATTACCTTGCTCAAGAAATGGTTGGAAGAAGAGCCTTATATCATGCACAACAAACTTTTGATAGCCGCTCTTTTTATCAGTCCATTCTTTTTTGTCATTGGGATGTTCCTTGCCTTTTTTTATTCGAGTGTGATGATTGGAATTTTCACTGTTGTTGTTCCTGCTTTGATTTTAAAGCAATATGTTTTGCGAGTAAATAAAACGCATATGTTTACGACGCATGCTGAAAAAATACTCGCGCACTATGGCAGATTAATTGGACATATTGAAGAAGAAAATTTTAATAGCGCGCAGTTAAAAAACCTCCAAAGTTCTTTTCTCAAAGCAAATACTAAAGCTTCAAAAAACATTCAACGCTTATCTTATATCATTAGCCAACTAAACGTTCGTTACAATGCATTTGCTGCGATTTTTCAAATCATCTTCCTATGGGATTTGCAATGGGTCTGGAGATTGGAAAAATGGAAAGTGGAACAAAAGTCAAACTTGCCAAAATGGTTTAAAGCACTCGAAGAATTCGAAGCACTAAATAGTTTAGCAACTTTATACTTTAATAATCCTAGTTGGATTTTTCCTGAAATTCAT
Source organism: uncultured Saprospiraceae bacterium (assembly GCA_938041325.1). Lineage (GTDB taxonomy): Bacteria > Bacteroidota > Bacteroidia > Chitinophagales > Saprospiraceae > CALIAG01. The sequence goes on along the minus strand of CALIAG010000075.1, from coordinate 7,950 downwards.
GATGAAAAAACTTTAATCACCAAGGAATTAGGGCATCCTTTAATTGATCGAAACGAAAGAATAAGCAATGATTTCATCAGTCCAACTTCAGGGCATATCAAATTGGTCACTGGCTCCAACATGGCTGGCAAGAGTACCTTTTTGCGGACTGTAGGCTTGAATATCGTGTTGGCAACTTCGGGATCTATCGTCTGTGCAAAAGAAATGAAAATCCCTTTATTGAAAGTACATACCAGCATGCGAACCGTTGATGCTTTGCACGAAAGTACGTCTTCCTTTTATGCGGAATTAAAAAGATTGAAAACAATCATCGAAGCTGTTGAATCAGAAGAAAATATTTATTTTTTATTAGATGAAATATTAAAAGGAACCAATTCTAAAGACCGACACACTGGTTCGAAAGCATTGATTCAACAAATGATTAATAGCAAAGGTGGAGGAATAATCGCAACACATGATTTGGAACTTGGAGCGATGCAAGACAAGGCAGATGGAGCTATTGAAAACCTTTGCATGGAAGTCGAAGTGGATGACAATAAATTGATTTTTGATTATAAATTAAAGAAAGGAGTGAGCCAGAGTTTCAATGCGACTTTGTTGATGCGGAATATGGGGATCCGGGTTTAGTGGTCGGTTTTCGGGAGTTCGTTTTTTTGTCTTAACAGGATTTTTAAGATGTTTAAGATGTCCAGGATGTTACGATCGATCGTATCTTGACTTTCCTTTTTATCTTACAAATCGTGTTCAAAATTCCCGCTAGTTTTGGTCTGTGACCAAGAAACGTTTTTTTAGTTGCATTCTTTTTGTCTGAACAGGATATTACGATCGATCGTATCTTGACCATCTTTTTATCTTACAAATCGTGTTCAGAATTCTTGAACAGGATTTTTTAAAAACTTTCATTTAAAAAAATATGCCTAAACTACTATCTGCTTTTATTTGCATTCTTATTCTGTCCGCTTGTACTCCTTCATCGGTCCCAACCACGGAGGTCCAAAGGCAACTCCCTAACCTTGAAGCAGGTAGGTACAACGTTGCATTTCTTATTATGGACGGAGTTTACAATACAGAACTAACTGCTCCTTTTGATATTTTTCAGCACACCATTTATCGGGAAGGAATTAAAGCGATGAATGTATTCCTTGTGGCCAATACTTTGGATCCTATTCGCAGTTTTGAAGGCATTCGGATGTTACCTGACTATGACTATACAAAAGACCAATTGCCTCCGATTGACATCCTTGTAGTACCAAGCGCAGAGCACCACCTTGATACTGACCTAGAAGATGAAGTGTTGATTGATTTTGTAAAAAAGACTGCTGCCAAAGCTGAATTTGTCGCTTCGCATTGCGACGGCGCATTTGTTTTAGCAAAAGCAGGTTTATTGGATGGAGTTGAATCCACAACCTTTCCAGGTGATCTTGATAAATATGAGGAAATGTTTCCGAACTTGACGGTTCATAGGGAAGCCTTGTTTGTGCACGATGGCAAATTTATAACGTCTGCTGGCGGGGCAAAATCATTTGAAGCTTCTTTATATTTATGCGAACATTTATACGGAAAAGAAATTACCAAGCGTTTGGCGCAAGGCTTGGTGATCGATTGGAATTTGGAAGATGTACCAAATGTGATTGTTAAAAAATAAACTGCTATGGCCAAGTACTTTACTACTTTCGATTCTCCTAAAGACTATCCTAATGCGGAGCAATACTTCATTCAAGGTGAAAGTCCTCGGCTTTTACATGAATTGTTGACTTTCATTGATGAACGCAAAAATAAGATCGAAGAAATATATCTGAGTCTTCCTTATTTCAACAACCCATACCTCAATCAAGCATTAAAAAAACTAGGGCAGGAAGGCATAAAAGTCCATGTTGTCACCCTTCCTATTCAAGTCTTTGATCAAAAGAAAATCCAATGGTACATTGATCTTGCAACAGGGAAGGAAGCTTTTGACATGGCCAAAACTTCTTATCAATTGGCGCGTCCAATTTTTGCAGAACATTTTAAAACTCCTTCAGAAAATTATCAATTGCATTGTTTTGCACATAGTCCAATACGAATGGATGCTCAAATTGGCGATGATACTTATTCTCTGGAAAATAATCTTGCCTTGTTTATTTACAAACAAGGAGGTGGTGCTTTGGCAAGTACTTCCAGTAGTCTTTCTGTTGGGAAAATGCCCGCAGAGAATCACCTAATCATTATTGAAGACAACTGGGATTTACTAAAATCTGCTTTGCGTTTTTTCAAGCAATTGATCGATCATAGCATCATCATTCATCATTTTGATTTTAAGGAGAAAAACCAACATCAAAATTTCACAATTCAAGATCTAGATCAAAAACTTCCTGCTTTTTTCATAGCGCCTTTTTTCAAAGATGCAGCGTTCCATGCAGAGGAACAACTGAGCAATCTAATGCAAAAAGCAAAGAAAAGAATCTATATTGCTTCCCCTAATTTGGATGCTTATGAATACGAGTACGATGGAACGTATCATTCAGATCTTGAAAATGAAATTATAGAAAATTTTGGAATCCAGCGGACTCTTCTAGAACAAGCGGGAGCGGGAATGGAAGTGCATAGTTTATCAGCACAGAAAAGCAATACCTCTGGCTCTTTTTTCGAATTGTACAAAGTCTATCCGGATACTTCCTTTGATATTAATCCAAATTTAAAAAGCAGTTTTCTTATCGTCGACGATCAATTGGTTTTATTTAGTAGCGAATTGACCAGTGAGCAGTTTATCTTTTTAGATCAAGTGAAAATTCATAAAAATGAAGAGTTGATTTATTCGGGTGTGTTTTCAAAAATCAATCATTTTATAATAATTGACGATGAGAAAACCGTAAATATTTTTCTCAATCAATTTGAAAGACTAGCCAATAGTGGTCAAAAAATAAAATAGGAAATCAACTATTTTTAGCCGGCTACATTCTCATTCGCCATTTTAAATCGGAACCCAACTCCGTGTATATTTTCAATCTTCAAATTCGTATCTTCTTTTAGGTATTTCCTTAATCTAGAAATGAACACATCCAAACTTCGTCCCATAAAATAGTCATCTTCTCCCCACAAGCTTTCAAGTATAAATGACCTTTTAAGTACTTCGTTTTTATTATCAATGAAAAACTTGAGCAGGTCTGCTTCTTTTTGGGTCAAAGACTTTTCACTGTTTTGGCTTTTCAAAATCAACTCTGAGTGGTTGAACTGATACTCTCCTAATTCATACAAGGTCACTTTCGACGGTGTAGGTATGCGTTGTGTCCGTCTTAAAAAAACCTCGACCTTCAAAATCAATTCTTCAATACTGAATGGCTTAGTCATATAATCGTCTGCACCAAGTCGGAGTCCATGGATTCTATCTTCCTTGAGAGATTTAGCTGTAAGAAAAATAATCGGCGTCTGAGCATCTTTTTTCCGAATCTCTTCCGCAACAGCAAAGCCATCTATTTCGGGCAACATTACATCCAAAATACAAAGATCATATTTTTCTGGCTCAAACATCTCTAAGGCTTTCTTGCCATTTTCACAATAAGAAACTTTATAACCTTGCAACTCTAAATTGTCTCTTGTAACAAAACTTAAAGATTCGTCGTCTTCAACGTATAACAAGTGTGCTTTCATAAGCTTATAAATTTTAGCCTGCGCTATTTCCGATCAAAGTATTGTAAAATCGTTTGAGTGGAAAAGACCAGTCTTTAATGGTTTTGGGTTTATTTATTTTTATTTGAATCGTAGTTCCTACTCCTATTTCAGAATCCATTTCTAATTTCCAACCGTGTGCATCACAGATATTTTTGATGTAAAAAAGACCTAGTCCAAAACCTTTTACGTTGTGAACATTACCGGTCGGTACCCGATAAAACTTATTGAATACTTTTCCTTGCTGACTCTTACTGATTCCTATTCCATTGTCCTGAACACTGACTATATAGTGATTTTCGAAGTCTTGAGTTTTTACAATTATATTTGGTGCATCCTTACAGTATTTTACTGCATTGTCCAAAAGGTTGTGAAGGATATTCGTCAAGTGCAGTTTATCCGCATTTAATAGAATCGGATTTCCAGAAAAATAACAAGTGATATCTCCATGCTTTTCTGCAACGGTCAACTCATTGCTTTGCACCGCCTTTTGGATAAGATGATGCAAATTGACCTCTTCTAAATTTAGTTTAAAACTATCACTTTCGATTCTTGCCAATTGTAGAACTTTCTCTACTTGATTATTTAATCGTTGATTTTGATCCTTTATTATTTGAGCATAGCGAGACAAACGTTGATCTGATTTTATATGATCGTCTTTCAAAAACACATCCGAAGAAATCTTAATCGTAGAAATGGGTGTCTTGAATTCATGCGTCATGTTGTTGATAAAATCTTTCTGCATTTCGGACAAACGCTTTTGCCGCAGAATGATAAACATTGCATACATAAAAAACAAAACGGTCAATATTAAAAGAATGGTAAACACTACGACGACCCGCATACTTCCTAGAACATAGCTTGTCTTTTTGGGAAACCGAACTCCAAAATAATAATCCAACCCTTCGTATTTAGGCAAGTCCGTTTTCTCCGTTGGAATGAAATCTGAGTTTGACAAATTCACATATCCACCATACATTATTTTATCACTTGAGCAGTCATAAATCCCGTAATCGAAATCAACGTTCAAAGCAAGTGCTTCAAATTCTTTTTGTAGATAATATTCTAAAAGATTCGCATCAATTTCATCATTAAAATTTACTACGTAATAATTCGAGGATCTTTGGTTGATAAGATTATGCGTAGGAAGTACATTGCCATTGATCTTTGCTAAATCCTTTGCTACATTGAGTAAGGCAATATTCATCGTCTGATGAAATTCCTGCTCCTTTATATCCCAGCTTTTCAACACCCAATACGATTGCACTGCCAGGATACCAATAATGGCCAAGGCTCCTAATAGTACAACTTGTCGGATGGTGTTATTATTCACTTTTCTAAGTTAAGTTTTTTATTGATACGAAGTTTAAATGATTTGGTTTTGAATCTTGACAAAAGCTTTTTGCACCTCTTCATTTTGTTTTACAAAATGAAAGTTATTTTGAAAATCTCTTCCATCCAAACCTTCCAACTAGGCTTAACAGCTCGTTAACAATCATTGATTTCTCATTAACAGCAAAAAGAAGAAATCGCCCTTATGTTTGTATCGACAATGCGCGCAACTATTCATTCAAACGGTTCACAAAACAAAAATGAACCACAAATTTTAAAGCTGATGAAAAATTTAATCTGTTTATTCGCCCTTTCACTTATCGTAAGTGTTTCTTCAATTTCTGCTCAAAAAGCAATGTTTGTTTCACAGGAAATCGCACCTACTGAAGCTATGAAAACTGCTGAAATGGTATCATGGGACAATACTAAAATTGACCTGGGAGCAATCCCTCAAAACATTCCAGCACCAGTAGAATTTACTTTGACTAACAACAGTGATCAACCAATGGTTCTTGTAAACGTAAAAGGTTCTTGTGGTTGTACTGCAACCAACTATGACTCTTCTACCATTGAGCCAGGAGCAACAAGTACCATACAAGCTACCTACAATGCAAAAAAAGAAGGCAAATTCACAAAAACGGTAAGTGTAACGACTAGCCTATCTGACACACCAATGAAACTAACGTTGACAGGTGAAGTGGTGGCTAAATAATAGCACCCTTTTGCAAGGTTTCCTCAAATTCATTGATCCCTAATTTGAGGAACCTTGCTTATTTTATTTTTGAATATAAGCAGTGCTTTTTGATGAAAATTGCGCTAGGCAAAGTAAATTTGTAGTACTTTGTAACGAGAAGGAAATTTTCCTTTTCATTTTAAGATCTTAGTATTAGAATATTTGATGAGGAGACGACTTTTATTAATTTTCATTTTTGGAGCCTTTCAACTCTTATCCTGGAGTCAGGATACAGAAAATCCATTTGATCTAAAACATCGAGATCGTCCAAATATTAATGCTGTTGATCCAGAAGAAAAAAATCCTTTTGACCTGGAAGGTAAAACCATTGAAAATACTCCAGCTCCAATCAATAATTCCTCCAACCCTTTCGATCTAAAACGGATAGCCCCAACGGATCATTCTACCAAAATTCCTAAAACGACTGAAGCCGTTGCCCCAAAAAAAACCACTTCAAGTAACCAATCTCCTATAAATAGTAAAAATAAAAACTTTCTTTTTTGGGTGATCCTATCCATGATGGTTTTGGTCACTTTATTGGCAACGCTCTTTAAATCTCAACTAAACGGGATATACCGAGCATTTCTAAATGATAACATGCTCAAACTTAAGATCAGAGAGCAAGCAGGCGTTATAGGCCTTCCCTATCTTCTGCTTTACTTGTTTTTCTTCTTTAGTGCCAGTGTTTTCTGTTATCTTTTATTACAGTCGAGAGGTGTTAATTTAAGCTCAAATATCAAGCTATTGGGCTATTGTTTTGCAGCTATAACTGGTATTTTCGTAATAAAACACTTCGTATTAAGCTTCCTTTCTTACGTTTTTCCAATCTCTAAGTCGATAAATCAATATAATTTTACCATAATCGTATTTAGTATTGTTCTAGGAATCTTTCTTGTTCCTTTTAACCTTGTTATAGCTTACGGCCCTGAAAACCTGAGCTCTAGCCTCATTTTTGGCGCAATTTTAGTCATTATCCTAACCTATATGTTCCGCGCCGTGAGGTCTTTATTTATAGCAAGTAGTTATGTTGCGTTTCACAAGTTTCATTTTTTTATGTACCTTTGCACCGTCGAAATCGCTCCTGTTCTGATTCTTGTGAAAATATTTTTCTCGCAGACAGGAATTCAATAGGATTTTTGTAATTAAAATTTAACAAAGTCTATTTTTGAATGGCAGTAAAAGGAAAGTTAGCTGAAGGAGAGTCTTACAATCGTGTAAAAACAATCCTGATTTCCCAACCCAAACCAGAAAGGTCGCCTTACTATGAGTTAGCGGAAAAATGGGGGTTACAAATTGACTGGCGTCAATTTATACAGGTTGAAGGGGTCGAATCGAAGGAGTTTCGAAAACAACGTGTCCGTCCGGACGAGTATTCCGCTATAATATTTACCAGCAAGAACTCTATTGATCATTTCTTTCGCATTTGCGAGGATATGAGAATAAAGATGTCTCAGGATACTAAATACTTCTGCTTGTCTGAAGCAATCGCTAATTACTTACAGAAGTTTATCGTTTATCGAAAACGTAAAGTTTTTGCAGGAAAACGTACGATCCAAGATTTAAAAACGGCTTTAAACAAGCACAAGGAAAAGGAAACATTCTTAATGCCTTGCTCTAATCTGGGTAAGCAAACGGTTTCTAATTACCTTACGGAAAATGGATTTAACTGGAAAGACGCAATGATGTATCAAACAGTCAGTTCAGATTTATCTGATTTGACGAATGTTACTTACGATGTATTGGTCTTTTTTAGTCCGCTAGGCATAAAATCTTTGTATGAAAACTTTCCAGATTTCAAGCAAAATGAAACGCGTATGGCTATTTACGGTGCCAGCACTCAAAAAGCAACAGAGGAACAAGGCTTGACCATCAATATCAAAGCTCCGGCTCCAGATGTGCCTTCTATGAATACGGCTTTAGAGAATTACTTAAAGTTGTCGAATAAGAAATAATATTTTAATTAGAAATAAATAAAAAAGCCTTTTCACCTAACTGAAAAGGCTTTTTTGTTGTTAGCCTTATACAACACAATAATTTTGAACGACTCATTAATTCCATTTCTTAAAGAAAGATTTAAAGCTCCTCTTCCAGGAGATGAAGTAAGAATGCAAATGGCACCTTCGCAAGGCAGAGCTATGCCTAATGATAAAACCCTCCAATCAGCAAGAACAGCCGCAGTTCTCTTATTGCTTTTCAAAAAAAACAATGAATGGTCTACTGTTTTCATTCAACGAGTAAGC
>CALIAG010000074.1 GCA_938041325.1 uncultured Saprospiraceae bacterium | reverse complement strand
TTAATAATGTCTGCTCCAAGAAGGAATAAAAAAGGCAAAATCATTCCTCCCAACATTCCTCCAAAATAGGTCATCTTTTTATTTGGATTGATTGAAAACTTGCTACTCCTTGGTGCGTCAATAATTCTTGAATTTGCAGAGGTGGCAATAACAGAAATTGCGGTCTCTTCCCTTTTTTGCAATAAATAAACATATAAATTTTCGATGATGGTCTGCTGACGTTTCATTTCCAATAAACCTCTCTCCTTGATTGGCACAGATCTCAATTGTTCTTTAGATCCTGCTATTTGACCTTTTATGGTACCTAACTTAACGTTGAGATCGGATTGCAGATTTATAATAGTTGAGAGAATTGTTTTTCTTAAACTGACCAATTGCGATGTCATTGATTCGACTACAGGATTAGTTAGTTGAGCAGATTTGAGCAAGTTATTTCGCTCCAACACCATTTTGTTATAAGGATCAATAAGGTCGGAAAGGTAGGCGCTGATGTTAGCTAAATTAGAAGGGATTAAGTCAAATTCGTTCTTTTTCTTATCAATAGTTTCTTGCATTGATCCAAGAATACTCAATTGCACTTCAATGTCTTTTTGCTCATCAGCATATCTACTGGCCGTTTCAAAAATAGTCCCAAGATTGGAAGAAGATTCTGCAGAGATTTCATTATTCAATTTATAGGTTTCAACTCTTGCCTCAACCTTTTGTAAATCATTATTAATATTGGCGATTCTATTGTCCAAAAACTGGAGTGTACTTCTGGTCAGTTCATTTTTATCTTGAATCGTCACTTTATTGTATTCTCTGACAATTCCATTCAGCACATCTATCCCACGTTGAGGAACTACATCGATCATTGACAATTCAACCATTGTGGAATTATCATTGATATGATCGGCATGCAATCTATTCAAATAACTCTCTGTCAAGTCATCTAAATGATCTATTTTGATAATCATTGAAGAATCAGATCCTATCGGAGGCAAGCCATTCAAAATCAAACGAAAAGTCCCTAATCTGTTTGTATATGTTTTACCAAATTCATACTCTCCTAATACAGTATCTGTCTTGACTTGAAACTTGTTGTAGTCAAGTGGAATCACTTCGAATGCAGCTGTTTGATTTCCACCGCTTGCAAAACCTACTGAATCCACTAAGATGGGAAATGTTTTATAATCCTCATGCGTAGACAGAAAGTCTTTGTAAAAGTACCTTGTTTGTAATCCTAGGTCTGAAATAACTGTTCTCATTACAGTATACGAAGTCAAAATCTGTACTTCATTCGCCATATTTTCTGAAGAACCTACCAAATTCAAACTCCTTTTGAGCATATCTTCTGTGCTTGCTTCTTTACCTCCATCCTCTTTGATCATCAATTTACTTTTGACAACATATTCTGGTTGGATGGTTTGCAAATAAAAATAAGCTCCTGTAATTCCTAAACCCATTGCAATGACATACCAATACCATTTGCTAAGGAAATATTGGTGCATTAATTCCTTTATGTTGACTTCTTCCAATTTTCTCGAAGTCGTTTGAATCGGTCTATTTAAATTCAAGGAATAGTTCATTCTATTTAAATTTTGTTGTTGTTGTTCTTATAAAAATCATCTGAAAAGCGCTACAATAACTGCTACTAGTGTAGCGCCCGCCGAAATGAATGATAAGGTTTCATTTGATTGATCTCTTATGGCACCAGTCTTCTCTTTCAAAGGCTCGACATAAATCAGATCATTTTGTTTTAAATAGTAAAACTCAGATTGAAATATATTAGCGGATAACATGTTCACTCTGTTAAAAGACCTTTGTCCATTGATTTCTCTAACGATAAGTATGTTAGCTCGATCAGCATAATTGGTTAGATCTCCGGCAAGCGTGATTGCTTCTGGAACGGTGACTCTTTCGTCGTAAATAACAAAAGAACCAGGACTATAAACTTCTCCTGAAACAGTTACTCTAAAATTGACTAAGCGAATATTGACCACTGGGTTTTTAAGAAAATATTTTAAGTCTTCTACTATTTTATCTTTGGCTTCAGCCATGGAAAGTCCTTTGATTTCTAATTTTCCAAGAATAGGAAAATCAATCATTCCATTCTGATCTACTAAATAGCCATTCAATGAAAGGCCTTCAATATCTCCTCCTCCCCTTGCTCCCATATCACCTGGATTTAAGTTGAATGGAGCAGCGGTCTCAAGGTCCTGACTATGCACTTTAATGTCGAGTACATCATCAGTTTGAATACGAATTTCTGGAGGGTTTTCGATGGTGACAGTCCGCTCTGAGAGAGTGTCTTGTTTATAATTTATAAGTTCCGTATGTGAAACACAGGAACTGAGCGAACCAACGGTTAGGGTAAGTGTCAATATTTTTAGTAAGGTTCTCATATAAGTGTAGTTAGGGTTTCGATCTGGCTAGGATTTATAATTCGTGCATTTCTTTTTTAAGCCTTTACTTTTCCCTTTTAATGAAATTTATTTTGGTATTTTTTCGCGGTAATTATTTTGGCAAACGTTCTTGTTTTTACAAACTGATTGATTTCATCCAATTGATGGATATTATGTAAATCTGTACACAAATAATCGATCATATCATTCTTGAACAATACTTGAGCAGCCCTTTTGACTTCATTGCCATAATAGCCTGTAAACGATAAAATATTAACCTGAAATTCGCATCCCATTTGTTTCAACCTAGAGTAGCGATTTAGGTCTTCAAACCAATACACATAACGTTCTGGGTGTGCGAGGATTGGAATATATTTTTTCATTTTAAGCTTAAAAATGTATTCTTCATGATTATAATCTTCTTCTAAAAACGGAAGTTCAACCAGTACATGATTTTTTCCAAAAGTCAGCACTTGATTTTCTTCCAACAATTTCATAAAACTGTCATCTAATAAATATTCGGCAGCGACTTCAAATTGTAAGTCAATCTTATTCTTTCGAATTGTTTTCCTCAATTGTGCTGCTCCTTTTAAAATTATCTCTTTGGAGTTAGGAAAACGTTCTCCTTTAATATGAGGAGTCGTTATAATTTTTTTAAAGCCAAGTTTCCGAAGGCTTTTGAGCATAACCAATGAGTCAATTATTGTATCTGCACCATCATCCAAGCCAGGAATCAAATGAGAATGAAAGTCAGTTTTTAGTGGCGAGAAATCTTTTCTTACATAAGTTCGAAAGATCTTTTCTCTAAGGGTTAAAATGTTCAATTTATAAGTGCTTAATTTTTGGCTTAATTGGTTTTAAATAATCTTTTGGAATTTGTATTTGCAAGCTATAGCTGAAACTTTTCATTTCTACAATAAACTTATCTTTCCCTTCTTTGGATATTAATTTACCAATAAGTCCATTTAGGGATCCCTGCGTTATTTCTACTTTATCGCCTTTTTCGTATTGATAAGGTTCTGCGAAAACTTCGTGTGTATAATTATTGACTATTTTTTGCAACAGTTCAATTTCTTTATCTGGAATTGGAATTAATTGATCTGCAAACTTGATAAACTTGACAACGTTTTCTGTTTGCAATACAGGTATGTATTCTGCTTTTACGATTTTCACGAATAAGTAACAGGACATCATAGGCAACTCAACGGTTCGCCTTACTGCTCCATATTTTCTTTCATATTTACGCAGGGGTAAATACGTTTCAATCCCTTTAGAGATTAATCTAGCCTTTACCGATTTTTCACATTTATACTTAGTAAAAATCGCATACCATCTTGGATTTGCCGCTGGAGGATAATTCATTCTTTGAGCATGACACATAGCTCCGCCGTTGTCAAGTAAAACCTTGACTTCCGTGCATTAATTTAAATCCTATGATGTGATACCATAGGTAATGCAGTAGAAAAATAATCATGTAAAAGTTTGAGAATATAAGTGTAGGGACTCAAGTGTTACAATAGAGTCTACCCGATAAGGGGTGTAGGGACCAAACTTTTGGATTTAGAGATTATTTCCGGGACGATTGGAGATAAATCATAGTTTTTTTTTTTAGGGTTATTGAATTTTTTAGGGTTATAAATTTTTCTTTGATGTTTTGTCGTCCTTTTGAGTGGCAAGTGTAGTTCTATTAACGACCAAAATTTATAGGTTTTGGGAAGTCTATGAACTATATAAAGCAAATGTACTTAATTTTGCCAGAGAAAATGAAATATAATGGCAAATTATTTACAAGTTTTAACATATTCAAAAATCGTAATATCAAAATACTTATATTTTTTTACAGCACTTATTACAAAATGTTTCGTCTGGAAAAATGTTTTCAAGTCTAACTCCTTCAAGTTCAAGCACTTTAAACTATTTAAAATCATCTATTTACACAAAAAAATATCTAATATATATACTTTAAAAAATATTTACTAGGTAGAAATTATATTGTTGAATTTTTTTTTTAAGCAGATTAAATCAATCAATGTGTAGCCTTGAGGTTAAATAAAACGTTTACTTTTGAAGTTCTCATTTTTGTACTTTTTTTGAACCAAATTTTCCTTTTTTTAAAGCTAAAAATGAAGAATCTATTTCTGTAAAACAATTTATATACAAACAATTTTATTGTTTTATAAAAACCAAAATCAACATTAGTTCATGAAAACAAAACGCGTTACTGATATTTTAGGACCAAGTAATGTTTTTCTAGACATTTTGTTCAAACGAATCGCCCAAAAAGGAATTGAGGTTTCCAACTTTGAATTGGACCACATTTGCTATAGAGTAGAAACACAGGAAAAGTATGAATCTTTGAAACAAGAACTTTCTAGTATTGGAGAGCTGTTGACTGAAAGTCTGATTGGAGGTAGAAAGATTGCAACATTTAAGCTATTGAAGCCCATCACCTACCTCGACCGTCAAATTTACCTGATTGAATTACCTTCACCAAAAAAATCCAGTTGGTATCGCGAAGGATACGAGCATGCAGAGTTTGTAATAGAGAGTAGTTTGGAAGAGTTTCAAGAACGAAATAAACACATTGAATTTGACACCAAAGGAATTGAAAAATCCATTAATCCTGATATTAGATTGCCTTTAGGTGATATCAATGCAAAGTTTCATTTGCACAATTTAGAATATGTCATAAAAGAATTGGATTGATAGAAGTAAGAACTCCTACCCCATTTTAAAATCATTTACTTTTTACCCAGTCCACGAGTTCCTTTTTTTGCGCATCACTCATTTTAGCTTCTGAATGCATAAATACATAACTTTTCATCGGCATGACATTGGACTCCACTTCCTCAGCAATCTCTTCCAACTTGTGTCTTTTTTTGGCTTCATCATAATTCCCCCACTCTGCAAAATTCAAATGCTGTCTTCCTCCTCTAAAATGACTGCGAATCATCCAAGCAAAAGGCTGAACATTTGTATACCAAGGATACTCAGTACTATGAGAATGGCAATCGTAACAAGCGTTTTTAAGTAAAACGGCAATGTTTTCAGGTGGATTTTCTAATTTCACAAAATCCAACGATGGCTCTATAGGTGGGTTCGTCTTATCAATTCTGAATAGCTGGATTACTACAAAAAAAGCAATCAACCCTATAAATATTCTTCTCTTTTTCATTATTTCTATTTTATTGACTCGTCAAAATACTTGCTTTCCGCTACTTCACAAAATAGCTTGATACTTTATTCTACTCTTAGGTTTAATTAATTTGGAAATTCTGTTATTAAACACAGTTTAAAATCCATTTAAAATAATCATTCCGCACTTTTAAAGTCTATTGAGATTTGATTAGTTTTATACTTTTTCGAAAACAATCATGATGTTTGGCTTTTCTACTTCACAATTTCTAGGTTTTGCTCTTTTCATCTGCCTATTTCTAAGTTGCAAAAGTCCTTCTAATTCAGTGTTAAACATCGCTGTGGCAGCGAATGTTCAATTTCCTATTTCGAAAATAAAAATAGCTTTTGAAGAAAAAACAAATATCCCCTGTAATATAATTCTCAATTCTTCAGGAAGAATATTTGCCCAAATTGTCGAAGGAGCCCCTTACGACCTATTCCTTTCTGCCAATACCGATTATCCAGCAAGACTACACGAAAAGGAATTAACCACCCAAGCTCCTATTATCTATGCGACAGGCAAATTGATCTTATTGAGCCTCAAAGATTCTAATGCATTAAATATAGATTACCTCAAAATGGACCAAATTAACAAGATTGCAATAGCAAATCCGCGCTTCGCCCCATACGGAATCGCAACAAAAGAAGCCTTGGAAAAACTCAATCTTTTCAAAATCCTGGAAGATAAATTGGTAAGAGGAGAAAGCGTGTCTCAAGCCAATCAATTCCTTTTTTCAGGAGCTGCGGATATCGCTTTTACTTCTAAATCCACTATCTTTTCGGATAAATTAGATTCCAAATTATATTGGAAAGAAATCGACCAGGCTTTATATTCAAAAATCGATCAAGCCTTTGTCACAATGAAGAATAGCAAAGCAAAGCAAACGGAAATTAAGGCTTTCCAAGATTTCTTGCTTTCAGAGGAAGCCAAAAAAATATTTCAGGATTTTGGATATGGAATCGATTAAGGAGTCAATTCTATCGATTTTCTGAGCAAGCAATTATTACTTATTTTTAAACTTTTGATTTCATAATTAGTGTAGAATGTTTGATTGGGGACCCATCTTTTTAACTTTTAAATTGGCATTGATCACAACATTGATCTTGTTTTTTGTGTCTATTCCCCTAGCGAATTGGTTGGCTCATTCAAAAAGTAGATTAAAATCTATCATAGAAACGCTAGTTAGCATGCCTTTGGTTTTGCCCCCCACAGTCATAGGCTTTTACTTTCTTCTGGTATTTAGTCCAAATAATGGATTAGGAAAAATGCTTAATGATGTGTTCGGTCTTCAGCTCGTATTTTCATTTGAAGGACTCGTTGTAGCCTCGCTTTTCTACAGCCTACCATTCATGGTTCACCCGATTCAATCTGGTTTAACGAATTTATCTCCAAACCTTCGTTCAGCTGCGTATACCCTTGGAAAGTCCAAAAGGGAGACTTTACTCAAGGTCTTGATCCCTAACATCAAACCATCCTTGATAACTGGAATTGTTTTGTCTTTCGCCCATACGATTGGCGAATTTGGAATAGTCTTGATGATTGGCGGGAATATCCCTGGTAAAACTAAAGTGGCTTCCATTGCAATTTATGATGAAGTGGAAAGTTTAAATTATGAAATGGCGAATTACTATTCACTCATCTTATTCGTGATTACATTTGCAATCTTACTTTCCGTTTATGTATTCAATGACAATTATTTAAAACGATTCTGGAGATGATTGACATTCGAATAAAAAAAATACTGGATGGAGCACAAGGCAAAATCACTCTTGACTTTGACGGGCAAATTCCGTTAGGGAAAACAACCACATTATTTGGTCCATCGGGTGCGGGAAAAACTTCCTTTCTAAAAATTCTTGCTGGCTTAATTAAAGCTGATCAAGGATTCATTAAGATCAAAGACGAGATTTGGCTCGATACGGATAATAGAATAAACCTTCCACCACAGCAACGCAGCATTGGTTTTGTTTTCCAAGATTACGCCCTTTTTCCCAACATGACTGTCCGTCAAAATCTAGAATTCGCTGTTGGCAACAATCCGCAAGAAAACTTAATTCAGGAACTTATTGAGACTACAGATTTAAATGCTTTCTCCAATAAGAAACCTCATCAATTATCAGGTGGCCAGCAACAAAGAGTTGCCTTGGCAAGAGCCATTGCAAGGCAACCAAAACTGTTGTTACTGGATGAGCCACTCTCCGCCATTGATCAAAAAATGAGGATCAAACTTCAAGGCTACCTTCTTAAAGTCCAAGAAAGATTCAACCCTACCACGATTTTAGTAAGCCATG
>CALIAG010000073.1 GCA_938041325.1 uncultured Saprospiraceae bacterium | reverse complement strand
CTCTGCAAATTCAAGAATTATTGACGCACCAAGGAGTAGCAAGTTTTCAATCAATCCAAATAAAAAGATGACCTATTTTGGAGGAATGTTGGGAGGAATGATTTTGCCTTTTTTATTCCTTCTTGGAGCAGACATTATTAAGGATACTGTTGAGACTGATGAAGATATAAAAAATAAACTTCCAGGATATAATATAGTAGGTACAATTGTGCATGATCGCAGGAGTAAACATGTTGTCGCAAAAGCAAAAAGTAAAACGGTTATTGCGGAAGGATTTAGGACACTCAGAACCAACCTTCAATTTGCTCACAAAAATAAAACCCAGACGGTATTAGTGACATCCAGTATGACAGAAGAAGGCAAGTCGTTCATCGCTTTGAATTTGGCAATGACTTATGCTCTAGTAAAAAAGAAAACAGTGATAATAGATTTTGATTTGAGGAAACCCAAATTAGCTAAATATCTAAATGAAAAAACAGATATAGGTTTGAGTAATTATTTGGCGGATGCAGCAAGCGCTAAAGAAATTTTGAATGTATCAAAACTAGATTTAAAACTGCATTACATTACAAGTGGTCCAATACCTCCCAATCCATCTGAGCTGATGAACAAGAAGAAGTTGAATGACCTTTTTGCGTATTTGAAAAAGGAATATGACGTAATTATTTTAGACACCCCACCTATCGGTGTAGTTGCGGATTGTATCGCTTTGAATAGTTATGTTTCCAATTCAATTTATGTAGTCAGAGCAGGTGCAACTAAGAAGCGAATGTTGGAGAACGCTGCCGAACTTTTTGATCAAGATAAATTAACAAATCCAAGTATTGTTTTTAACGGTGTAAAGACGACAGGCACGTATTCGTACCGTTATTCGAATTACAAAACATATTACGGCTAAGCACTATTATTTACACACTACCTTACACTTTTATAAATGCAACTGAAATCAATCGTACATAAAATTTACAATGAACCCGCTTATTTTTTTGGCCGCTTTTACACCTTAAGGAAATTGTATAGCAGAATTTCTAGTGGTTCTTTGAAGAATATTGAACAAGAAAGCAATAAGTCTGATTTGGTAAAAATTGAAAATCCTAATGCACTTCAAGACTTAGATGAGAATGCCATTGCTCTAGGTATAAAACTAAGTGAATCAGCTGCAAAAGAGTTGTATGAATTTGGTAAATCCAGTCGTTTGAAGAAATGGGCATGGACTGAGGGCAAGACTTTTCAGTATGAGGATGTGCAGGATGGAAAAATAAACGGTGAACCTGTAGCAATAGCAGAAGTATGGGACAAAGAGGATTGCGAATTGGTTTATAAAATCGCAGAAGACCCTGAAGTCTTGAATTTAGTAAGATCGTATCTAGGCTATCATGATGTCCAATTTTATCCAAGGTTTTTTTGGACCTTCGCTGGAGAAATGTCAGATGAAATGCGGATCAAAAGCAATCAAACAATTGAATATCATTTTGATGTGCATTCTTGGAATTTTTGTTATCTGCATTTTTACTTGACGGATACTGATGAAAACTCTGGTGCACACCAAATGGTGAAAGGTTCCCACAAAAAGAAACCTTTGAAATGGTTGTGGGGAAGTGCAAAGAAAAGTGATGAAGCCATTGTCAAACAATATGGAAAGGATAAAATATTGACAATAGTAGGGAAAGCAGGTGATGGATTTTTGGAAGATACTTCTTGCTACCATAAAGGTCTTGCTCCTGAAAATCAAAACAGGCTTCTTTTACAAATTAGATACTTTTAGTAGGAATGAAGTTTTTATTAAAATATCTGAAAAGTGATAACTGGGGCCACTGGATAAAAATCATTGCCAAGTTTATGTCCGTCCAAATGGGGATTAAACTTTTGGGAATGGTCATCAGCGTTTATTTGATCAGAATTCTAGCAAAAGAAGATTACGCTTACTTTACGATTGCCATAAGTATCATGAGTACAATCGTTTTGTTAAGTGACTCTGGAATTGGGAGTGGATTTATGGCAATAGGAGGCAGGCATTGGGACAATAAAGAGCGGATGGGCAAACTAGTAAATGGTGCTTTGCTTTTACGTAAAAAGCAGTTTTGGGCCGCAGCAAGTTTCGCATTTCCAACTATGTTTTGGTTGCTTTATAAAAATGATGCCCCCTTGATGACCATATTTTTCTTGATGGGTATAGTTGGTTTAGGCGCTTCATTTGAAATTAGAACAATTATCCATACCGCTACTTTACGTTTGAATAACCAATATGATAGTGTTCAAAAAATTGACATTATAAACACTTTGATCAGGTTGGTTCTAATCGTTTCAGTTTCTTTTATCTTTTTGGATGGATTTGTTGCGGTTGTTGTATCTGTTTTTGCATATGGAATCAATTTATTGGTTGCAAGGACTTGGGCCAATCCGTTTTCGGAACCTTCTAAAGAATTTTATAAAGAGGATAAAAAAGAAATTCTATCTATAGTAAAACACCAACTTCCGAATGCAATTTATTACGCCATCATTGGGCAAGTGACTGTTTTTCTGATAAGCATATTTGGAAGCACAGAAAATATAGCTGAGGTGGGAGTTTTATCGAGGTTAGCGATTATATTTTCCATAATAAGCATCACTTTAACGACTGTGGTCATGCCCATATTTTCGAAAAGCAAAGATCCAAAACAAATTCTAAAACTGTTCAGCATTCTAATGTTTTTGGTAACAGCTTTGGCCGTAACGATGATCGGTTTTGCAATGGCTTTTCCAGACTTCTTTCTTTATATTTTTGGAAACAAATATACCCACTTAACGGAGGAAGTGGTTTGGTTAGTGGCCAGTAGTATGTTGAGTTTATTAGTTGGAATAATCTTCAAAATAAATAGCAGTAGAGGATGGGTTATCAAATGGTACATCTTTATTCCTATTGGAATTTTAACTCAAGTAGTTGCACTTTTTACATTAAACGTAGCAACAGTTCTGGGAGTAATACAATACCAGTTGGTTCTGAATCTTCCCGCTCTTTTTGTTTTCCTTCACCTGTTTTTTCAAAAAGTGAATGAACTTAAAAAAGAACAAAAACAGGAAATTGAACTCTCAAGTAATAATGAAATGTCAAAACCTCTTACAATCCACTGATTGAAAATAAAATAAAATGAAAAACTACACTTCTGCTGTTTGCACTTTATACGAAGGTCATTACCACTATGGTGCAGGCGCGTTAATAAACTCTATTTGTAAAAACGGTTTCAACGGTACTGTTTGGATTGGCTACCGAGGTGAATTACCATTTTGGGCAAGCCCGCTAGAAGACAAAGGAGAATATAAAAGTTATCAAATAGAGAACGGTTGTGAAGTCAATTTTATTCATCTGGAAACGGATTATCATTTGGCAAATTATAAGCCTTATTTTATGGTGGATCTTTTGGAAAAATATTCCCCAAATGCTGAAAAATTATATTATTTCGATCCAGATATTGTCGTGAAATGTGAATGGGATTTTATTGAGAATTGGACAGAAGATGGGATTGCGATTTGTGAGGATGTCAATTCTCCTATGCATTCAAATCACCCAACTAGGATGGCTTGGACAAGATATTTAAGTGAACAAGGCGAAGAAATTAACTCTTCCATCGGCTTGTATTTTAATTCAGGTTTTGTTGGTCTAAAACGGGAAGATATTTCTTTTCTAAAATATTGGAAAAAAATTTCCCAACTGACTGCTCCAGTTCTTGGAGGTTTAGATACTCATTTTATTTCAAGCTTTAATGGTAGACAAAAAAAGCGTCCTCGAACAGCTTTGTTTTATGGGGGCGATCAAGATCAATTCAATGTAGCTACTATGAAATTTGAAGATCGATTGGTAGTTGCTGGTAGAAAGGCGATGGATTTTACAGACGGTGGCTACATAATGTCTCACGCGATGGGAGGCAACAAACCTTGGATAAATTCTTACATCAGTGCTGCTGTAAAGGGAAAGAAAATACCCCTAAGCCATCAAAGATATTGGGAAAATGTACAAGAACCCATTTCGTTGTTTAGCAAATCAGTGCTTAAGAAAAAAAGATTTTCAATGAAATTAGCAAAGGTTATCACAAGATTCAATCATGCCTAATTTGTTTGGACGATATCGAAAGTTAGCAAGTGAAATGCGTTTGTATTTATGCAATCATGTTGTAAAAAATATTCCTTCTCATTCTTTGCGCATTTTTTACTATAAAAAAGTAATGGGATTCAAATTTGGAGAACGAGTTTCTCTTTTAATGGGAACCCGCTTTGACTGTAAAGGGAATTTAGAAATTGGAAATCATTGTGCGATTAATGAATATTGTAGATTTGACACTAGAGGAGGAATCACCATAGGAAACTCCGTTTCTATTTCTGCTGAAGTTTGCATCTTGACAGCAGGACATGATATTTATTCGCCCAATTTTAAAGGCTTTACGAAAGAAGTGGTCATTGGTGATTTTGTTTTTATTGGAACCCGTGCGATGATTTTACCAGGTGTAAAAATAAGCAAAGGTGCAGTCATAGCCGCAGGAGCAGTAGTGAGTAAAGATGTCCCAGAATACGCCATCGTTGGTGGTGTCCCGGCCAAGCAAATAGGGGATAGAAGCAAGCAACTAACGTATACCCCATACTACGCAAGATTATTGCACTAGAAAATAAGACTTTGAATAAGACCTGTATAACCCTAAAAAACAAAAAATGAACTTAACTTTAGAAGACTCACCTTATAAGTTGGACGAATTCAGCCCGATTTTCATATTGGGTTGTCCGCGTTCTGGTACCACATTTTTATCCAGTTGTATCTCAAGCATTGATGTGATCGAAGAGTTTGTTGGCGTTTTAGCACCACCAAGAATGATGCACTTGATTGGAGAGAAAGCGGAAAAAGGAGCAGATTATAAAAGCCTAACTTTGTTGATGCGAGATATCTTCTGGCAATCTTTTTGGCAAAGAGTGTTGTTCTTCAACAATAGAATCGGACCAATTGTCAGCAAAAAGAAATACGGCCAACTATTTAAAAAGCCTCAAATAGAAGATCGGATATTTTGTTATAAAGAACCTTTCATGTGTTTTGCAATGAAACAAGTAGCAGAAGAATTCCCTAATGCAAAATTCATTCACATCATTAGAGATGGAAGAGATAACGCAGATTCAATGGAACGCTCTTATCCAATGGCTTTGTCTGACGAAACTTTAAAAAGTAAACATCTTATACAAAACAAGAGTTCTGAAATCGGTGTATTTTATGAACATGGTGAATTTCACATCCCTTGGTGGGTTCCAAAAACTAGAGCAGAAGAATTTATTGCCACCTCACAATACGGACGTTTCGTTTGGATGTGGAGTGAAATGGTTAAAAGAGCAACAGATACCGGCGCTGAACTTGACAAGAGTAGATACATCGAAGTACGTTATGAAGAAGTCGTTTCTGAACCAACAAAATCTGCAGAGAAAATATTGAATTTTATCAACTTCGATATGAGCCCACGTTTGTATAAATCTCTAAAAGGTGGACATCAAAAGTCGGTTGGAATCAGTAAGAAAAATCAAAAAGAAAATAAACTAAAAGAAGCGCATTCGATTGCTGGTGATTTACTTGAATCATTGGGTTATCAATAAAAGTTCACAGAAGAGAAAAAATAGAATCATCAATTTTGGTTTTGGAAAAGCTCAAAACAAAAGATGAATTTATCTTCCTCAAAAAACGAATCCCCATAAAATGAAAATTCTATTTTTAACTGATAAGTTGTACCCATGTTTTGATGGAATAGGTGATTACACTTATCTTCTTGCAAAAGAATTTGCAGAAGAAGGACATGAGGTTGCGGTGATCTGTACCAATCAGAAAAAGATCAGTGATTTCGATTATGAGAAGGAAGCAGGAATAAAAGTTTTTTCCTCCATTGATTCCTGGAGCTGGAAAAATTTCTCAACGATTTATAAAACCATTAAAAGCCAAAGTCCTGATTTCCTGTTTTTACAATACAACCCTTATGGTTTTAGTCATTATGGGATTCCTTTTATTATTCCAAGTATACTGCTTTTGCTAAAATTGAATGGAATCAAACTATGTACAACTTTTCACGAATTAGCCATTCGTTTCAATCCTTTAACAATAAAAACCTTCATTATTGGCTTCTTGCAAAGAATAATTTGCAATTCTATCCACATACTATCCAACCGTTCGATCACTTCTATTGAATTGTACAGTGAATATATTTACGTTTTTAAGAATAAATTAAAACTAATACCCATAGGTTGTAATATAGATGATGGAAGGATTCCTCATAAAGGTAAAACTGAAATTCAAGAACCTACACTCACTTATTTCGGAAGCAACCCGCGAGGCCTTTTTGCAGTTCCAGAAATATTAAAAAAACTAAAAGACTTTGGATTTCAAGCCAATTTTCTTTTCATCGGAAAATTCAAGAAAAAGGTTATGGATGAAATCGTTGGAAAAGCAAAAGAGTACGGCCTAGAATCCAAGATTCGTTTTACAGGCTATTTGTCAGCCACGGAGGCAATGGAACATTTGCGCAAAGCAACCATCTATTTAGGATTATTAGAAAATGAAGGAATCACTTTGAAATCCGGGTCTGTAGCTGCAGCATTTTGTGCAGGTCTACCAGTCATAGCGACGCAGGGTGATATGACGGACGAATACTTTTTCAAGCACAATCAGAATTGCATATTAGTTGACAACAATGCAGAAGAGATTGCAGGAGAAATAATCAAGCTAAAATCCGACTCCAATAAACTGAAAGATTTAGCAAAAGCTTCTCGTAAGAGTTATGATCAACATTTGTCTTGGAACTCCATTTATAATCAATATTGCAAACACCTCAATTTGAGTCTATGAACATACTAATGTCTACACCTGTGTTCAAACCTATGGTTGGTGGCATGGAAACAATGGCGGATAATTTGTCTTATCATTTTTGCCAAAAGGGCCATAAAGTAAAGGTGGTTACCCCCATTCCTTTTGATGGCGAAGACGATGAACTGTATGAAGTAGTCCGACAACCTTCTTTTCTTCAGAAAATAAAACTGATTAAAGAATCAGATATTATTTATTCTAATGGAGCAAGTCTTTATTTGGCCTTTTTCGCCTTGGTTTTAAGAAAGAAATTTGTTTGGACGCATACCGGTTATCAAGTTTCGTGTATAGATGGTTTAGGTTGGCACAATGGTGGACCAGCACCAATGAGTCCTTGGAAGTCTTTTTTGTTTCATTGGAAAAATAGTTCACCTGCTCAGGCACTCAAAGGGATCACGAAGGTCATGGCTTTGAGGATGGTCGCACACTATTACGTTTCTGCCAATATTGCTATTTCTGATTGGATGAAAGATAGACAACCACTTCCACGACAAATAAGAATACACAATCCTTTTCCAATTGATAAATTTAAAAAAGCATTCAAAAAAGAGGAATCAAAAAACTATGATTTTATTTATTTAGGAAGATTGGTTTCCGAAAAAGGAGTAAATGTTTTGGTAAGAGCTTTTGCAAAAGTCTATGAAACTTTGGGACCGAATGTCAGTTTGTCCATCATTGGAGACGGAGACGAAAGAAAAGACTTAGAAGGACTAGCAAAAGAACTAAGAGTTGACCAAGCAATATTTTTTAAGGGCCGTCAAACTGGACAAGAATTACTGGATGAAGTAGCTAAAGGTCGGATAGCAATTGTACCAAGCGCGTGGGAAGAACCATTTGGAGGAGTGGCTACGGAATTGATGTCGGCTGGTAAAAATATTATTGTTTCTCGACGTGGAGCTTTGGCAGAATTGGTGTTGGATGCAGGCCTGACTTTTGACAATGGAAATCACAATGAATTGGCTGATCAAATGATAAAGCTTTATAAAGATGTTCAACTTCAAAAAGAGCAAAAAGTAAAAATTATTGAAAAACTAAAAAGTTTTAACGAAGAAAATTTAATTGATGATTACCTCAACGTTTTCAAGCAGGTAATCGCTTAAAATCAATAACCCCAACTCCTACATAATGATCTCAATTGCACACCCTACTTCAAACGCGAATTCACGTAATACGGCTAAAGCACTTAGCAGCGATAAACGTCTGGCTGAATTCTGGACTTGTTTACATTGGACACCAAACGCTGTTTCCAAACTATTCTTACCGAAAAGTTTAACCCGTGAATTGGACCGCAGATCTTTTGACGAAAGTTTACACAATCACATCAAAACCTTTCCCTACTACGAAATAGGGAGACAAGCTGCTCAAAAACTAAAATTCAATAAACTGATCAACGAAGATGCTACGTTTTCTATTCACAGTGTCTATAAAACGTTTACCTCACATGTTGCCAAGAAAATAACAGCAAATGCAAAAGTTGAGATTATCCATGCCTATGAAGATGGTGCATTAGAAATATTCAAATCAGCGAAAAAGAAAGGAATTACTTGTTTGTACGAATTGCCAATTGCTTATTGGAAATATAAGTACGATTTATTTACGGAGGAAAATGAGATCAATCCAGAATGGGCAGATACGATACAATCTTTATATGTTCCCAAGTGGTTGCAAGAGCGGAAAGATGAAGAATTAATGTTGGCGGATGTTATTATTGTGCCGAGTGAATTTGTCAAAGATTCGGTATTGACATATCATCCCCATCTCGAATCCAAAATCCACCTTTGCGCTTATGGTGCCCCTGAAAGTGAAAACACAATTCGGGAAAAAGGAACGCATGAGAAGTTAAAGGTGCTCTATGTTGGAAGTCTTGGCCAACGAAAAGGAATGAGTTATTTGTTCGATGTTTTTGATGCGATTAAAGACATCGCTGAGATTACGATAATTGGAAATCAAGTCAATCCAGAATTTGAAAAAGGAAAAGAGCTTTTGTCCAGATACAACTATTTGGGTTCCGTGCCCAATACAAGAGTCTTACAAGAAATGAGAGAAAGTGATGTGTTTATTTTGCCCACATTATGCGAAGGACAAGCATTGGTCAATCTTGAAGCTATGGGCGCAGGAATGACTGTGATAACTACACCAAATTCTGGAGCAACGGATTTTATAGAAAATGAAAGGGACGGAATTTTGGTTCCTATTCGGGATGCGGACACCATTATTTCTAAGATTCAGAAGCTGAATAAAGATCGTGATTACTTGAAAGAATTGTGTGAGAACGCGGTGGTTAAAGCAAAAGAGTTTTCTTGGGAAAATTATCAAAAACGATATTTGAAAATCGTAGACAGGATTAAATAAAATTAAAGAACATTGAGATTACCAAATTTTGCATCTGATCCTATCAAACTGATAAAGTGGCTTTCTGTAGTCGTCTTTGTCTTGATCATTTTTGAAGGCGCACTTCGGAAATGGATGCTTCCACAATTAAGTGGGCCATTGTTTTTTATTAAGGATCCCTTCGTGCTACTGATTTATGCTATTGCCTTTAAGCACAAATTGTTTCCACCAGTATCTCAGAAAATACTCTTCTTAATTCTCTTGTTTTTACTTTTGGGAATTGGCCAAAGTGTTTTTTTAGGTATTCCATTCATCGTGATCATGGTAGGCTTAAGAAGTTATTTTTTCTTGTTGCCACTTGTCGTTCTTATCGCTGAACATTATGTATGGGAAGATATCGTGAAAGTTTTAAAAATTCATCTATTGTTGGCTATTCCAACGGCGGTTTTAGTTTACCTGCAATTTGTATCAGGGCCGATGGCTTTCGTTAATAAAGGTGTCGGGACTGGCGAGATGGAGGTCTTTGAGATTGTGAAAGGAGTTGTACGGACTTACGGATTCTTTTCTTTTACTGACGGACAAACCATTTACATCAATTTCTTATTCACTGCCCTTTTGTTTTTACTTTTTTTGAAAAAGGAATTCCGGTTTTTTAATAATCTTCTATTGGGAGGAATTGTCTTTTGTGCATTTTTGTGTATAGCGGTGAGTGGTTCTAGAGGAGTATTAGCAAACGTTTTAATTTTATTTTCAATAGTTGCAGTAGCAGCTCTTTTTAACTTCAATAATCAAAATGCTCTTCGATTCTTTTCATTGCTTACTGGAGGCGTTTTAATCTTAATAATTTTAGGTTCTACTATTTTTTCTAAAAATGTTGCGAATTATTCAGAACGTTTTGAAGTCGCATCAAGATCCGAAAACGCTGTTGAACGTTTCTTCGAACCATATACCAATTTTTTAGAAACCTTTAAGGAGACTTCAATTAGTGGAAAAGGAATAGGAGTGAGTAGTGGTGCCGGAGCCCGCTTTATGAAAGGGACTGGAAAAAAGAAATATCTGCTAAGTGAAGGAGAATGGCCGAATATATTATTGGAATCAGGCTACTTGTTAGGACTAGCTTATTTGATATTAAGAGTTTCAATTGCCCTTTATCTTATTGTGACCGGATTCAGAATATTTTTCCAATACAATGAAATATTGCCATTGGTTTTGATTGCCGGAACATTCTATTTACTGCTACAAGGGCAACTGATCAGAGGAGGAACACCAATGTATTTTTGCTGGTTTTATGTTGGATTATGTTTGGCATTGGTAAATGTATTTAAAACCAGTTTAACTCAACAAAAAGCAATACAAAATTAATGAAAATTACATTTTTTTTCCGAAAGACATATGAAGATGGTTTTAGCATCAGAAATTTATTCAACACCTTAATTGATGAATTGAATAATAATTTATTGCAGGATGGAGAAAGATGCAATAGGTATGAGTTGAAGAATTATAACAACAATTTTTTGAATATTTTTAAAAATATTTTTGATAGTAAAAAGAAAGAAGGAAGTATCAATCACATCACCGCAGATGTATACTCAATTCTTTTTGGGTTTAAAAATCCAACCATAATTACCATACATGATTGCAATCCACTAATTCGATATCGCAAATGGGATTTTCGATATTGGATTTATAGAATATTGATCTTCGAGATCCCTATGCTAATAGCAAAAAAGGTAACCGTTATTTCTGAAAAATCAAAAAGAGAATTATTGGAATTGACGAATTGTAATCCACGAAAAGTGATCGTCATTCCGAATTTCATCCACGATGATTTTTCGTTTACGAAAAAAATATTTAATAAGGAAAAACCAGTTTTACTGCAAGTTGGAACACGTGAAAATAAAAATATAGAAAACTTGTCTAAGGCCATAGAAGGTATAGATTGTCATCTAAGAATAATTGGTCAACCTTCCGAAGCGCAAATCTTGGATTTTAAGAATAGAAAAATAGACTACTCTTTTGCCTATAATATTTCATTAGAGCAAGTAGTTGAAGAATATAAGAATTGTGATTTGGTGACTTTTGTTTCGCTATATGAAGGTTTTGGATTACCACTTATTGAAGCTCAAGCAATCGGAAGGGCAATCATCACAAGCGATATCGCACCAATGAACGAGTTGGATGGAGGAGGAGCGCACCTCGTAGACCCAAGCCGTCCAAATGCTATTCGGAATGGAATTGTGAAATTAATTGAAGACAAAAATTACAGAGAATTATTGATTGAAAAAGGTTTGGAGAACGTTGAAAATTATAAACTTCGACATATCGCCGAACAATATTATGATTTATATAAATCAGTACTATATAACAACAAAAAATCCCTACAACTTACTTCTAAATAACCCTAAAAAACATTAAAATGAAATCCACATTGTTCCCGGTAGGCAGTTTCTATCCTGCCCAAACCGGCGGCCCCGACAATACTGTTTATTGGATTACCAAAGCTTTAAAAAAGCACAATGATAACCCGATAATAGTTGCAACAGAAAGAGGCATTGCAAAAGAAGTTGACCGAAATAAATGGATCAATACCAATTATGGAAAAGTCATTTATACGAAAAATTTAATTCATTACTTTCCGCTGAAATTAATCTGGACGGCCCTAAAAGAAACCCGAAATTCAGACGTCATTCATTTGGCTATGATCTTTTATCCCGCGTCTTTTATCATCGCTTTTATCAATCATTTCTTTATTGGAAAACCCGTTATTTGGTCAGTCCATGGAGATCTTGATCCATACATGTTAAGAAGATCCGCATGGAAAAAGCAACCCGTTAAGTTTTTTATAAATGCCTTTTTGAAAAAGCATGTTTTGTTTCATGTGACTTGTGATGCTGAGGCAGATTATGTAGCTGATAACTTTGGAAAAGAAGCCGAAACAATCCAAGTACCAAACTTCATGGAGTTTCCAGAATTGCTTGATCTCGAAAAAGAGAATTACCTGCTCTACATTGGAAGAATCGATCCTAAAAAAGCCATCGAGAATTTAATTACCGCGCTACATAAATCCAAACCTTTTATGGAGTCAGATTTTGTGCTAAAAATTGCTGGCAATCACAATAACCCATATGGTCAGAAATTAGCAAATCAGATTGTAGAATTGGGATTGGAAAATCGAATTGAATTTTTAGGACATGTAGCAGGAAAAGAAAAGCAAGAATTGTTGGCTCGTGCTTATTTTCAAATCATGCCTTCTCATACTGAAAATCACGGAATAGTAGTAATGGAAGCCATGATTCAAGGTACTCCAGCAGTCGCTTCTACTGGTACGCCTTGGGAAGTACTAGAAACGGAAAAAGCTGGCTTTTGGGTGGACAATGATCCTCAGACACTAACCAATACCCTAGAAAATATTTTTGGATTGAGTGAAGAAGAATACAAAGGATATTGCAAAAGAGCTAGAAAAGTAGCCAATGAAGAATTTAATATTTATGAAAAAATAAATGTTTGGAGAGATGCCTATGAACAAGTCAGTAAAAAGTGATGCAAATACGCATCCGCAACAAATAGGAGATTCGTGTAAAGTCTCGGTATCAGAATCGACGAATTCTCCACTTTCCAAGGTAACTCCAATGATCATCACATACAATGAAGAGGCAAACATTAGCCGAACATTAGATCAGCTAAAATGGGCTCGTAGGATTGTGGTCATTGATAGTTACAGTACGGATAATACGAGAGATATATTGAACAATTATCCGAATGTAGAAGTTGTAAATAATCCCTTTCACTCTTTTGCAGAGCAATGTAATTTTGGATTGTCCTTAGTCAAGACAGAATGGGTACTTTCTTTAGATGCTGATTATGTATTACCTGAAGATTTTATAGCAGAAATGGAAATGTTGTTAGTTCAACCAACATCGGATGCTTTTTTTGCATCATTTAAATTCTGTGTTTTTGGTAAACCATTGCGAGCGGATAATACGACAGCAAGGAAAGTACTTTATAGAAAAGACAAAGCACACTACCAAAACGTTGGGCACCAGCATCGTGTTCAGGTAGAAGGAGAAACACCACATTTTAAAAATCAAATCAACCATGACGATAGGAAATCCTTGAGTCGCTGGTTGAAGTCTCAAGATAAATACCTTTTGATTGAGGCCAAAAAGCTAAACGCTACTTCGTACTCAGATTTGGATTTAGTAGACAAAGTCAGAAAGACTAAAATATTTGCACCCTTTTTAATTTTCTTCTGGTGCCTTTTTGTAAGAGCCTTGATTTTAGATGGCTGGCGAGGTTGGTATTATACATTCCAACGGACGCTTGTTGAAATATTATTAGCCATTCGTTTAATTGAAATAGAAAAATTTGACTCCTAATCCTTTAGTAAGAATTCACGGAACACAAAATTTGGATCAATTTACACTTCCTGAAAATTTCAGAGGAAGGAGTGGTTGGTATGTCCAATTGTGGTGGATTGTTCAAAGTGTCTTCTTTCGTACTTCGCCTCAATTTATGTATGGATGGAGAAGATTTTTATTGCGTTGCTTTGGAGCTAAGATTGGCAAAAATGTCATTATCAGACCAACTGTAAGGACACAGTTTCCTTGGAAAGTAAGCATTGGTGATTACAGTTGGATTGGAGATGATGTGGTACTTTACAGCTTAGGCAACATAGAAATAGGCAACCACGTAGTGATCTCACAAAAAAGCTACCTCTGTACTGGTTCGCATGATTATAAAGACCCAACCTTTAGCATATATGCTGAAACAATAACAATCAATGATGAATGCTGGTTAGCAACTGATGTTTATGTAGCGCCAGGTGTCAGTATTGGAAAAGGAACTGTAGTAGGAGCGAGGTCTTCTGTTTATAAAGATTTACCCGGAGGAATGGTTTGCATCGGTTCTCCGGCAAAACCCCTAAAATCAAGAATTTGAAAATATTATTCTATGGGATCAATTATGCTCCCGAACTAACTGGTATTGGTAAATACACTGGCGAAATGGCCAGCTGGTTGGTTAAGAGAGGATTTGATGTCCGTGCAATTACTGCATTTCCTTATTATCCAAATTGGAAAATTCAAAAACCATATAACGGATGGTTTTGGAAAAAGGAAATGTTAGACAACGTAGAGGTAATGCGTTGCCCCCTTTATATCCCTACAAAAACAAGTGCAATTAAACGGGTAATTCACGAATTGTCATTTCTACTCTCTTCCAGCCTGATATTATTTTTTCAACTCTTTAGAAAAACAGACGCAATTGTTTGTATCGTAACTCCATTCCATTTGGGAATACCCGCAAAAGTATTCGCTTTTCTGAAAGGAATACCGATGGTTTACCATATTCAAGATTTGCAAGTTGACGCAGCTCGGGATATGAAGATGATTAAAAACCAAACGCTACTAAATGGAATGGAATCTGTTGAAAAATGGATATTAAGAAATAGCAATTTGGTTTCTACCATTAGCGAGGGAATGAAAAGGAAGCTGATTGAAAAAGGAGTTGACTCGGACAAAATGACTTTGATTCCCAATTGGGTGGATTCCGAAGTTATCTATCCAATGACCAAAGCTGATTCTCTAAGAAAAGAACTAGGATTCGATTATACCAATCAAATTGTTTTGTACTCCGGAAACCTAGGTGAAAAACAAGGCTTGGAAGACTTGATTGAAGTGGCCAAACTTTTTCAGTCGAAAAGAAATATCTACTTCGCAATTGTCGGAGAAGGTGGTGGAAAAGAGAAATTAATAAAATTGGTGGATGACTATAAATTACAAAATGTAAGATTTTTTCCTTTACAGCCTTATGAGAAATTATCCGCTTTATTGGCAATGGCTGATTTGCATCTTGTCCTTCAGAAAAAAGCAGCCGCAGATTTAGTCATGCCTTCTAAGCTGACCAGTATCCTCGCCGCAGGTGGATGCGCTTTGGTGACCGCAGAAAAAGGGACAACTTTATACGATACCGTTGATCGTTTTCAAATAGGCCTTATTGCCCCACCTGAAGACCGAAAAGCTTTATTCACCGCAATTGAAAATGCACTAAAATCCGATTTGTCTTTATACAAAGAAAATGCAAGAAATTACGCAACTCAATATATTGACAAAGAAAATATCCTTAAAAACTTTTGCACAACTATTTTAAATCTAACTACCGGG
>CALIAG010000072.1 GCA_938041325.1 uncultured Saprospiraceae bacterium | reverse complement strand
ATGAAAGATCAAGACCACGGCTCCTAGATTTATTCAGAACACCCGGTTTACAAAAACACTTTACATTCAAAGTAGAAAGATTGATGTCTTCGGGTAAAAATTCTGGTCTATCCTGTGCTTTGGTTTTTACACTTATGCTTAGCAGAAAAGCAAAAAATATAATGCATTTGAAATCCATGTAGTTGTTAATTCTTACTTCTTTTATCACAAACTTGATTTAAGTTCGAAAGTTAAATAATTACGAAGACAATTAAACTAATTTAACTCAAATCTTCCAATAGTTTGAATGAAAAAAATGAATTAAAAAGGAGAGTTCTTCAAAACTCGAATATGAATCCAGGATTACGAAAACATTTTCAACAGATCAATTTTATTCAAAAAAATATTTGATACCAACATTTCATTAAAAATGCTGCCAAATAAGCAGAAAGAATACTTAGCATTATTTCACATCGCCTATTGCTAATACAAGATATGTTTTTTAAATTTGCTCCATGAGAGTCCGAAAATCAATTAACATAGAGAATTCAGAAGAAGCCATCTACATTGCAAAGATCGCAGCTGCGCTGGCTCATCCGGTCCGGGTGGCCCTATTCAGTTATGTAAAATCAAAGAACGAGGTCAGAAACGATGTTTGTAACAAAGATTTGGTGGCCCATTTCAATTATAGCCAATCCAGTCTTTCTCAGCATGTCAAAAAATTGTTGGAAGCAGAGCTGTTTGAAGTTACTTATGAGCACAAATTTTCAAACTATTCTATCAACAAAAAAACCGTTGATCGTTTTACCAAACTATTAAAAGCCATTTAATCCTCACAACATGATTAGAGCATTAAACCTAGAAGATTGGCCGGCTGTAAAGGCGATTTATGTCCAAGGTATTAAAACAGGAATCGCCACTTTTGTTACTGAATGCAATGTGACAACCTACGAGAATTGGAGCGATTCAAAAGTAGAAAATAGTGGATTCGTATTCGAAGAGAATAATGAAATATTGGGATGGGCATGCTTGAGTAAAATCAGTAGTCGATGTGCGTATACAGGAGTTGCGGAGGTAAGTGTATATATCGATTCGAAAGCAAAAGGCAAGGGCATTGGTTCCAAACTGCTCGCACAATTGATAACGTTCTCCGAAAGCAACGATTTTTGGACCTTGCAAGCAAGTATATTTACAGAAAATACGGTCAGTATTGCCTTGCATGAAAAATATGGTTTTGCAAAAGTCGGTATTCGTAAGAAAATTGGCAAATTGAATGAAGAGTGGAAAGACAATTTATTGATGGAAAGGAGATCCGAAATCGTAGGAATTTAAGTCAAAGCTCAGAATGCACTGACGCTTTCAAGCAATCAAATTATATGATGTGCTGTCGAAAAGAACCAAACATCCTGGTAACCCAAAAGCCTTGTCATGCGTACAATTTTAGGATAACTCATCCACCAAACTATTCTCGGAATTCAATACTAAATGGCATTTTTTTAAAATATTATTTATGAACTCCGCTATTCTGCTATCTTTGATAAAAAATTAACACAATCAATATGTCTTTAAAATACAAATCGAAGTTTGACTTTATCTCTAAAGTTGTAGATCATTACGATAATCTAAAGTATGCTCTTTTAGACGCGCAGACTTTTGATCCAGTTACTTATGGCTTTCCAAACTTCTATTATAAAGTAATGGAAACGGATCAACTACGTGTCGATGCTTTTCGTAATGCTTTTAAAAAATACCGAGGATTAAAGAATAAAGTGGTTTGTGAAATCGGCGTAGGTACCTTGGCATTAACCAAGCATTATTTGAATGATGTTAAAAAGGCTTATTTGATAGAAAGCAACCCGAACGTGATTCCCTTGGTGAAAAAGGAATTGAAAAAGAATGGATGGGACAAGAAAGTGGAGTTGATTCACGGAGACGCATTGACCATAGAACTTCCAGAAAAAGTAGATTTTATTGTTGGAGAATTGATGAGTATTTTTTGTGCGAATGAATTGCAGGTTCAGATCTTCAAACATATGCGTAAATTCCTAAAACCCAATGGCAAATTATTACCGGAGAAAATCATCAACCTCGCTCAATTGACTTATGCTTCATTTGATCAAGATCATGATCACTATCCTTTGTTTTTCACGCGCCACTTACCGGAACAATTTACACCGCAAAAGGTCATCAACACCATTAACTTGTATAAAGAATCTAAATTGAATATTGTTAAGAAAACGAAATTCAAGCCCTTGCTCAGTGGTACGGTCAACTCTGTTTATTTGCATTCTTGGATTCAAGTAGCGGAAGGAGCCAACTTCACAGGTACAGACAGTTTGATGCCTCCAACGGTAGTAAAACTGAAAAAAGCAGTGAAAGTAAAGGCAGGAGAAACCGTAGTTTTAAACTCAGACTATCATTACGGCACAAACTTGAAAAAGGCAAAATTCTGGATTACAAAAGCTTAATCTAAATGTAGTTATTGAAACATATTAATGGTGTAAGTCAGTAACTCCTTTCCACCTGGTTTGCCATGACCTGGAATAACGGTTTTTAGTTTCGGATATTTGGTTTTAATGTCCCGAACTGAATGCGGCCAAGCAGCTGTATTGGCATCTGCTAGATTTCCTTTTGGAGATTTCAAGGACTTTATCATACAACCTCCAAAAAGAATATTTTCGGAAGGGACGTAGACTGTGATGTTGTCTTTGGTATGGCCTTCTCCAAAAAACTCACAGATCACTTTTTCATTCCCAATCGGAATTTCCAACTCACCATCAAATCCTTTTTGAGGAATTTGACTGCCCTGTTTTGTTGTATATTCTATGGTTTTATTGTTTGCATAGGATGGAATCCCCAAATTGTGAAAAGGAGCCAATCCTCCTAAACAGTCTACATGAAAGTGGGTCGGGATAATCCCTTTTACCTTGCAATCCTTTTCTTTTTCTACCCATCGTATCAATTCCAATGA
This sequence comes from uncultured Saprospiraceae bacterium, assembly GCA_938041325.1. GTDB lineage: Bacteria > Bacteroidota > Bacteroidia > Chitinophagales > Saprospiraceae > CALIAG01. Next base: position 610 of record CALIAG010000072.1, on the reverse strand, counting down.
AACGGAATCCGTAGTTGGTGTATCCGCAATGATGGCTTCTTTATTTGATAAAAAAACCATTCCATTGCAAGGGACATTCCCCCAACTCTTCGTTGCCAGATATGAAATATGCATGTAGGTATTAGGGGACAACTCTTTGATCACCAAAGTATCAGAGCTATACACTGACTCAAAAGATTCATCTTCCGGACAAGACATGAAAAGAATCATAAAGGAAAATAGCAAGGTGAATTTAGTCTTCATAGAAATCATTTTAACCCGTTACATCAATATCAAATCCAATGATATCTCTCCAACCTTCGCCTTTCTTAGGGTTCGAGATTGCAAAGGGAGTTACGTGATGCCACAGGTCCGTCCCATAAGTCACTTCATCTTTGGTATCGGCTTGAAAAACGAATTGGCCTGGGCGTAAGGTATGTTTGAAAACAATTTCTTTTTTGCCATTGTCCAACTTCTCTATTATTTGCGTTTGACCACCTTTTAAGTTTTTCCGGTTAACGACCAAGGCAGAGACAATATAGTCCGCACCATCTTCATGCGCCCCTTCCGGAGAATTATCGCCCGGCTTTGCTGAGGTGGCTTTTACACTCATGAAGTGCGCTGTGATGCT
>CALIAG010000071.1 GCA_938041325.1 uncultured Saprospiraceae bacterium | reverse complement strand
GGCTATGGTGTACAAGGACCTGGTCAAGCATTGAACCTTAGAGATAATGGTTTTAACGTCATAGTAGGTCAACGTTCTCCTTCTAAATCTTGGGACAAAGCATTGAAAGATGGATTCGTTGAAGGCGAAACATTATTCTCTATTGAAGAAGCTGCCAAACGCGGTACCGTTATTCAATACCTACTTTCTGATGCGGCACAAATTGCACTTTGGCCAACTTTAAAACCTTATTTGACTCCAGGTAAAGCACTTTATTTTTCTCATGGATTTGGGATTACTTATAAAGAAAGAACAGGAATTATTCCTCCAAAAGATGTGGACGTTATTTTGGTAGCACCAAAAGGTTCTGGTACAAGTTTGCGAAGAATGTTTGTTGCAGGGCGTGGACTAAATTCAAGTTATGCTATTTTTCAAGACGCGACTGGTCGTGCAGAAGAAAGAGTAATCGCATTAGGAATTGGTATCGGCTCAGGTTACTTATTTGAAACGACTTTTAAAAGAGAAGTATACTCTGATTTGACAGGGGAACGTGGGACATTGATGGGAGCCATTCAGGGAATATTCGAAGCTCAATATAATGTACTAAGAAAAAAAGGACACTCTCCTTCTGAAGCATTCAATGAAACAGTCGAGGAATTGACACAGAGTTTAATGCCATTGGTTGCAGAAAACGGAATGGACTGGATGTATGCGAATTGCTCTACAACAGCTCAACGTGGTGCTTTGGATTGGAAAAATAAATTCCGAGATGCAGTAGCGCCTGTGTTTGAAGAATTGTATGAATCCGTTGCTTCAGGAAACGAGGCACAACGCTCCATTGATTCTAACAGTCAGCCGGATTATAGAGCAAAACTAGAGGTTGAATTGAAAGAATTGTACGATTCTGAAATGTGGACTGCAGGAAGAGCAGTACGAAGTTTGCGTCCAGAAAATGAAAAAAATAAAGTCAACTCTTAATGTCAGAAACAAAGGCAAAAGATTTGATTGCGGTTGAGAAAGTGTATCAGGCGCGGATGCGGTTAAAAAATATTGCGACGCATACGCCTCTGATGCATAACCTCAATTTGTCAGAACAATTCGAGTGTAAAATATTGTTGAAGAGGGAAGATCTACAAGTGGTTCGTTCTTATAAAATACGAGGAGCTTATAATAAAATGGCTTCCCTATCTAAAGAGGAATTAGCGAACGGCGTAGTGGGGGCGAGTGCTGGCAACCATGCACAAGGGCTTGCTCTAGCTTGTTTTAAATTAAAAACGCACGGCAAAATTTACATGCCGAGCACGACTCCTCGCCAAAAAATTAAAAAAGTCAGGTCCTTTGGGAAAGAATATGTAGAAGTCGTTTTAACAGGCGACACCTTCGATGATTCTTTTCATGAAGCGATGAAGGATGCTACTAAAAACTCCAAAATTTTTATACATCCATTTAATGATGAAAAAATAATTGAAGGACAAGCGACCGTTGGTCTAGAGATTCTGGAAGATTGCTCAGAGCCAATAGATTATGTTTTTGTAGCTGTAGGCGGTGGTGGATTGACATCTGGTTTGGGTTCTTATTTTAAACAAATCAGTCCAAATACTAAAATCATTGGAGCAGAGCCTGCCGGAGCTCCGGCGATGTACGAATCTTTGAAAAAAGGAGAAGTCGTTGCACTGGAAAAAATTGATTCATTTGTGGATGGGGCAGCAGTTAAACGGGTAGGAGACCTGACGTTTGGTATTGTTCAAAGAGTATTGGATGATATGCTGTTGGTAGACGAAGGAAAAGTTTGTTCTACCATTCTTAGTCTTTATAATGAAGAAGCCATTGTTGTAGAACCTGCAGGTGCATTGTCTATTTCTGCTTTGGATCAGTACAGAGAACAAATCAAAGGCAAAACAGTAGTTTGTGTAATTGGTGGTGGAAATAATGATATTACCCGTACAGAAGAAATCAAAGAACGCTCTTTATTGTATGAAGGATTTAAACATTATTTTGTTATTCGCTTTCCACAAAGAGCAGGCGCATTAAGAGATTTTTTGAATAATGTTTTGGGGCCGGATGATGACATTACCCATTTTACCTACACCAAGAAAAATAGCCGTGAAGCTGGACCCGCTTTGGTTGGAGTCGAGTTAAAACGCAAAGCAGATTATCAAAAATTGTTGGACCGGATGGAAGAGTATGAAATTAAGTACCAGACATTGAACGACAATCCGATGCTGTTTGATATGTTGGTATAAACACCTATGCCTCGGTTGCGGCATTATTTTCAGCTTTCAGAAGAATCGGATCCGCTTCAAAAATTTCTACAAATCGTGCATATATTTCTGGCAAGATCGCTTTGAATTTTTCTGGAAAGATAAAAAAGAAAGTGATTCCAACGTTTAGGGTATCTGTCAAAGGCAATCCGTACTGATCTTCTGCTTTCTTTTGACTAAAGCCACTGATTTTCTCAAGATCACTCCAAAGTAATTGTTCGTTAGTTGGATAATTATAATCCGGATAAACCAGTTGGAAAACCTTCCCATATTCATGTAGCCCAATATTATAGTGTTCTTCTGGTTTTAAAACACTATTCACCAATTGTCTTGCAGATAATAGCATGACTCCATCTTCCTGAAATATCTCTGAAGCATGAAATCTTTTAGGAAACTGAGGAGATGGAAAGCTTCCTGGATATAAAATTATTCTTTCAAACATATCCATTTTATAATCCTCTCGTCCGAAAGTCAAGTGGACAATTTGAGCGGCTACAAAACCTTGTAAATCATCGGGAGATTCTCCCATATCTTCAGGTCCTTTGCTCAAGATCTCATTGCCCTCCATATACATTGCAACCCTTATTCTGAACTTCTCTTTGTTTTCCTCAGAAAGGTTTTTATAAAAAGTAAAATGTTTTTCCAATAAAGCTTTAAACATCGGATCCAGCTTTGGTGGGTATTTCTGGTACCACCACCAATCCAATTGTGGGGAGAAAATATAGATCAAAACACAAATCATCACAAATACCATTATCCAAACAACATGGTCTCCACCCGTGCGTGCTGCATTAAACAACAAGCCAAAGAGAATTAACATGAAAGGAATTGCCAATAGTTTAGAAAACAAAATGATGATTTTAGTAAAAAATGAAAAAATGTTACTCCAAATGCCTTTTGAAAGCATCAATTATTGAAGTTTTTCAAAAACTTCATAATGATGAATAAGTCGGAAAGATACAAAGGAGCCATCAAATTAAGCCTATTTGTAATGTATTAGTTCAATACCTTGAAAATTCTTGAAATTTAAGAGCAATTATTCTTGTGAAGTAAATAAAAACGGAATATATTTGCACTCGCTTAACGATAATGAAGATTATCTGGACAGCGAAAGGTTGGTGCCTTAGCTCAGTTGGTAGAGCAATGGACTGAAAATCCATGTGTCCCTGGTTCGATTCCTGGAGGCACCACAAAATAAAGCAGTGTACGGAAGTATGCTGCTTTTTTTATTTCTCCTCCACCAGTTCCTTAACCTCAAACCCAGCAATAATTCTATTCCATTTTGCCTGGATCTCTTCATTGCAAAGATTCCCAATGCTGCCTTCATGTGTATGACTAATTGTATCCGGTACAGATAAGTCTCCCTCTTCTAAAGCGGTACTGATTTTCTGATAGGCATCTCTGAACGGTACGCCTTTCAAAACTTCCGCATTCACATGTTCAACACTGTAAAGATTCTTATATTTTGGATCGTTGAGGATCGCTGGATTGACGATTATTCCTTTAATACAATGCGTCGTCATGCGAAGACAATCCAGTAAAGATTCCAGTGCCGGGAAAAGACTTTCTTTTAACAATTGATATTCTCGGTGATATCCTGCAGGGAGATTACTATTTAACAAGGCAATCTCTCCAGAAACGCCTTGGAGTCTATTGCATCTGCCACGGATCAATTCAAAAACGTCGGGATTCTTTTTGTGTGGCATAATACTGGAACCCGTCGTCATTTCATTGGGCAGCGCAATGAATTGATAATTTTGATTGGAATATAAACAAGCGTCCATAGCTAACTTGTTGAGGGTAGAAGCAAATGCTGCGATTCCAAAAGAAACGAATTGCTCTGTTTTTCCTCGTCCCATTTGTGCATGTATGACGTTGTAATTTAAATCCTCAAAACCCAGTAACTCTGTCGTCATCTTTCTATCCAAAGGAAAAGAAGATCCATAACCTGCCGCCGAACCCAATGGGTTTTGATTGACAATTTTGTAAATAGATTGAAGCAATTGAAGGTCATCACAAAGTGATTCGGCGAAAGCCCCGAACCACAATCCAAAAGAAGAAACCATAGCAACTTGCATATGCGTGTAGCCCGGCATCAATACTTCTTTGTACAATTCACTTTTTTCTATCAATACATCAAACAAGTTTTGGCTCTCCGAAGTAATCTCTTTGATTTGATCTCGTAAAAATAACCGCAAATCAACCAGCACCTGATCATTTCTAGAACGGCCACTATGGATTTTCTTGCCAATATCTCCCAGTTCTCGCGTCAATTCTAATTCAACTTGAGAATGCACATCTTCAACTCCCTCTTCAATGACAAATTTTCCTTCCTCAATTTTTACCAAAATTCTATTCATGGCTGGAATCAAAACATCCAGATCAGATTTTTCTAATAACCCAATTTTCTCCAGCATTTTGATATGCGCTACACTGCCTACTACATCGTAAGGTGCTAATGTCAAATCAAATTCCCGATCCTTCCCAACCGTGAATTTCTCTATTTGTTCATCAAGGTTGTATTCTTTCTGCCAAAGTTTCATATGGTAATAATTTCAGATTTCGCACCTACGGAGCTTAATTAACCCATTCTTAAAATGCTATAAAAATGTAGCTCCTCTGGAGCTTTTACTAGATTTCGATAATAATAAATCTAAAAAAGGTGGTATTGCTTTTACAATCTAGCTCCAGAGGAGCGAAACCTCTATAGAAATAAAACAACGCCACTTTTTAGCGCTGTAGGCGCGAAATCTTTTTTATAAATCGAACCTTAAATCATTCCTCATTCAAGAATGCTTACATTTTATTAAGTCACCTAGGTCATGTTGTAATTTTCTTTGCTCAATTAAATTTCTAACCCGTTCAGTATCGCAATATATAATGCGATCCCTTCTTCAATTTCCAAGACCTTTATATACTCGTCTGCAGTATGCGACCTAGCTGAATCCCCCGGACCAATCTTTATAGTTGGAAAATTCAATAAGGCCTGGTCAGACAAGGTAGGCGAACCGTAGTGATTTCTACCCAATAAAATGCCTTTTTTTACTATTGGATGTTCAAGAGGAATCCCCGAAGAATTTAAACGAAAAGATCTTGCTTTTAGTTCAGATTCACATTGGGCTTGCAAAATATTAAAAATTGCCTCATTACTGTACATTTCTGTGCTACGAACGTCAATAACAAAGCTGCAATTGTCCGGAACAACGTTATGCTGAGTACCCGCTTCAATTTGAGTAACAGATATTTTTATTGGTCCGAGCAAGGGCGAGGTTTTCTCAAATTGGAATTGCTTTAACGTTTGTATGTCTTCCAAAGCGATATAAATAGCATTAATGCCTTCGTTTCTGGCTGCATGCCCGGCTTTTCCTTTTGCGATACCGTCAATGACCATAAGCCCTTTTTCCGCAATTGCCATTTGCATTTGAGTGGGTTCACCAATAATGCCAAGGTCAATTTTTCCTAGTTCAGGAACAATGCATGCTATCCCATTTTTGCCCGATATTTCTTCTTCTGCGCTTGCGGCAAAGACCAGATTATAGTTTAAGTTTTCTTTTTCATAAAAATGAAGAAAAGTGAAAAGTAAAGCGATCAAGGGTCCGCCTGCATCATTGCTGCCTAATCCATAGAGTCGTCCATTTTCTATCAATGGTGAAAAGGGATCTTTGGTCCAACCTGCAGCAGCTTTGACGGTGTCTATATGTGAGTTGAGTAAAATGCTTGGTTTCGAATCAGTCCAGTACTTGTTTTTAACCCAAGTATTATTGCCCTTTTGTAAAAAGGGGATGTTTTTTTTAGTGAAAAAATCACGGATAATTTTAGCGGCAGCCTCTTCTTTTTTAGAAAGGGATGGTGTTCGAATGAGTGAACTCAAAAGTTCAACTGCTTCAGTAATCGAATCTTTTATTGCAAGCATAGTTTGGTTCCTCCTATTAGTTTATTTGATTTAAGAATGGCCGAAGAAGCAATGTAAACGGCCTCTACTGAATGTTCCAAGGCATCGAAGGCGTTGTCCATTTTAGGAATCATCCCGTTGATAATCGTACCGTCTTTTTTGTATCCTAGATATTCTTTTTTTGTTATGTTGGAAATCAAACTATTATCATCTTCCGGGTTTTTTAAGACTCCATCTTTTTCAAAACAATAGACAACTTTAACGGCAAATGACTCAGTCAACGCTTTTGCTAATTCAGCGGTAATGGTATCTGCATTGGTGTTGAGCAATTGGCCTTTTTGGTCGTGAGTGATTGCACAAAAAACTGGACTTATATTTTGAAGAAGGAGTGATGAAATAATTTTACCATTCACCTTGTCAACGTCCCCGGCGTATCCATAATCAATTTTGTCGACTACACGTTTATGTGCTTGTATGCTGTTCAGGTCGGCCCCCGATAGGCCCAGTGCATTTGTCCCAAAAGCCTGAAGTTGTGCAACAATATTTTTATTGATTAAACCTGCATAGACCATCGTTACGATCTCTAAGGTTTTTGTATCCGTCACTCGTCTTCCGTCGATCATTTTTGGTTGAAGTCCTAGATCTTTGATCATGTTACTCGCAGTTTTGCCACCGCCGTGAACCAGTATTTTAGCTCCTGGAAAGTTTGCGTAATCTTGTAAGAAATCATTCAACCGGATTTTATCTTCTACTATTTTTCCACCAATTTTAATAATGGTCAATGGCTTTTTATTGGTCATATTCTAGTAACTTTTTGAGTACGATTTGAGCGGAGTAAATTCGATTTTCTGCTTGCTTTATTACAAATGAATCTGGTCCATCTATGACTGCATCGGATACAACAACATTCCTTCGTACAGGTAGGCAATGCATGAATTTGGCTTGATTGGTGATGACCATTTTTGAACTATCCACCATCCATTTTTTATCAATGGAAAGTACTTTTCCATATTGATTGTAAGAAGACCAATTCTTTGCATAGACAAAGTCAGCATCTTCAAAAGCTTTGCTTTGGTCGTATTCGATTTTGACTCCGGCAGAAAATTGTGGTGCTAATTCATAACCCTCTGGATGTGTGACGATAAAATTTACTTCTGCCGCTTTCATCCATTCGACGAAAGAATTCGCAACAGCCTGCGGAAGTGCACGAGGATGAGGAGCCCAAGTCAGTACAACTTTTGGATAACTTGTAATTTGATGTTCTCTAATTGTCATGAGATCTGCAAGAGATTGAAGAGGGTGAAGAGTGGCGGATTCTAGACTAATAATTGGAACAGTAGCGTTTTTTACAAATTGAGATAACACCTTTTCTTCATAGTCCAATTCACGGTTTTTAAGTTCGGGAAAAGAACGAACAGCAATAATATCGCAATATTGACTCATCACAGCTGCACCTTCCTTTATGTGTTCAGCTGCATTGCCATCCATGATTTGTCCATCTTCAAATTCAATTTTCCAACCTTGGCTGCCCACGTTCATTACGATTACGTTTAGACCAATATTTGTTGCAGCTTTTTGCATGCTTAATCTAGTTCGAAGACTTGGATTGAAAAAGAATAGACCTATGGTTTTGTATTTTCCCAAATGTTGATGGGCAAATGGATTTCGCTTGAGTTCAATGGCTTCCTTTACCAATTGCTCAACATTGTCAACATCTTTGACTGATGTGAAGTTTTTCATTTTTGTTTGTTTAGATAATTAAGTTGCAAGGTGCTTATTTGACTTTGCCATTTGTTGAAGGCAATTTTTGAATTTCGAAATAAATAAATCAACATCATCCTTATTAATAGTCAAAGGAGGAAGTAGCCGCAAGGTGTTTGGGTTAAGTGCAGAACCAGTAAAAACCTTTTCCTCAAAAATTAAATTTTTTCTCAATTCCTTAATAGGCTGATTCATCTCAAGGCCAAGCATCAAACCTCTTCCACGGATGGACACCACTTCTGGAATTGTTTCTAGCTGACGTTTTAAATATTGACCAACCTCTATTACATTTTTCAAAACAGATTCCTGTTCAAAAACTTCAAGTACAGCTAATCCTGCAGCACAGGCCAGGTGATTGCCACCGAAAGTTGTGCCAAGCATTCCGTGTTTTGCAGGGATGGTGTTTTTAACAATGATTCCAGCAACAGGGAATCCATTTCCCATTCCTTTAGCTAGGGTAATGATATCAGGTTGTATGCCAGATTTTTGAAATGCGAAGAAATCTCCAGTTCTTCCATATCCAGATTGGATCTCGTCAAGAATAAGAAAGGATTGGTATTTTTTGCACAAACTTTCAATAGCTTTTAAGAAAGATTCTTTAGGTTCATAAATTCCGCCCCAACCTTGAATGCCTTCAATGACAACCGCACATATGTTGTCCGTTTTAAACGAATTTTCTAGTGCTTCTATATCATTCAATTCAATAATCTCACTTTCAAAACCTTTGTTGATAGGAGCTTTGATCGATTCCTTGTCTGTAATATTTACTGCGGCTGAAGTACGTCCATGAAAAGATCGTTTGAACGAAATTACTTTGGATTTTCCAGTTTGAAAAGATGCTACCTTGAGTGCATTTTCAATCGCCTCAGCACCTGAGTTACAAAGGAAAAGATTGTAGTCATCGCAGCCAGAAATCTCGCCTAACTTTTTAGCGAACTCTTTCTGTAATGGATTTTGAATAGAATTAGAGTAGAATGCCAAATTGATTAATTTTGATTGGATTCTTCTCACAAAATGTGGATGA
>CALIAG010000070.1 GCA_938041325.1 uncultured Saprospiraceae bacterium | reverse complement strand
GCATAAAAACGGGTTTGATTTTATTTAATGCGGAAATGGTCCCTGGCCAGAAGTCATCCGGTACAAAGAAAGCCATATCACAACGGTATCCATCTATGTCGTATTCTTTGACCCAAAATTCCATGCAAGATTGCATTTCCTTTCTCAGTTCTTTGCTATCATAATTCAGATCTGCAACATCGTACCAGTCCGTTGGTTCTCCTTCCAAATTATAAGGATGAGTAATGGTATCTCCAACATGTGTATACCATTCAGGATGCTCTTTAATCCAAACATGATCCCAACCTGTGTGATTGGGTACCCAGTCGAAAATCACTTTCATGTCCAATTTATGAATCTCTTCAATCAAATTTCTTAAATCGTTTTCAGTTCCAAACTCAGGATTAACAGAGCGAAAGTCAGAAACAGCGTAATAAGAGCCTAGTGGCCCTTTTCTTTTGGTACTGCTAATTGGAAAGACTGGCATCAACCATAAGATCTTTACACCCATTGACTTTAATCGAGTCAAATGTTTTGCGAAAGCGTTAATCGTTCCTTCAGGAGTATATTGTCGAATATTGACCTCGTAGATATTGGCATTGATTGCCCAATCGGGAAGTGTACCATCATTCATTTGAATTTCGGATTTGTTTTTTTTGTTTCCAATTTCTTGTTGTGGTTCATCACAGGATGTAATACTGAAGATAAGGAGAATAAAAAAGGAGAAACTAATTTTTACATTTTGCATTAATCACTTTTTAAGGATGTTCCTATTAAAAAAACGAAACAATAGTATACAGGAATCTTTACTGATTTCAGACGCAATTATACGCACTAAAATAGCAAATAATTTTTCAGTTCAAACCAATAGTTTGAACTAAAAAAAATATAAAAATGAATTAATTAATCGAAAAAATTAAATATGGAAATTGAAATAGTATAGGAATTTAATAAAACCAAAACTATTCAAAAATAAAAATTCAATAGATTATCTATTGTGGTCTATTGGGTAATTTTGTCATCTTGATGGTTAGACCTCTTGGGTTTCGAGGTGTATTCCCTTTCCAAATAACTTCCAATCCACCAATACCTTGAACTTTGAATTGATCTGCTAAACCATCTTCTTTTGTTTCATAATTCAAATCAATAAATTTAGTATTGTCATCAAAAGACCAAGTCCCTTTATTGTTTTGATCAACTCCAATTCCACTCTCAAAGGTATTGTCCATTTTCATTTCAATCCAACGGTCAGCGTAGCGCTCTCCTACTCCTTTGTCATTTATACCCATTGCAAAAGTATATTCCCAGACGCCAACAAGCGGTCCATCAGCGCTTGCTTTAACGTGTGCATGCCCTTCATGACTATCTGCTGGTTTAGCGTTTTGAACATTTTGCTTTGTGGAAGGCTCGTTTTTACAAGCAGCAAATAATAAAGTCAAAGTCAATATGAATAAAAAGCGATTCATCTGGTACGTGTTTTATTAATCTAAAATATAGCTCAAGTTAAAGAATACTGTAACGAATTTGCAAATTTGAGTCCATTTTAAACGGCTAATTCAGCTTTAGCTAAAATAGTTTGGTCTTTACCGTGCATTTTAATTTGAATATCATGATTTGACTCATTCAAAACCACAACCTTAGCATGATCTACTTTGATTTTCAGGATAGCTCCTCTGAATCTTATTTTAAAGCTATATGCCTCCCATTCTTTTGGAATAACTGGGTTGAAATGCAAAATATCATCATATACGCGCATGCCTCCAAAACCCTTTACGATTGAGGTCCAAGTACCTGCCATACTTGTAATATGACAGCCATCTTCTGTATCGTTATTATAATCATCTAAATCCAAACGAGCAGTTCGTAAATAGAACTTATAGGCCTGATCTATCTTCCCAAGTTTTGCAGCAAGAATACTATGTATACATGGCGAAAGAGATGACTCATGAAGCGTGCGTGGCTCATAAAAATCAAAATTACGTCGAATGGTGTCCTCATCAAATCTTTCTTCAAAAAGATAAATCCCTTGCAGTACATCTGCTTGTTTGATAAAACAAGATCTTAGAATTCGATCCCAAGACCAATGCTGCCAAACGGGTACTTCTGAAGGATCAATTTCAGTGACCATTTTTTGTTCCTTGTCCAAATAACCATCTTGTTGAAGAAATATTCCTAACTCTTTATCTTCTGGAAGATACATATTGTCAAGAATCTTTTTCCATTCATTCCTTTCAGTATATTCGTAGAATTTGGTTTTTTCTGAAATTGCAGTAAAACGTTCAGGATGATTATTTTGAACAAACTCTAATGATTCAATCGTATATTTCAGACACCACATTGCGATCGTGCTGGTATACCAATTGTTGTTTATATTATTTTCATATTCATTGGGTCCTGTAACTCCATGCATCACATACATCCCACGTTGTTCAGAGAAGTGAACACGCTGCGCCCAAAATCTTGAAATAGCAATCAGGACTTCTAGTCCATGTTCTGCTAAATAATCTTGATCTCCGGTATATCTTATATAATCGTAAATTGCAAAAGCGATAGCTCCGTTTCGGTGAATTTCTTCAAATGTAATCTCCCATTCATTGTGGCATTCCTCGCCGTTCATGGTTACCATCGGATATAAAGCTGCACCATCTTTGAATCCCAATTTTGCAGCGTTTTCAATGGCCTTTTGAAGATGTTTGTATCGATAAACCAAAAGGTTTCTGCCTACTTTCTCATTTGCTGTTGCCATGTAAAAAGGCAAGCAATAGGCTTCGGTATCCCAATAAGTACTTCCTCCGTATTTTTCTCCAGTGAACCCTTTTGGACCTATATTCAGTCTTTCATCTTCTCCAGTATACGTTTGATAAAGTTGAAAAATATTAAACCTGATCGCTTGTTGCGCGGAGACGTCCCCTTCAATTGTGATATCACTTTCTTTCCATTTTGCTGCCCAAGCATCACTTTGTTCTTGCAACATTTGATCAAAGCCTTTTGTGCAGGCCTTTTTTAAAACTTCGTAAGAATTATCAAGAATTTCTTCAGTTGGATGATTCAAAGAAGAAAGGTTGGCAACAATTTTTTCTATTTTCAACGTATCTCCATCCACCACATGAAAATCTGCGGAACAGGCTACATATTTTTCTTTTTTAATCTTCTGGCTTTCAAAGTCCAGTTCTTCTTCGTTTTTGAAAATCTTAAACTTCATTGTACTACACAATTGAAATTTAGTCTTCTTAGTTTCTGCTATGACAGATGCCTTCGTTCGTTTTGCTTCAGAATGAATTCCAATCCAGAATTTTTCATCATAATTTGTATCCTTATTGATGATGTCTGCATCTAAGTAAGGCGTCAATGATATCGTACCAGAAAAGTTAAGGGCTGTAATCGAATAGCGAATGGCTCCAATTTCATCATCTACTATACTACAAAACCGGCGAGCATGAATTTTAACGATCTTACCGGAAACCAAAGTCGCTTCAAAAGATCGGTCCAGATACCCTTCTTTCATGTTGAGTGTGCGAACAAAATCATTCACTTCACAAAGTGCCAGGTCTAAGGTTTCTCCATCTATTTTGACATCGATTCCAATCCAATTGGTCGAATTTAAAACTTTTGCAAAATATTCTGGATAACCATTTTTCCACCATCCGACTCTCGTCTTGTCAGGATAATACAAACCTGCAATGTAACTTCCTTGGAAAGTAGATCCGCTATAATATTCTTCGAAGTTGGCCCGATGTCCCATCCGACCATTTCCAATGCTAAAAACACTTTCACTTATCTCGTTGTTGCTGGCGTGAAAGCCTTCTTCAATAATGTTCCACGCATCATGTTTGAGATACTCTTTCATATCGTTGGTATTTTTCTGTGTAAGGAGAATAGTGCAAAAATCAAGCGCATTTTGATTTTTGACAATTCTAAAAAAATATGGGTGGATTTGTTTTAATTAATCTAAGTACTTGGTAGTATAATGAGGTTTTTAAAAAGCATAAAACCCCATCAATGCTTATATTAGAATACGGTATCAAGATTTAGTTGTTGCTGCCATAATCTCCAGAATTTCATCAAAAGAGATATTATTAAAATTTGGAATCACAACGTTGGCTTTGCTAAGTACATCGGCGTTTCCTATTCCAACCGTATACATTCCTGCTGCGATCGCTGCTTGAATCCCTTTAGTCGCATCTTCAAAAACTATACAATGTTTGGCTTCAACACCCAGACCGTCTGCTGCTTTTTGAAAAGTCTCAGGGTCTGGCTTTCCTTTTGTCACTTTATTTCCATCGATAATAACTTCGAACCTAGAATGCAAACCAATCTTTTTCAATAAAAGCTCAGCATTTCTACTGGCAGAACCTAAAGCTATTTTAATATTCTTGCTTTCAAGAGTATCTAATAGTTTTGCAACCCCATCTAGCGCTTCATCACTATTCATGTTTTCCACCATTTCGAGGTACCAATCATTCTTTTTAACGGCAAGGGCTTTCTTTTCTTCTTCAGTTTTTTCTACACCAGCCCATTCAAGGATTAAATTGAGAGATCCCATTCTGCTGACCCCTTTTAACCGTTCATTTTCTTTGGACTTAAAATCGAAGCCAAGCTCATTAGCCATTCTTCGCCAAGAAGCGAAATGATACTTTGCAGTGTCAACAATGACACCGTCTAAATCAAAAATACAGGCCTTAATTTCCATATTGTGAAATCATTTAGGTTTTAAGGAGAATTAAATGGGTGTAGGAATGCCCAAAAATAGATGGATTAGTGTAAATGCAGGGCAAATATAATTGTATTACTTACACTAAATAAATTTTCGAGAGGCTAATTAGTTAATCTTTCAAAATAGGATTAACTGTGAATTGAAATTTCAGTATAGGAAAGGAATCGAATAAATGAATTGGTATTTCAAAACTGGAGATATTGAAGAATTTAAAGCTCAATGATTGGCGTATGGCTTGGATTACTTTCCTTTGGTCTTAGATGGAACGTTTTCTAAAACAAAAATGGCAGAACACAACTTGTCGTTGAGTCTGCCATGAACTCCATAAAACAAACATTCTTGAGTTTCTTTTTCTCAGAGGACAAAAAAGTCTCTCAAAGGAAGAGAATCCGAAGATTCCTTCCTTGAGAGAACTAGCCCTGAGAACAAAATTTTGTGGGAACTAACCCAATATCTTTACTTTCTTAGTAATTAACTCGTTTGCGGGGATTACTGTCTTCTCTTCATTATCTCCTACAATGATTACAGACATATTGCTTACTTGTATGATCTGACCCCTAATTCCGTCGATTTCTATTACTTGTCCTTCTTTAAATGTTTTTCTACTGAAGAAGGAAGCAAGTATATTTTGCAGAACGTCTCTGGAGGCAATTCCATAAGAGATAGAACCTGCAAGTAGAATAGAACCTATTATTAAAACTAGATTTGATTCTAAAAGACTGGTATTGAACTCTGCTTGTTTTAGTGCCGTAAGTGCTACAACTACCATTAAAAAATAGTAGACAATGTTGCCAAAAAGATTTCCAGCACTTAAACCCAATGATTCCGAAGCTCCTTTTATGATATCTCTAATAAAAGAGGCCATGTAGGAACCGACAAAGAAAAATAGTATTCCAATAAATAATTTCGGCAAGTACCCAAATAAATCTGAAATCTTTTCAGATACAGCCGTCCAGCCTAGCGTTTCTAGAACTGTAGTCAACACCAATAATAGAATCAACCAATAAATAAACTTACTCAGAACCTGAGAGGGAGTTTTTTTAATGTTTGCTTTTTCAAGTGCACTTGTTACATTGAATCTTTCTCCAATGCCATCTAGCTTAATTGCTTTGAAAATTCTACCAAATATGCCTGATACTATTTTGGCAAATAGCCATCCTATAAAAAGAATAGCAATTGCTCCTAGGATATCTGGTAGGATAGCAATAAACTTATCTAAAACTCCATGAAGCGAACTCCAAAAAAGTTGAGACCACGTCTTTAGGTTTTCCATAATTTTGTTCTCTGGATAAAATATCCTTTTTACTCGGACTAGAATATAGACTCAAATGCAAAAAAAAGTAACAGTAATCTAACAATTATTCTTCATCATCAATGTGACCATCAAGAAAATCCATTTCGGTTTGAATAAATTTCGTAGTAAAAACGTCCAAGACATCTGCAAAAAGTTGCATAGTCTCTAGCGTGCTAAAAACTTCCTCCTTGAGGTCATCCGGTACACTTTCTTTAGGCTTCATCTGTCTGAAAGATGCTTCCAAGTGTTCGTCAGCTGTTCTATGGGCACTGTTTTGACTTGAATTATCCATTAAATATGTTTATTTTCATTTACAAGTTTCGCTAATCTTTCTCTGGTTCTCTTTAATCTCATCTTTACGGCTCCCTCGTTTAGTGAAAGCGTTTGGGCTATTTTCTTGATTCGCATTCCGTCCTGATACCTCATTAAAAGGATTATTTTTTCTTCAGGATCTAACAATTCGAATAGTTTCTCAAGTTGATTTAATCTTAATTCTGTAAGAATTTTCTGATTTAAATCTTCATTATCGTCCGAAATCTCTTTATACTCGTGGCTTTCAAAAGATTCCGTTTTTATTTTTTTGTTCTTTCTTAAATAATCCATGCAATGATTGTAAGTAATCGAATAAACCCACATGGAAAATTTTGATTGTCCTTTATATTTGCTCAGATTCAAAAATATCTTTACCATGATATCGTGAGCAAGGTCTTTGGCTGTTTCTCGGTTTTTTGACAAGGATACACATTTATAAAATACCTTGTCAGAGTACCGATCATACAGGACTTCTAGCAACTCTCTCTTACCCTTTTTGACAATTAAATTTATAATTTCCTTGTCTTCCAGTGTATTGTTCTCCTTTTTTTCTGTTTTAAGAAACGGCATGTATTTTGAGCTTTCTTGGATTTCCTGAAGAATTTCTTCGAATTTCTAAGCCTCTTTTGTTAAAAATGAAAGTCTTATCAGCCTTTCAAAAATAACATTCACAATATCTTTCAGTATCCTTGCTAAATAAAGACACCAAATTTATTTTTTGGTAACCGAATTTTGTCATTATTTTTATAAATAAGTCCAGTGACAAAATTATATGCAATTTTTAAATCGTTTATATTTTAGTTTTAGAAACATCATCAATCCTAAAATTTCTTTGTTTGGATAACTTATTACAATTATTTGAAGAATATATTGAGACTAATAATTGGCAATTGCCAATGCACAAAAGTCTAATTGCCGTAAGTGGAGGTATGGATTCGATGGCACTTTCTTTTATTTTTAAATCTTTAAAATTGCCCTTCGAAATTGCTCATTGTAATTTTAAGCTAAGAGCTGAAGCATCCAATAAAGACGCCGAATTTGTTAAAGAAATAGCAGAAAGCTGGCAAATCAAGTATCACATCAAATCATTTGATACGGAACAAGTTTCCAAAGACTCGAAACTATCCATTCAAGAAACTGCTCGTTCTCTAAGATACGAATGGTTTCATCAAATTAGCAAAGAACAGCAATTTGATTATATAATCACCGCTCATCATTTGAACGATTCAATTGAAACCGTTCTTTATAACTTCACAAAAGGTTGCGGCATTGATGGCCTCACTGGGATTCCAGTTCAAAATTCGAAAACCATCAGACCTTTGCTTTTCGCATCAAGAGATAAAATCAAAGAATTTGTAGAACATAATAATATCCCCTTCCGAGAAGACAGTTCGAACGCTGAAACTAAATACGCTAGAAACAAGATCAGGCATTTGGTTGTACCGGTCCTTAATGCTCTCAACCCAGGTTTTGACCAAACAGCAGGGACCAATCTTCGCCGATTGAATGATACCGCCATTATTTTTCATGAAGCTATCGCTCTTAAAAAAGACCTATTTTGTTCTTTCGAAAATGATGTTTTTAAAATCGACCTTGGACTGCTTTTGAAAGAAAAAGCAGTGGCAACAGTTTTGTATGAATTCATAAAAGAATGGGGTTTCAATTCTTCACAGATTGATCAAATTTTGGAAACCACAAAAGGACATTCTGGCAAAATGTTTTTCAGCAATTCTCATATGCTTGAAATAGCAAGAGATCATATTTTGGTTACTGAAAAAAAAGAAGATCAAGGACTTAAAGAAATATTGATTGCAGAGATTCCTTGCAAAATCAATCTCGAAGATTCTGAATTGATTATTGAAGAGTGTCATATAGAAAATATTGTTTTCACCAATGACCATAACATAGGAATCTTAAATTCAGCTGATTTGGTTTTTCCACTAAAAGTAAGAAAATGGAAACCTGGAGACCAATTTCAGCCACTAGGTATGAACGGTCAACATCAAAGTTTACAAGATTTTTTCACCCACCAAAAGCTGGCAAGAATTGAAAAAGAAAAAGTTTGGATTTTAGAATCTGGTGGAGAAATCGTGTGGGTAATCAATTACAGAATAAGTGAAAAGTACAAAATAACAAAGCAGACAAAAAAAGCCGTTCGAATCACTTTTGAAAGTTAGTCCGAACGGCTTTTCTTTGTAGTTATTTTGATCAAAAATTAGTTGACTCGTTTCATCTCGTTTCCTTCTTTCTTAACAACATAAGCTGATTTAAAACCATTTGCTATCACTCTTTTTCTAGCTTCTTTCGCTTCTTGCAATGTATTGTAGCCTGATAAAAACATAATGGTAAAATCTCCTTTTCTTATTCGTTCGACACTACCATAATCCTCTACTTTATCTTCCTGAAAAAAGTTGGTATTTTTGTATGCAGCTAACCTAACTTTATACGGAGAATCAAATGGAGACGCTTCTGGAAGACTTGAAGTTTTTACCGGTTTAGGCGCAGGTAAAGGCATGCTGACTTCTTCTTCTATTGGTTCTGTTTCAACATTTGTACTTCCTGTTCTATTGTCCAATACTTCTACCCCTGAAAAAGAAGTTAAGTTTTCAGTAACTATAAAAGCACTATTGTATCCAGCACGTTTAATCGCTTCCTGAGCACTATTCGCCTGATCTTTTGATTCAAAAATTCCCATACGCAATTTCTTATAGCCATTTTCGGGTTTGGTATACATATTTCCCAATCCACGAATATTGTCGAAGTCAGAAAGTTGTAACCTCTCATTTCCATAAACCGCAGAAATTTGAACGGAATAACCCTTTTGATTTGGGGTAACCGAAGAAACTCCTCCAATTGTACTTGGAGTTGTTTTAGTTGTTCTGGTATTATTCGGAACAGAAGTCACTACCGTCGAACTTGGACTAAAAGGAATAACGCCCAATATACTTTTATCCGAACCTGCCCCTGAGTTGATTCGATTGTGCGTATCCAAAAATCCTGCTTTTGAATAGCGGATTACATAGGTGCTTTCTGGAGTCAATGGCAATCGATACGATCCTTGTGCATCAGAATAGGTTTCAATAACCTGTCCTGAATTTTGATCAGTTGCTCTTACAAATACATCTTTAATTGCTTCATTATTAGTCGCATTGATAATTCTTCCCAAATACCGATCGGACTCTTTTGACAATAAAACTTCTATAGTCATCGTCTCTTTCTTTCCACTTGCTTTTAGCTGGAAAGCATACGGACTAAATCCTTCTTTACTTGCAACCACTTCGCAATCAAGGCCTGCAAGCGCTTGCAAACTATACAATCCATTCGCATCTGTTGTAAACACAGGTTCCCCACAAGAAGAGAAATCTAAGGACACCCCTGCAACTGGATTTTTATCCAAAGCATTTATTACTTTAATGACAATCTGATCGCTTTTCTTCGTTACTTGGTAAATGTCTTCTTTCCCTTTCCCTCCAATTCTATTCGAGGCAAAATATCCGATATTCATTTGCTTGTTAAAAACATACCCATAATCATCACGTGGAGAATTGATTCCATTTCCCATATGAAAAACTTTCTCCCAATTACCGTTTACTTTACTTCCTTTGAATACGTCCAAACCACCATATCCATGATGCCAATCTGAAGAAAAATACAAATCAGTCCCATCAAAAAATGGATGCAATTCATTTCCTTCTGAATTTAAAACCGGTCCAATATTTTCTGGCGTTGACCAAGTTCCATTATTATTATAAGTTACATAAATATCCCAACCGCCATAACCGTCTGGTCTGTTTGAAGAGAAGTACATTACTTTACCGTCAGCTGAAAGACTTGGAAAGCCCGAAGAGTATCCACTTCCATTGTATACAAATGGAACCGCTTCTTTCCAATCACCATTTTCTGTAGCTTCGGCAAAATAAATACTGGTCTCCATTCCACTAGAAGGAATTTGACGTGTACCATCCACAAAATTGTTTTTTGTGAAAGCTACCATCTTACCATTAGCCGTATAACTGAGTGGCCCTTCACTAAAAGTATTGCTTAGATCACTTCTTAGAAAAGAAGGTTTATTCAAAAATCTATTCCCATCAAGGTCAGTTATGAATAATTGGCTTTTTGTCAAACCTGTCCATGAGGAACTATTTTTATCTAATTCAGTTCTTCGTATATCTGCTCGAGCAGAAGCCAAAACAATTTTATCTTTAAAAAAGTTAGCTCCAAAATCCGATGCATCTGAATTCGCATATTCATTTTTTACTCTGTAAAAAGCAGGTAAGCCTTGCATTGACACTGCAAAGTCACAACTTTTTGCATAGTGGGCTCCGACATACGGTTGTCCCTCAGCATAAACCTCGAACCATTTTTTTGCATCTTCATAGTTTCCCGTTGCCATCAATGTTTTACCATATCCGAGCAAATGAATAGGATCCAATCCTTCCTGATCTACTGCCAACTTATAATAAGTTTGCGCTTCATTCATTTGATTTAAATGACGATAACAATCGGCAATTTTGGATAAAGCCTCAACTTCTTTTGGCGACTTTTCCAATACCTTGCGATAGGTTTTAATGGCTAAATTAAAGGCTTGGAGTTCATATTCCTTGTTCGCTTTTTTAAGCAAAGATTGGCCTTGCATAGGCAAATTAGAAAAAAGGATCAAGGTCAGAATGATCAGTGGGAGATTCTTGAATTTCATAGTACTGTTTCGGTTGGTTTCGGGATACCCAGAAGAAGATTCAAAGGCAATCCGCAAATATTTTTTTTCAACTTCACCGAGAGTTGATAGTGTTTCATATTAAAAATTCATAGTATTAGAAACCAAGTTTATTACATATAAATGATTTCGAACATCTAAAATTACATCAAATTACTCAAAAGCCTTACTTTTTTTACACTTAATGCTTCTGAACTTGTCAAATTAAGTAGTTAGTCAAATTTGGATTAATAATAATTTGAAATGAGTTTTCAGAATAAGCGAGGCGAAAAACGCAGACATCCCCTTAGGGCTGGCGAGTATTTTTAACGAAGAATATTCTAAAAAGTCGTTCAAGTTCTTATATGATTTAAATTGACTAAATGCTTGAGTGTTTCTGACTATATGATCGTTTTCAGCCTTTCAACAGTTATTCACATCTTACCATTTAAGATAAGTTTAACATCAAAATACGAAATGGGACGAAAGCAAGTTAATTTGAAAAATGCTTTCCCGAATCGGTCTTAAAATACGAAATCATCAATTTTACCACCAAAATACAGTATAAATCATATTCAAATACCTTAAATTTTATATTTATGGAAATCACAGAAATTAATTTAAGGGAAAAACCATCTTCCTTGTGCCATAGGCGCTCGTTTTTAATTAGGATTTTTTGTATTTTGGTATTCTCAGGAAGCCTTGCTTTTCTGTAAACTAGCTGCTGAAAAAACTAAAACCAAAGAACATTGCAAAAGTTTTTAATCATCACATTGTTCAGCTTTTTTGTCCTAGCTCCTTCTCAGGGGCAGGTTCTTAGGCATGTACAAGGTGAAATATTGATTAAAGTAGCTTCTTCCAATAAGGTCCTTCCCAATCATATTCTCAATCAAATAAGCAATTCTTCTCGCAAAAGCATTCAGTGTTCGCCTGTGAGTGACAAACTGGGAATTTGGAAGTTGAGGTTTGATGCAAATGAAATCAATGAGCTTCAACTATTGGCACATTTAAAAGGCCAAAACGATATTCTTGATGTCCAAAAGAACCATTGGATAACGTATAGAGAAACCTTACCCAATGATCCACAATTCGCTTTGCAATGGCCATTTTTAAACAATGGAAGCAACGGAGCTACAGAAGATATTGATTTCGATGCAGAATTAGCATGGGATATTACCACAGGTGGAAATACGTCATTAGGAGATGAAATAGTCGTTGCCATATTTGACAACGGAATAGATATTGACCACGAAGATTTACAAAATAACTTATGGATAAACTCAAAGGAAATCCCATTAAACGGAATCGACGATGATGAAAATGGTTATGTAGATGATTACCATGGGTGGAACATTACCACAGAATCAGATGACATCAATGGTGGAAATCATGGAACTTCTTCTGCAGGAATTATTGGCGCGGAAGGCAATAATGGAATAGGCATATCAGGGATCAACTGGAATGTCAAGCTCATGATTATCAAGCAACCTGTCAATGTAAATGAAGCCATGGTCCTTGAATCGTACGCCTACGCTTACAACATGAGAAAGCTTTACAATCAGAGCAATGGAGAAAAAGGAGCTTATATAGTCGCAACCAACAATTCTTTTGGAATTGATTTTGGAAAACCTGATGAAGCTCCTCTATGGTGTTCATTTTTTGATAGTCTCGGTACAGAAGGAATTATTAGCTGCGCAGCTACCACCAATATGCCAAACGATGTAGACCAATTAGGGGACTTACCTACTACTTGCGAAAGTGATTACCTATTAACGGTCACCAATATAAATCAAAATGGCTTTCTTCATGAAGAAGCTGGCTTTGGTAAAAAATCAATTGACATCGGTGCTTTTGGTGATGGAATCTATACTACAAAACTAGATGACAACTATGGATATTCTACAGGGACTTCTATCGCAACACCTCAAGTAGCTGGAGCCATTGCTCTACTTTACTCCGGTAATTGTGATAATCTTGCCCGATTGTCAAAAGCAGACCCTGCAGCCGCAGCTTTATTGGCTAAGCAAATTATATTGGATTCTTCTGTTGAGAATTTCGACTTAAATGATATTACTAAATCTGGTGGCTTGCTGAATATAAACGAAGCATTGCTAAACAGTGACGATAGATGTAGTACTTGCCTGGAACCAAGTTCCTTAAAAGCAATTAACATTCAAGAAAATTCGGTTCAAATTAGTTGGATAGCAGGTATACATGGTTTTCAAACCAATCTTTCTTGGAAACCTGAATACGAAGACGATTGGATCGAATTGGAAAACGTTCAGACACCCATTCTTTTAAACGACTTAATTTCTTGCGCCTTTTATGACGTAAAGATTCAATCTGTATGCGATGATAATTCAAGTAACTTTACCAACCACTTGCGATTCGAAACAGACGGCTGTTGCACAATGCCGGATGATGTAAATATTGAAGTTCTGTCTGAAACGCAGTCCTATATGAATTGGACTCCTGTTACTGCAGCAGATAACTATACCGTTCGAATAAGAATGGAGGGTACACATTCCGGTTGGGAAACTTTTACTGTGGTAGACAATTCCATAAATTTCAATACATTGAATGAATGTACCGCTTATGAAATTGAATTTAAATCCATTTGTAGTGCTGCCGTTAATTCTGAATTTGGCAATCGGCAAAAGTTCATCACTTTAGGTTGTGGCTCATGTACAGATATTGACTATTGCAGTGCTCGATCAAATAATTCGCAAGGAGAATGGATCAATCGTATAAAATTAAATGAACTTGAAAATGCGAGTGGATCAGATTATGGGTATGGCGATTATACGGGGATGAGCACTGATCTAGTGAAAGGTGAAAACTATAGATTACAAATAGAACCTGGTTACGCAGGCAATGAATATCCGCAATATTTTAAAGCTTGGATTGATTACAATCAAAATGGTGTTTTTGAAAATGAATCTGAACTGATTTTTGATTCTGGTGGCGAAATTAACCAATCTATTGACGCTTTGATTCAAGTTCCCAATATTGCTTTGGAAGGAATTACCCGCTTGAGAATAGTTATGAAATTTATTAACAATTCTATTGAACCTTCGCCATGTGAAAATGGTTTTGGATTCGGTGAAGTAGAAGATTATTGTGTGAACATTTTACAGGATCCTGCTTTTTGCGATCGTCCAAATGCGATTGACACAATGGATGTAGTTGAGGAAGCTGCTGCTATTGTATGGAATGATTTTACGGATGACCATTCTGATCATAATTTACGTTTTCGTTTAGCAGGAAATCACAATTGGCAAATTTATGAAAACGTCAATTCGCCATTTTTGATCGAAAACTTAGAGGAGTGTACAGAGTACGAAGTTCAAATCGAAGCGAATTGCGCAGTAGAAGGATCAAGTGGATTTACTCAGACATTATCTTTCAACACAAGATGTCAATCCAATATTTTCAACCCAAATCAAGATTCTATTTTTGTCAAAATATCGCCAAACCCTTTTACTGATTTTCTAGAAGTAGAAGTTGCTCTTCAAGAACCTTCTGAAATTCATTTTTACTTATTCGACCAAACAGGCCGATTGGTTAAAATCATGAATCCTGAAAGATACTCAAGAGGTTTAACCACCTACAATTTTAATAATATCAACGATTTATCTTCAGGTATTTATTTACTAAAAATGCAAACAAATAAAATACAAAGCGTCCACAAAATTATCAAATTATAGCCTGCTTTGCTATTTCACTCCTTTTTTATTCCCACCTATTTTTGTTCCATTATCATTTTTTCTCATATCTTTGATTTGTTTATAAACAAACAATAAATAATATACCATGAGATTTCAAAGCCTCTCTTTATTAGTACTTTGTTGGTTGCTCTTTTCTCAAATGACTTGTTCCGAAGAATCCAGTTCAAGAACAGATAAGGATGACAACATGCCTGTTGCTTCTCAGTGCATTGATGCAAGTAAAATCAACCCGAACAAGGCTTGTACAAAAATCTACAAACCCGTTTGTGGTTGTGATGATAAGACTTATGCCAATGAATGTATGGCAGAAGCCGCAGGACTAACAAAATGGAAAGAAGGTAAATGTGCAGAGTCCAACGCTTGTGTTGATGAAACCAAAATCAAAAACGATCCATGTCCCGACAACTATACCCCAGTGTGTGGTTGTAATGGAAAAACCTATTCTAATAAATGTGTAGCTCAAAACTCAGGAGTGCTCAAATGGGAAAAAGGGGCTTGTCCTCAAGTTGATGGTTGTATTGATGAAACAAAAATAAGAAATGCTCCTTGTCCCGATGTTTATAGTCCAGTCTGTGGATGTAATGGAAAAACTTATTCCAATAAATGTGTTGCTCAAAATTCAGGGGTATTGAAATGGGAAAAAGGGGCTTGTCCTGACAAATCTGCATGTGTAGATGAATCAAAAATTAAAAATGCGCCTTGCCCTGATATCTATAGTCCCGTGTGCGGTTGTAATGATAAAACCTATTCCAACAAATGTGTTGCTCAAAATTCAGGGGTATTGAATTGGGAAAAAGGTGCTTGTGCAAATCAATGCATTGATCCACTTAAGATTAACCCAGAGATGGCTTGTGCTCAAATTTACGATCCAGTATGTGGTTGTAATGATAAGACTTATGGAAATGCTTGTGAGGCTTCTGCGAACGGAGTTACCAAATGGGAAAAAGGGAAATGCAAAGAGTAGTCTATCTCTCGAATTAATTGGTCTTGTTTTAATTAGATAAAATAAAAAAGAAGGGAATTCAACTTTACTGTTGAATTCCCTTCTTTTTTTGACCTTTCCGATTCGTCTTAAAAACGCAAAGTCGTATTCAATTTTAGACTAAATCTACTTTCACTAATTGTTCCGTTTAGCAAAAAAAAGAGAGGTTGCCCTTCAACAACCTCCTAGATATAAACTAAACTTTAACTTTACGAATTAGTAATCCGTTTTTAAAACGGACATCCTTGACAAGGAACCACAGTTGGATCCGGTTTTGCCGCAGATTCACGGAACACATCTCCCATCGTTCCTAAAATTCGGAACTCAGTTCTTCTATTCAATTGGTGCTCCAATTCACTACAAGGAATATTGTTAACACAATCATTTACGTTTTTAGTTTCACCATGACCTTTGGCTACTAGTCTTTGTCTGTCGATTCCTCTTTCAGACAACCATCTGATCACTGATTCTGCTCTTCTTTGAGACAATCTTTGATTGTATGCATGAGATCCACGCGCATCTGTATGCGAAGAAATCTCCACCACGTATTCACTATTGTCAACAAGAGTTGTATATAGTTGCTCTAAGTCAGATTCATCTTCGGATCTGATATAAGCTTGATTAAAGTCATAATAGATGTGCAAAAGGAACGCAATTGGTTCTCCTACATTATCTTGCCCAGGACCTAACTCAAAATCAGTTTCAGAACCTGTCTTTGGATCAAACTCTCCTACTGTACTAGGATTATTATTCCCGTTGATCACGTAATCATTAACTTTCGTTGGCTGTAGATTAAGATTAACCTGAAGTGTAGTCGACTCTTCTAAGTCTCTTGTACATTCTTCTGCTTTGTCTGCTAAGTAATCAGCCAATTCACCTTTTACAATGTAACAGCATTCTTCATCCAATTTGAATGTATAAGTACCTGTTGCATCTGTTGTATAAGTTTGCTCCTCTTTTCCACAATCGTTTGTCAATGTTACAGTCGCACCTTCTAAAGGAAGTCCTGAACTTTGATCAAATACAACTCCTTCAATATCAAATTGTTGATCTTTTTCCATTGGAATTTCAACAAAAACTCGTTCTCCAACAGGAATATCTTTTGTACAACCTTCTTTTACATTTTCCATGTATTCGTCCGCCATTGCAGTAAAATTACAGCAGAGATTCATTTTCATATCCAAAGTAACTTTACCATCAACTCCAGTAGTCAACATTTCACCAGTACAATCATCTAAGACAGTAGCACCTTCTATAGGATCGCCAGTAACTTTGTCGTAAACAAAAATTTGAACAGGAGAAGCTGTCTTTTTGAAAGAGTAAATATCGTCTCCACCTGATCCACCGTCTCTGTCAGAAGAGATGTGACCGCAAGTTGCTTCTTCATTAAATACAATTCCGAAATCATCAGACACCGTGTTGATAGGATAGCCCATATTTTCAATAGGACCAAATTCTCCTTCCCCTTTGTCTTCCATATAGTATACATCCAAACCACCTAGTCCGATATGGCCATCAGTAGAGAAGTACAATCTTCCGCTTTTTTCATAGAAAGGAAAAACTTCATTTCCTTCAGTATTAATTGATGGACCTAAGTTAATTGGAGGTCCCCAATTGCCACCATCTTTTTCTGAATAGTACAAATCCATACCTCCGAAACCACCTGGCATATCAGAAGAGAAATATAATTTTTCTTCGCCTGGAGTTAAAGTTGGATGAGCTACAGAATATTCATCAGAGTTAAAAGGCAATCCTACTAAATCTCCCCATTTGTTATCACCTTTAGATTCTGCGGTAAAAACTTTTAGTTTGATTGTTCCATCATCAGATTTTTCAACCTTACCTTTTAAAATATTATTTCTAGTGAAAAGAACTTGGCTTTCATCATCAGAAAAAGCAACTGCTGCATCATGGAATTTGGAATTCAAATCATTATCAGCAAACTTCTTCGGTGTACCATAAGTCCAGTTGCCACATTCTTCTCCACTTTCTTCTTTTGCTTTTACATAAAACAATTCAAGAAATGGAGCACCTGTCCAACTGTGTTGTCTTTTAATTGCAGATCCTTGATCTCTTTCTGTGGCAAATACAATTCCTTCACCATAATATACAGGACTAAAATCATCGAAAGCAGAATTAATTTCTAAATGCTTAAGTTCGTAGATCCCAGCATTTTTAGTCATTATTTCTTCTTCGTAGTTACAAGCCTTTACGAGATATTGGCCACGAAGATCATCAGGAACGTCTTCAACATATTGTTCAAACCATTCTCTGGCAAGATCACATTTACCATTTTTTTGTAAAGCCTGTCCATAAAAAAGTTTGTGTTCAGGTTCTACTTCAGGCAGTCTTACAACTTGCCCATACCAATATTCTGCATTTTCAGAATCGCTTACTTTGCGATAGCATTCAGCAATTTTGATTTTCGCTTCAGCGTTATCAGTTTTCTCTAGAATTTTATTGTATTCAGCGATCGCGCCCATATAGTCAAGGCTAGCCATAAGAGTATTAGCTCTTTTTAATCTAGCTTGTCCGAAGGCACTGCCTAAGCCTATAGCCAAAATTAGCATTGTGAATACCGCTCTTTTGCAAATCATGTTTGTTAAATTTTATTAGTGATTGTCCGCGAATTAGTATTTTATATTAAATCTTTCTTTGTTATAAAAAGAGTGTATTTTAGGCTATGCAAAAACTCTTCCATTCCAAAAGAATCTTCAATCTTTTATTCAAAGGATGTGTAATGTTTTTCAAAAAACATCTTTAAATTCTCTTAGAAGTATCTTGGTGTAACCGCTTTTTTAGTTACATAATTGAACTCATACCCTAGCATGATTTCAAATGATCCAGGTGATACTGTATTGATTTTATTTAATGGATAATCATAAGCCACTCCAATTCTTAAACCATTTGCCAAGTAATAAGAAGCCCATGCATCAACAGAATCGAATGAACTTGTATCATTAAATGCTTCTATAGCTGATCGGAAAGATGCTCCAATCCAAAGCGCTTGATAAAACAAGAAGGAAACATCGATATCAAACTCAGTAGGCGCGCCTATGTTTTGGTAAGCATCGTCTTTGTTGAAGCTACTTAGCAATCCAACATTCTTAATCAAAAGTGATGGTTTAAATATCAAGTTGTCACCGTTGATCGGAATTGCTTTTCCAATTGAGAAGAAATAATGTCTATATTGTTTAGCCCATTGAGCTGTATTAATATTGTCTTTTCTTAAATCGTATTCGATTAAATGTGGAGCTCCTAATCCAACATAAAAGTTTTTGGTGTAGTAATAAATACCAGCTCCAAAGTTGGGATTAAAATAGCTTGGCGATTGTTCAGAATAAGCATCGTCATCTAAATCTTGAAGACTTAACTCAGACCAATCTGCTCTCCAATTCATGATACCTCCTTGAAGTCCTATGGCTAATTTTGCCTTGCCTAATGGAATTCGGTATGAATAAGAAACGTTGGCTTGAATCATACGGGTTGGACCGATTTGATCATTCACTGCTGAAAATCCAACTCCTACTCTATCACTTTTAAGTGGCGAATGAATTGTAAAACTTTGAGTATTGGGTGCGCCTGGAATATTGATCCATTGCGTTCTGTGCAATAGTCCTACTGACATGTGATCTTTTGCTCCTGCGTATGCTGGATTATAGATCAAACTATTGAACATGTACTTGGTAAACATAGCGTCTTGCTGTGCGTATGAAGTGGTGCCCAGTAGTAGAACGAGTGCAAAAAGTGTAAATAATTTTCTCATTTGTACGTAATTTTAAAAAGTCCTGGTTAAGTAGTGCTTGTTTAAAAAATAAATTAATCTACTTTGCAGGGGGTCAAAGTTTGTTGTTTAAATTGTTTTTTGAACATTCAACCAATCAAGGTTGCTGTTTTTGAAGTAAAGGTTGAATGTCACTAAAAACAACTTTAGGAAAATTTTAACTTTCCCTTTAGTCATATTGCAAAAATAATGCTAAACTTAGCTTGATATTACTTAAACTATTAATGTTAATATGTATTGAAATGGATACCAGTTTTTTATAAAATAAAATTGTAACACATTTTTTTAATACTCATTCAATTCAATTTATATGTATTGAAGCTTAACGGCTTATTTGCACATATCCACTTGAATATTCTCCGGAGCCATCGTCAAAAACATAAAAGTAAGTGCCGTCTGGAAGATCTGATCCTTCCCATTGAGCTTCCCAATCATTTTGATAATTTTCTGTCACCAAAACTTGATTTCCCCATCTGTTGTAAACAACTAATTTGTGGTTTGGAAACAATTCTATTCCATCAATTCGGAAGAAATCATTTACACCATCCCCATTAGGAGAAAATCCATTGTATATTTTAAATTCCTCTTCTGATTCACATTCAATTAGAACCATGACAGATGTTGTATCACATCCAGCGGAATTACATATCACATATAAAAAGCTATCCACAAAATTACACTCTGCTGTATTTGGGATATAGCTAACTGTACAATCACCATTATCAAAAGCTGTTCCATTGTTCGGCCCAATTCCTCCATTAGGTATAGGCAATACAAAGAAGTTACTTAAGTTATCATTGGGAATAGTATCATTTCCACACACATTAATAACCAATGGTGTATTGACCAAACCGGTATCGACGTCAGCAATTGCAACTGGCAGAACCTCTGTCATTTCATCAGGAACGGTTATGATCAAAAAGGTTGTATCACACACATTAAAATTATCACATATAACATAGCATGCGGTATCGGTACCGGGATTAAACGTTTGGATATCAACACATAGAGACAAAATATCTGGATCGAAATCAACAGACTCTCCGGATGCATCTTCGCAGTTGTTAGAAATACTTGTAATAACTCCACCTAATTCAGAATCATCTAAACAATAGGTTGTCATTAAATTACTTCTAATTGTATCGTAAAAATAGGTTGTAATCGGTTCAAGGACACAGACGATCAAATACGTCGTATCGATGGTTCCCATATCATCCATGAGATAAATACAGGCAGTATCTTTTCCAATATTTACAGGAGCGTAACTGACACAAAAATTGATATCATCGACTGTGAAATCCACAAAACTTCCTGAGTTTACAGCACAGCCATTTTCAATATCATCTAAATTTCCTTGAAAATTGGTGAGATCAAAATCACAAAAAGTTGTATTTGTATTAGGAAAGATGGTATCGTAAATTGTCAAAGGTCCCATTCTAGCAACGGAAATATAAAAGGTCGTTGTATCACAATTGAGCAGGTCATCACAGACTACAATGCATGCGGTATCTTGCTGACCAGATAATATTCCATTATATAATAAACAATAGTTTTCTGCATCGATTGCAAAGTTCACTGCTGGTCCATCCAACTCTTCGCAAATGTTATAGATGGTGTCTATGTTTCCAGGAAAGATAGTTTGATCAATACACCAAAATTCTCCAAAACCTGCAAATACTACATCTTCTATGATATGAGTTCCTAATAAAGAAGGTGCTTGGATATTAGCAGCCAGAAATGTAGTATCGCAAATACCAAAAGCATCACAGGCAACCATACATGCGGTATCCTGTCCAATCATTAATCCAGTAATTGATACACATGAATCTCCAGCAAATAAACTATAGTTGGCATTCGTGTTTCCACAAACATTGAATACAGATACCGGTGCGCCTATCAGTTCCGAAAAATCTAAACAAATCGTATCTGATTCTCCGATATTCAAATCGGTAGGTACTATTGAAGGATTGACACAAGCCACTTGAAATAGGAAAGTATCTGCACATCCAGAAACTGTTTCTGTTACGATTACTTCTGTTGAACCGACAGGAAAATTGAGCAAAGAGCCTCTTCCTTCAAAAATTGGAGTGTAACCTAAAATACTGGGTGCGCCTAAAATTTGAACCCAAATAACGATATCGGAATAGGTATTCATTGGATCCCCTCCGACGATTGCAATCAGGTCATTGTCTATCATCCAATTACCATTTGGATCCCACACATTCATTGAGTCGACCAATTCGGTAATGTTATTAAAATTTGTAATATAGGTTGTACTGTTAACTTGCCAATCCTGAAGGATATATGGACCAGTGTTTCCTTGTCCTGCTAATCCAGCAAAAGGATATAATGAAATCGTATCAAAATCACATTCCGCCAAGCCATTGGAATAAGACATTCCGTTAGCAGTAATTTGATAATTGCTTAAACTATCAATATCTAATCCAATGCAAATCTCAGCGTTTCCACTGCAATTTTGTATTTGAACAGATACCGTATCTTCAATCGAAAGAATTGTATCCTGAATGAAAAACGTATTGGTAGAAGCTAATGCAAGTTTTCCCAATAATAATAGTAAAGCAGTAAGACATAATGTCGAAACTTCTTTCATAACGTTTGTTTGCGTTCGTTCAACCCAAAAAGTTGGGCATTGTTAATAGTATATGTTTGTTGTATTAGCAGCCAATGTTTCTGTTGTTGAGACAACAGATTCAGAGGGTAATCCGATAATTAGGTATCTAATGGCTGTTCATAGAATGAATCCGCTATAAGGAAACTAAAACCATGCCAATTACATTAAAAATAAGTCTTATATACAAACTCTCCTTATTTTTAACATAAAAAAATAGGATAAAGGGCTGATAACTAAATAAATACGTATAAGTTGGTATAGTTATTTAAATATTTAATGCATGTTTTGAATCTACGCAAAAGGTATAAATCGGAAGCCCGTAGGGTTCGGGAAGAAAGGTTTGTAAATATGGTGTTAAAAGAATAAGTCTGTAATAACCAGTGTTCCTAAAATTACGCTTGCGATTCCATTGGTAGTAAAGAAAGCTAGATTGATTTTGCTCAGGTCATTTGGTTTTACTAAACGGTGTTGATAAATCAAAAGCGCCACGAAAAGAATAGACCCTAGCGCTTGTAGCCAACCAAAGGCTTCTGGATAGGTTTGCATTAAGATATATGATGCAGTAACAATCAGAATTGCACAAATAAGATGTAAAAATTCGGAAAGTCTCAAAGCATTTTTAGTTCCTAATTTGACAGGAATGGAATGTAGATTAAGTGATTTATCAAATGATTGATCTTGTAAAGCATAAATGATGTCAAACCCTGAGACCCAAAAGAGCACAGCTCCTGAATAGAGTAAAGGCAAAAGGTCGAAGCCTCCTCCCATTGCAAGGTAGGCACCGATTGGAGCCAAAGCTAATCCTAAGCCCAGTACAAAATGACATAGATACGTGAATCTCTTTGTATAGGTATAGCCTAAGATGGTAATCAAAGCTATGGGCGAAAGGTAAAAGCAAATTGGATTTATAAACCAAGTGGTTATAATAAATAGGATGCAATTGATGATGACAAAGATCAAAGCGCTTTTTGGTGTAATGGCTCCTGCTGGGATTTCGCGTGTAGCGGTCCGGGGATTTTTGATGTCAATATCTCTATCCTGATATCGATTAAATGCCATGGCGGCACTTCTTGCGAATATCATACATAATAAAACCAGCACTAATATCTTGGGTTGAAAACCCATTCCAGTAGTTTTAGTAGCCAGAAAAAAGCCTAGTAAGGCAAAAGGCAATGCGAAAATCGTGTGGCTAAATTTTACTAATGACAGATACTTTTGCATGGATTTTCTTTAAAAGAAAACAAAAAATTAACATTGAAGTTTACAAATTTAGATAATAATTTGGGATTTATTCACTCTTGGAGAGGGAGCTTTAAATGTAGTCAATTAGAGGAGGTTGCGTTAAAAACAAAAAGCCTATGTGATAATAGAATCACATAGGCTTTTGTTTAAGACAAATTATGTCTTTATTATTTTCCAGGTGTCGCTGGAGTAATTGCTGTTGGAGCAGCTGCGCCTTCAGGAGCATTCACCTCACCGGTGATTGTCAAGAAAGTTTGAGCTGGATCTGTATTAGCAGTGATTGTTACACGCTTAGTTTGTTTTCCTTTTTTACCTTTTGAATCAAATGCAACTTCGATTTCACCTGTTCCTCCTGGAGCAATAGGTTCTTTTGGCCATTGAGGAACAGTACATCCACAACTTCCTTTTGCATTACTGATTACTAAAGGCTCAGAGCCTGTATTTTTGAATTTGTAAATGTGAACTGCTTTTTCACCTTGATCGATTGTACCATAATCATAAGTACTTTCATCAAATTCAACAGTAGTAGTAGGTCCAGTAGGAACAGCAGGTGCTGCAGCAGCTGCATTTGCAGGATTAGCAGGTGTTACGCTATTATCTGCGGTGACATTTGTTGTTAATGCTTCTCTAGCTTTAGATTTTGCATCATCAGCTCCTCCGAATAAACCATCAAAGGCACCAGTAAAGTTAAGTACCAATAGTAGAGCTATTACTCCTAGCAATCCTATTTGAATTTTCTTAGAATTTTCCATTATTAATCTATTTGTATTTAAGAATTAGATAATATAAACGGTGACAAAAATAGTAGTTTCTATTGATTAAATAAAGCCAATTTTCGAAAGATTTGAAAGTTGTCGGCTATGTTCATAGGAACCACACTACAAAGGTAGGCGAGATAGGCAGTTTTGCGTGTTAATGAGAATCGAATATTTGTTAATGAGATGTTAATGCAAGTGTGAATTAAGGCTCAGACTCGGTTTGAGAATTAGATAGCGAAATGAACAACCTTGATTACGGAATTATAACCATCTGATATTCAGTCCTTTCTATACTTCTTGGAGCTTGTCGAGGTGTTCTTTCAGTTTTGGAGCAATTTCCTCGTGTTGTGAAACCTGATGATAAATGATTTGAGCTTGTTCGTACCATTCGGATCTATCTTCTAGTTTATCTGAGATATAGTCTATCAATTGTTTTTCAGATTTTCCTTTTAATAATGGCCGTTTTTCTATTTCAGGGAGTAGTCGTTCGACCAAAACGGTAGGTTGAGTGCGTAAATAAATGGTCATTCCATTTTCATTCATCCAGGACATGTTCTCATAAAAGCAGGGAGTTCCTCCTCCGCATGCGATGACTGCGTCTTTGATTTTATGGGTAGTTTCGAGATAGTATTTTTCCAAAATCCTGAAATACTTCTCGCTTTTAGTCTCAAAAATTTCTGATATAGTTTTATTCTCTTCTGTTTCAATTAGCTGATCTAGATCTATAAATTGGAGATTAAGAAGCTTTGCAAGTTCTTTTCCCGTGTGGCTTTTACCAGATCCCATGTAACCGATAAGGAAGATTTTCATGTTTTAAGGTTATAAAATTTTAAGGTTTATTGGTTTTAAACGTTTCGCTTCTCTGGAGCTTGTGAACAATTCTGATTTAGTCTTATAAAGATTTCGCAC
>CALIAG010000069.1 GCA_938041325.1 uncultured Saprospiraceae bacterium | reverse complement strand
AAAAAAGGGAAGCGATCGAAATCACTTCCCTTAGGTACTTTTTGTTTTTGGTCTATTTTACTGAGTCCACTACAGACTTGAAAGTCTCAGGGTGATTCATTGCTAAATCTGCAAGGACTTTTCTATTAAGTGCTATATCTTTCTGAGCTAAGCCATGGATAAGTCTTGAATAAGTTGTTCCATGTTGTCTTGCTCCTGCGTTAATTCTTGCAATCCACAATTGTCGAAAAGCACGTTTTTTAGCTCTTCTATCTCGATATGCATATTGCATACCTTTTTCCAATGTGTTTTTAGCAACTGTATAAACTTTGCTACGCGCGCCGAAAAAACCTCTGGCTGCTTTTAGGATCTTTTTTCTTCGAGCTCTTGAAGCTACTGAATTTGTTGACCTTGACATATTAGTTCTAATTTAGTGCGATACAGAGATTCTAAAAGAATTCTTTGTCCTGTATCCTCGTTAAACAATTTAATTTACTTCAAACAAAGCAATAATTTGATACGTTTCTCTTCAGATTTAGAAACCAAACCTGAGTGTCTCAATTTCAATTTCGCCTTTTTCGATTTGTTTCTCAACATGTGAGAAGTTCCTGCATGTGCACGCTTCAATTTACCGGATCCCGTTAATTTGAATCTTTTCTTAGCACCGGAATGCGTCTTCATTTTAGGCATAATTCTAAAAATTTAAGCATTTATAATAAATAATTCGAGGAAGAATCCTCAAATGGTTGGCAAAGATAAGCTTTTTAATGCTATCATTCAAAGTAAAACACCGGGATTTTACCTCATATTCCACCTAAATTATGGTAAAACGGATAAAAAGCCTCTAAAAAAAGAAAACTGGTAAGCAGAATCATAATTCTGTTTACCAGTTTTGCTTGATTTATATTTATTTAAGCCTAATCTGAACTAACAGGCTTCTTTTTCTTTGCACTTTTGTTTGGCGCTACCATTACGATCATTCTTCTTCCTTCCATCTTTGGTAAAGCTTCCGCTGAACCGTATTCTTCTAAATTTTTCAAGAAACGCAATAATAGTAATTCACCTCTTTCTTTAAAGACAATTGTTCTTCCACGGAAATGTACATAAGCTTTAACTTTTGCACCATCAGCCAAGAATTTCTGAGCATGTCTCAATTTGAAATCGAAATCGTGATCATCTGTATTAGGACCAAAACGAATTTCTTTGATTACCGTTTTGACTGTTTTAGCCTTGATCTCTTTCTCTTTCTTCTTTTTCTGATAAAGGAATTTTTTGAAATCGGTAATTTTACAAACCGGAGGATCTGCTTTAGGAGAGATTTCTACTAAATCTAAATCTAGAGCTTCTGCCCATGATCTTGCAACGTCGGTAGGGTATACACCTGCTTCTATTGGTTTTCCTGCGATTTCACTAACTGCATCCAAATTTTCGCCTACGAGTCTTATTCTAGGGATTCGGATTAAATGATTGATTCTAAAGGTTGGACCTTTTTTGACGAATGTTCTTTTTTGCCTTTTTGCCAAATGATTTTATTTTAATTTATAAATTATGTTTACGAAGTTCTATGTTATTGTTGAATGTAAATGTATTCTAAATCGTTCTTGCAATATAACTAGTATCCAAAGTAAATTGTATTAATATAATGCCAAATCAGTAGGATAAAGTTCCAGATTTTAAAAA
This sequence comes from uncultured Saprospiraceae bacterium, assembly GCA_938041325.1. Lineage (GTDB taxonomy): Bacteria > Bacteroidota > Bacteroidia > Chitinophagales > Saprospiraceae > CALIAG01. Next base: position 16,197 of record CALIAG010000069.1, on the reverse strand, counting down.
TAAACAGAAAACTCGGATATAATTAATTTTTTGGAGATTACTTATTGAAGATGGTCAAGAATATTCTTAGAAAGCCGATTCAGGTGCTTTTTTTATTAAAAATAAAGCACTTAAATAGAATTCTCTATTTTTTCAGAAAAAATGTATAAAAAAAGTACATCCACCCAAAACAGGGTAGATGTACTCTTTTTTAAAAACATTATTTGAATTTATTTCTTGATATCTGTATTGATTTTTTCTGAAAGGTTGATCACTAAACCTTCCTCAGTTTCATCAAGCGTAGCTTCAAAAATACTTCCTTCAGGTGGATTATTATTCAAGATAAATTCCGCTAAAGGATCTTCCAAATACTTTTGAATTGCTCTGTGAAGTGGACGAGCACCGAATTGAGGATCAAATCCTTTTTCGGCAACAAATTTCTTTGCTTTCTCAGTCAAGGTCATAGAGTAACTCATGCCATCTAATCGTTTGAATAGATCTTTCAAAGTAATATCAATTATCTTGAAGATATCATCTTGATCCAAACTATTGAAGATAACTACATCGTCAATTCTATTCAAAAACTCTGGAGAGAAGGTTCTCTTTAAAGCAGTTTGAATAATACCTTTACTATTTTCTTCTTCAGATTCTTAACGGTTTTTCGTAGCGAATCCTACACCTTGTCCAAAGTCTTTCAGTTGACGAACTCCGATGTTAGAAGTCATGATTATCAATGTATTTTTGAAATCAACTTTTCTTCCTAAACCATCTGTAAGTTGGCCATCATCCAACACTTGCAAAAGAATGTTGTAAACGTCTGGATGCGCTTTTTCAATCTCATCTAAAAGAATAACTGAGTATGGTTTTCTTCTTACTCTTTCCGTTAATTGACCTCCTTCTTCATACCCCACATACCCCGGAGGTGCGCCTATCAATCTACTGACAGAAAACTTCTCCATGTACTCACTCATGTCAATTCTGATAAGCGTTTCATCAGAATCAAAAATGTATCTTGCTAAGGCTTTTGCCAACTCTGTTTTACCAACACCAGTAGGACCTAAAAAGATAAATGAACCAATAGGTTTACTAGGATCTTTTAAACCAACTCTGTTCCGTTGAATTGCTTTAGTAATCTTTAATATCGCTTCATCTTGACCGACAATTACTTCTTGAAGATCAGTATTCATCCCGACCAACTTATTGCTTTCACTTTGAGCAACACGTCTTACAGGAATACCCGTCATCATAGATACAACTTCTGCAATGTCCTCTTCGTCAACAGGATATCTTTTTGTTTTGGATTCTTCTTCCCATTCTAACTTAGCAAACTCTAATTGCCTAACTAATTTAGATTCGTCATCACGCAAATCTGCAGCCTTTTCGTATTGCTGATTTTTAACGGCCTGATTTTTCTTCTCTTTAAGATCTTCGATCTTTTTTTCTAGGTCTTCAATATGCTTAGGAACATGAATGTTTTTCAAGTGAACTCTTGCTCCAACTTCATCCAAAACATCAATTGCTTTGTCCGGTAAGAAACGATCACTGATGTATCTATCGCTCAATTGAACACAAGCTTTTATTGCATCATCTGAATAATTTACATGATGAAATTCTTCGTATTTAGCTTTGATGTTTTCCAAAATATGGACAGCTTCTTCAGCAGAAGGTGGATCCACAATTACTTTCTGGAATCTTCGATCTAAAGCACCATCTTTTTCGATGTGCTGTCGGTATTCATCCAAGGTTGAAGCACCAATACATTGCAACTCTCCTCTAGCCAAAGCGGGCTTAAAGATATTAGAAGCATCTAGGGAGCCCGTTGCACCACCCGCACCAACTATAGTGTGGATTTCATCAATGAAAAGAATCACATCCCGAGATTTTTCTAACTCATTCATGATGGCTTTCATGCGCTCCTCAAATTGACCTCTATATTTTGTTCCTGCTACCAATGCAGCAAGATCAAGCATTACAATTCTTTTGTTGAATAGTGTACGAGATACTTTACGTTGATTGATCCTCAAAGCAAGGCCTTCAACGATTGCTGTTTTACCAACTCCCGGTTCACCAATAAGAATTGGATTATTCTTTTTTCTTCTAGAAAGGATCTGACTAACTCTTTCAATCTCCGTTTCTCGCCCGATAATGGGATCAAGTTTGTCCTCTTCGGCGAGTTTGGTTATATCTCGTCCAAAATTATCGAGAACAGGAGTTCTTGATTTAGAGTTTCCTTTTCTTTGATATCTTGCTCCTTCGTCTTCTTCGTACGGTTCGTCTTGATCAGAAGGACCTTGATTGTAGATATCTGGCTGGTTGAATTCTTGTTCTTGTCTCACAAATTCTAGTTCTGATTTATAAATTTCATAATTCACGTCAAATTGGTGCAGAATTCTAGAAGCAGTATTGTCTTCATGTTTTAAAATGGACAATAACAGATGCTCCGGGCTTATTTCTTCGTTTTTCAGTGACTTAGCTTCAAGGAAAGTGACTTTCAGTGCTTTTTCAGCATGCTTATTCAAAGGCAAATTGCCTACGTTTAATTTAGCTCGTGCACTAGAATTCCTTGTAATAGTTTCTTCAATGGTATGTTTCAAATCCACTTTATCTATATCTAGTGAATCTAAAACCCTCATTGCTAAACTTTTAGCTTCAAATATTAGACCTAGCAATAAATGCTCAGTTCCAATAAAATCATGACCTAGTCGAATAGCCTCATCCCGACTCCTGGAAATGACTTGTTTTACCTTAGGCGAAAACTTTCTATTCATAATGATTATTACCTTCGTTTATGTCTCAATAATAAGACTATTTATTTAAGTTTACAAGCTGCGTTTTAGCTAATATCCCAAATATAAAACGGTAGAAAAATTGTTTTGTCGATATAAAGTTCTGAAAAAACAGTGCCAGTAAGAGATAATTAACACTTATTAACTGGTTTTAATATATATCTACCTACGTTCTGGCAATTTTATAGATTCTAATTAACGAAATAATAAAAATAAAGATGCCAAAACAATTAACTAAAAAGCGAGATTTATACTCCTTCGTTTTTGATTTTACATAAACCTCATACACTTGTATTACAATTCTCAAATATACCAACAAATATTTGGACGAAAGGGTTCTTAAGTACTTAGGTTTTGATTGAGATTAATTTTGTCATTTTTATTTCAAAAGAGAAGATTTCAAAATAAAAGAAGCAAATAGACGTCTTTTCTTTGTTCAATCTTATACTTTAAATAACTTTTGTATGCATAAATCTCTTTGTTTGAGTGGTTATGGCATGATTTTTCATCAATAATATATGACCACAATAGACCAATTTGTTAAATCGCTTGTTTGATGATCTGATTTAATAGGGATTATCCTTCAGATTATTTACATTTACAATCCAAATAATATTACAAAACTTAATGGCTTCATTAAGGTTTTTATAAAAAATAGGATTAAAACCGATATAGAATAAAATTATAGCTCATGAAATTTTCAATTGATAAAAACGAAAGGTATAGTTTACTAAAATTGGAAGAGGAAACCTTAAACACTTTAATTGCGCCAGATTTAAAATCTGAATTTGTAATTCTAAGAAATGAAGGTGTAATCAATTTGATATTAGATATTTCAACAGTAGAATTTGTAGATTCCTCTGGTTTATCTTCCATTCTAACTGCTAATAGATTGTGGGACGGACATGGAGCCTTTATAATCACAGGAATAGAACATGAAAATGTCAAGAAACTGATATCTATTTCGAGATTAGATACGGTGCTCAATATAATTCCTACAGTTCAGGAATCAATTGATTTTGCATTGATGAATGAAATTGAAAAAGAATTGAAAGAAGAAGGAGATGAATAGTTAATAAAATTTATACCCTTTTGCACTTCTAATAAATAAGAGAGCCTTTCTTGAACATCAAGAAAGGCTCTTTTTTAACCAAATCATTTTTATATTCAATTATGCCAAGGTAGCCACATCTCGAATCAGTATAGACCTGCGATTGAAATAAATCAAGTCTGACTTTCTTAGCTCGTTCAATACCGAGGTAACCGTTTGTCTCGAAGTTCCTGTCAAATTTGCAATATCTTGTTGGGTGAGACTATGCTTTAGTAGCATTTCAAAACCAATTCTCTTTCCACGCTTTTCAACGCTATCTTTTAGAAAATCAATAATTCTCGTTCTAGCATCCTTAAATATTAAGGATTCTAATCTGCTCTCCGCTTTTCTCAATCTGTTACCAAGCATAGTGATAATCTTTATGCTTAACGGATGATTACTCGCCATCAAACTCTGAAAATCTTCTACGCGAAGCATTCCTATGTGAACTTCAGCATTCATGGCTCTTGCGAAGTCTTGTCTAACTTCTTCTCCAACAAGGCCTAATTCACCAAACATTGCCGCAGGATGTAAGATCGATTTAATCACTTCACGTCCATCAGTTGAATGAGTTCCTATTTTAATGGTTCCTTTTGCAAGAAAGAAAATATGCTGAGACGATTCTCCAGGCATATATATATAATCATACTTTTGCTTAATCTTAAATTCCAAACTAGAAGATAACTTTTCTCTTTCAATCTCATTTAAGGATTCGAAAATTGGAAATTGTTGGATCAAATCAATTTTGCTAGCTGTTTCCATAATCTGAATGTCTTTTTAAGTTCTTGAAAAATTCTAAATGGTGTCGGGGAACAGTTTAATGTTATCTAAGTGTTACTCTAAATTAAGATTGATTTGCCTTTATTTTTAGTACAAAAATGCCATATTGTTCTTTTGTTTTTATATATAAAAAATATTTAAAAAATTGATTAACAGTTGTTTGTGAAATTATTTTAGTAGTTATTGTTTTTTTAAAATTGTTTTATTGCCCTTCATTTTGTTGATTTATTTTTCATTTTTCCATTCAAACGCAAGAAAAACTTGGCAATCTGGCATACATTTCATTAAAATATCTACCAAGTCTGTCTGAATTATCAGTGTACATTCGTCCTTTTAGACAATCGTGACTTGGAAAAAAAAATAAATAAGCAAACTTGAATTATTTACTTTATGTATAAGAGTGTGGAGCCTAGGGATATACCTCTTTGTGTCTAAAAGCCCCAGCCTTTTTTTTATAACAGAGAAGCGAACCCCTTTACAAACTACTCAATGAGTTGTATATTTGTAACTAATTCACTAGCTAGAAAATCTCCTATCTTAGCAAGTACCTATTAACTACCTCAACTATTTCCACCACCTCCATTAAAGAATTCAGCCTGATAATCATTAAGATTGATAGATGATAATTTTCTTTTATTGTCTATGCTTTTTTGATTCCTAACCCTTCTTCTTTTACACAAGTAGTAAAAGTCTCCCACTATATATGGTTATGTAGTTGTTCCTCTAATTAACAATAGGAAAATGTACAATAATTTTTAATTCTGTGACTAATTTCCGGTTCGAATATATTGGATTTTAAATTAATGTATAGGTAAATCTTAGTTATATAAGAGGCTCATAAAAAAAATGAAAGATTACAATAAATAATATTTGATTTTAAATGCAATTTATTATGTCACAAAGTATGCGAACTAAGATACAAGATAGAAGCCTGCTTTGTAAGATTTTAAACTTGCCGCATTCTTATAATATGTTTGAATTTATTAAAACAACCCTCTTTTTTAGAATTCGTGACTATTATAAAAATGTTAATGTGGCTTGGTTTTTGCAAAATTTAATACTTGGAAGCAATCACAATTTTTAAGCTTATCCAGTCAAGTCCCTCTATAACCAAAATGTGACAGGGTAAACTTAAGAAAATATTTTAGGAAACAATTTTTTTTACCAACTCGAATAACTATGGGACTACGTAGACAACCCAATGATTTTGTCAATCTTGCTTATCCCTCCTTCAAAAAAACTGAGAGGTCATATCTTATTGATCGTACAATCAACAAAACGATTGTCCAAATAAGTAAGAATCTTAGTTTAATGCTGACTTTTATTTTTCTTACTATTAATTCGAATGCTCAAAATCTTTTAAGCTTCGATTGTGGTGAGGACAGAAGTATTGAAGTACTCATGGAGGGTATCCAGGGTCAGTCAAATCCCTCTGTTGATATAGGTAGTATTGTCAATACAGAACTTATACTTGTTTCTGTTTGGATTGAAGAGGGTGATTGTTCTGTAGGCTTTCCTAGCTCAATCACTATCAGTAACGGAGCTCAAACAGCATCTGCTACAAATATGAATGTTACTCAATCATCAAGTAGTGGTGCTATGGAGCGTATTTACCGTGCTACCATAAACAACCCGAGTAGTAATATAGTTAACATATCTAATCTAGGATCTTGTACGGCGGCTAGTGTCTCCATCCAAAAAGTAAATGTTTCGTTTGGAAATGCGGGTTTTGCTCGGAGTATTAATCAAGAGTTTCATTTAGCAGAAAGAACGTATAATGTAGATATAGGTTCAGCAACTCAAACACGGAATATTCGAGTTTCGGTGCCGATACATGAAAAATCAAACGATGGTCGTATTGCTCGCGTTGAAATTTCGGGCGTAGGTATCCCAATGGTTTCAAATCAAATTACAAATCAAAATAGTGGAAATGAAGCTGGATTAATTTCAATTGATGTTGAAAACATTCCACCTTCAGTAACCACCCTTGAAGTAAAGATCATTTCTCCTGAGATTAATGGAGATTCTTTTGGAGTTGGAATTATTACTTCTACGACTACTTCAAGTTGTTCATCTTGCGACCCCGCTGTTCCAAACGTAAGTTGCCAGACATTAAGGTCTTGTAGCATTTCTCCTGTTTCGCAAGCTTTGGGGCTTAGAGATTTCTGGATTAGCGATAGTCAATATGCTGATCCTATTGTTTATAGATTCCAGGGAGAGGGTGACATAAATTTTTGTGCAAATGGCGAAGCATATATAACCGGTACAGTTGCAAGTCTTATTAATGCAAATGATACTTGGGAAGTATATATTAAGGCTGAAAACAAAAGAAATTGGAGTACATGGTCTGCTTTAGGAAGAGAATATTTTGATCCGTTAAACACAGGCAATTTTGCAGATTGGGATTACTATGAAATTGCTAGTGAATCTGCTTGGTATGGAACAAATGGTAATTGTGGTCAAACTATTTCTTTTAGTCACGAACCATCAGATTATTCCAAAGGTTTACAAATTGGTCATGGGGCAAATGGTAAATCAACAGGATATGGAGTAAGTTCTTGGTTCAATTATACGGGTGGTACAGGAATACTTACCAACGGAGGAGCAGACATAAACTCAGAATTAACAAATTGCGAAGATCTTTGTAATAATGTTACTAATGGAGGACAAATTGGTGGAACGGAGAGTCTATGCGGTATTAATAATAATCCAACTTTAATTACAAGTGAGTCCGATGCCTCAGGTGGAACAGGAGCAATAGAATATATCTGGTTTAAATCTTCAACAGAGTGTGGAACTGGTAATGATGTATTGATTGATGGAGCAACTTCTGCTAGTTATGATCCGGGACCAATCACTGAAACAACTTGGTATAGAAGATGTAGCAGAAGAGCAGGTTGTGAATCTTGGGACATGGGAGAAAGCAATTGTCTAAGAAAAGAATATGTTGCAACATGTGCGGATCCTGCTCCAGAAGACTGGGAATTCACCTGTGAAGATGGGATTGAAGTGGAAATGATTGGTGAAGGAATTCATTGTGAAAATAACGTTTCAGTTGCAATTCCTAACTCAGGAAATGTGACCCAAATTATTGCAGAGGTTGTATACAAAGGATCACAAATTAATCCTACTGCAATAACCCTTGAAACACCTGTAGAGACTCTTACTGTACCTGGTGTTTTTACTGATCCAAGCAATGGTTATTACTATAGAACAGTTTTACAACCAGCTGCTTCAGTTTCAATTTCACACATTCCTAATAGCTGTAGTGCTCAGTCAATAATTTTATACGTATTTAGAAATACAGGAAACGCAGTTTCAAGTTCAGGTAAATTCGTTCAGAAATGGTTGTACCGTAGTTCTCATTGTGAAACACTTACTGTGCCTTTATCTCCAGCAGATAGAGATATGGTCGTTACTGTTCCACTTTCTGAAATTACTAGTGATGGTAGAATTGCTACAATTACAGCAACCGCTGTTGGCTTTCCTTCAGTAACAAACACAATAACAATAAATGATTATAATCAAGGAGACGCTTTAAACTTAACTCCTTTTACTTTATCAAATGTACCGGCCACAGCTACACAAGTCGAAATATGTGTAGAATCACCAACATCAAATGGACAGTCTCTGGTTTTTTCTGGGGCTATTAAAGTAGAACCTGTTTGTAAAACATGTAATGAGTCCACTCTAGCTGGTTCCGCAGAAGTAATTTCTGATTACAATGGTTCACAAATTTCTTGTATCGGTGAAAATGATGCAAGAATTCAGGTAGTTGTAACAGGAGGTGTTTTACCTTATACTTATTCTTGGTCAAACGGTGCTTCTGGACAAATCGTTTCAGATCTTGGACCTGGTACATATACCGTGACCGTTAGGGATCAATATGGTTGTGAAATAACAAAAAGTGTAACTGTAAACGAACCATCTGATGTAGATGTAAACGTGAATGTAAGTTCTGATTATAACGGTCAGGATGTTTCGTGTTTTAACGCAAATGATGGATCTGCAAGAGCAACTGGATCAGGAGGAACAACTCCTTATTCTTATCAATGGGACGCAGCTGCTGCTTTTCAAACAACTCGAACTGCAAACAATCTTTCCGCTGGAACATACGGCGTAACTATTTCAGATGCTAACGGATGTTCTGAATCTACTTCAATTACACTTTCAGAACCATCTCAGCTAGACGGTTCTGCTTCAATAACATCTGATTATAACGGAGAGGATATATCTTGTAGAAATGAAGAAGATGGTACAGCAAATGCAACCGCTTCTGGAGGAACGGCTCCCTACACTTACTCATGGAGTAATGGCCAAAATGGACCAAATGCAAGTGGACTTGATGCAGAAACTTATTCAGTAACAATTCGAGACGCAAATGATTGCGAAATCACAAGAAACGTTACATTGACTCAACCTCAACAGTTGACTATTTCTGCTTCAATAACGTCTGATTATAATGGAACTGCAATTTCGTGTTTCGGAGAATCTGATGGTCAGATCACTGCTTCAACTACTGGCGGAACAGGTACAATAACATACACATGGAGCAATGGCCAAACTGGTTCAACTGCCAATAATCTTGCAGAAGGAACTTATACTGTTACGGCTAAAGATCTCAATGGTTGTGAAGTTTCTACAACGATTACCGTTGAACAACCGGATGAGTTAGATTCCAATGCAAATGTAATTTCTAATTATAATGGAAGCGACATTTCTTGTAATGGCGAAAGTGATGGTCGGGCACAATTAACGACTACTGGTGGTGTATTGCCATACTCTTATTTATGGAGCAATGGTCAGACTGGTCAAACTTTAATGGACGTTGCAGCAGGTACTTATACCGTTGTGATTAGAGATGCGAATGGTTGTGAAACCAACGCCTCTGTTACTATTTCAGAGCCAGAGCCAATGACCTGCTCATCTTCAGTTACTTCTATTTATAACGAAGGAGTTGACATTTCAACTCTAGGTGGAAATGACGGAAGCGCAAGTGTTTCATCAAACGGAGGAACAGGAACTTATTCATACCAATGGGATGATGGTTCTTTTCAAACTACTCAGGAAGCAACAAATTTATCAGCTAACACTTATAACGTATTGGTCTCTGATGCCAATGGTTGTACTTGTAATGCTCAAGTAACTTTGTTAGATCCTGCAAAAATTGGAAATCAAATATTCGAAGATAAAAACGGAAATGGAATTCAGGATCCGGGAGAAGGAGGAGTTGCTGGAGCAATCATAACGCTAACAGGAACTGCGACTGACGGTACAGAAGTTACCAGAACATTTACAACTGATGCTTCAGGAATGTATATGTTTGATGGTCTTCCTCCTGGAGATTATAAAATAACGGTTACCTCACCTGATGGATATACTATTACATATCCAAACCAAGGAGGAAATGATGGTAATGATTCTGACATAGATCCTTTAAATGGTATGTCAAATGTAATCTCTGTAACAAATGGAGAGTACAATCCTGATTTGGATGCAGGTTTATATATCCCTGCTAAAATTGGAAATTTCGTTTGGGAAGACACTAATGCAAATGGTGTTCAAGATCCAGGTGAACCAGGTATTCCTTTTGTAGAAGTTGTAATTACAGGAACAACCGGAAACGGAACTTCTTTTACACAAACAACTTCAACTGATGCCAATGGTGAATACTCATTTGATAATCTTGTTCCTGGTTCTTACAAATTAACTTTTTCTGCTCCAAATAATTTTATTGGCACCTATGTTAATGAAGGTTCTGATGAAAACGATAGTGATGCTGATCCTGCAATGGGAGGCATGACTGTTTTTGAAGTTTTAGAAAGTGGGGAAGACAATGATACTTATGATGCAGGTTTTTATCAATCAGCAGAAATAGGAAACTTTGTTTGGGAAGATACCAATGCAAATGGTATTCAAGATGCTGGTGAACCAGGAATAAGTGGTGTTCCAGTAACATTAACCGGTACTACTGGTAACGGAACTAGTGTAACTCTAAATACTACAACTGGACCAAATGGAGAATATTTATTTGATAATTTGGCACCAGGTACTTATAAAATCACATTTGGTACTCCAGGAGGTTACCAACCAACTTATGCAGACGAAGGTTCTGATGAAGGATTAGATTCAGATGCAGATGCTTCAAATGGTATGACAATCAATGAAGTATTAGAAAGTGGCGAAAGTAATTTAACCTATGATGCAGGTTTTTACCAACCAGCAAAAATTGGAAATTTTGTTTGGGAAGACCTTAACGGGAATGGCCAACAAGATCCGGGTGAGCCAGGTATCGCCGGAGTAGAAGTTACACTATTTGGAATAACTGGTAACGGAACTCAAATCAATTTAACAACGACTACTGGACCAAATGGCGAATATGTTTTTGACAATTTGGTACCAGGTTCTTATAAATTAACTTTTGGTACTCCAGGTGGCTATGAAGCAACTTACGCCAATACTGGAAATGATGCTTCTGATAGTGATGCAGATGCAGTAAGTGGAATGACTGAGTTTGAAGACTTAGTAAGTGGGGAAGACAACGACACTTATGATGCAGGTTTCTATCAGCCAGCAGAAATTGGAAATTTTGTTTGGAATGATTTAAATGCAAACGGAATTCAAGATGCAGGTGAGCCGGGTATTGGTGGAGTTCAAGTAACGCTAATCGGTACAGATGGTGCAGGATTCGATGTAACTCAAATTTTATCTACAGGACCAAACGGAGAATACTTATTTACAGATCTTCGTCCGGGTTCATATAAATTAACATTCGGAACAGTTCCTGGTTTTATCATTACTTATAATGAAGAAGGAACAAATGAAGAGACTGACAGTGATGCAGACCGTTTGAATGGAATGACAGAATTTGAAGTGCTTACTTCAGGTGAATCTAACTTGACTTACGACGCAGGTTTGTTCGAGCCAGCAAAAATCGGAAATTTTGTTTGGGAAGATACAAATGGCAATGGTATCCAAGATGCTGGAGAGCAAGGTATTCCTTTCGTAGAAGTTATCATTACAGGAACAACTGGAAACGGTACTCCTTTTACACAAACAACTTCTACTGATGCTAATGGAGAATACTCATTTGATAATTTAACTCCAGGGTCTTACAAATTAACTTTCACTTCTCCTTCAGGTTTGATAGTTACCTATCCTAATGAAGGTGGAAATGACGCAACAGATTCTGATGTTGATCCTAATACAGGAATGACTGACTTTGAGGTTTTGACAAGTGGAGAAGACAATCCTGATTATGATGCAGGTTTTTATAGCCCAGCAAAAATTGGAGATTTTGTTTTTGAAGATTTAGACGGAGACGGAATTCAAGATCCAGGTGAGCCAGGTATAGCTGGTGTAACTGTTACGTTAACAGGAACAACGGGTAACGGAACGCCAATATCAGAAACGATTACAACAGGACCAAACGGAGAATATATATTCGATAACCTTCCTCCTGGTTCCTATAAATTAACTTTTGGAACTCCTACAGGTTTTGAACCAACTTATGCAAACCAAGGCGGTGATGATGCAACAGATTCTGATGCAGATCCATCAATGGGAGGCATGACTGAGATCGAAATTTTGACGAGTGGAGAAACGAATGATACCTATGATGCAGGTTTTTACCAACCAGCAGAAATCGGAAACTTTGTTTGGGAAGATACAAATGGCAACGGTATCCAAGATGCTGGTGAGCCGGGTATTGGAAATGTACTGGTTACATTAACAGGAACAACTGGTAATGGATCGGATGTTACTTTAACAACTACAACAGGACCAAACGGAGAATACCTTTTCGATAATTTAGTACCAGGGACTTACAAGTTGACTTTTGACACACCAACTGGTTTCGAACCGACTTATGTTGATGAAGGTGGTAATGAGGCAGTTGACAGTGATGCAAATCCTACAACAGGAATGACTGAAAATGAAGTATTAACTTCTGGAGAATCTAACCTCACATATGATGCAGGTTTTTACGGCCCTGCAGAAATAGGAAATTTTGTTTGGAATGATTTAAATGGCAACGGAATTCAAGATGCAGGTGAGCCTGGTATTGAAGGAGTAGTTGTTACTTTAACAGGTACAACTGGAAATGGAACAGAAATAACTCAAACAGTTGCAACAGGACCAAATGGAGAATATCTATTTGACAACCTTACTCCTGGGTCTTATAAATTGACCTTCTCAACTGTTCCTGGTTTTGTATTTACTTATAATGAAGAAGGAACTAATGAAGATGTTGATTCAGATGTTGATCCATTAAATGGAATGACTGAAATAGAAATACTTACAAGTGGAGAATCTAATTTAACTTATGATGCAGGTCTTTATGCTCCTGCTTCTATTGGAAACTTCGCATGGAAAGATTGTGATAAAGATGGTATTCAAAGTGCAGGTGAAGAAGGATTGGGTTTTGTTCCAATTACTTTAACAGGACAAACAGGAAATGGTACTTCTGTTAATTTGAATGGTTCTACTGATGCGAATGGTTTATACAGTTTTGAAAACTTAAGACCAGGTACATATGTAGTGACTTTCGGATTCCCATCAACTCCAACTGGATTAGATTATTCACCAATGGATCAAGGAAGTAATGATGCTGTTGATTCTGATGTAAACGCTTCAGGAGCAACAAACTCAATTACAATTGTTTCTGGTGAAGAAAATGACAATACAGATGCTGGTTTTATGGATGTTACCGCACCGGTAATTGCTCCTGCATCTTCGGACTTGACTGTTCAATGTAACGGTTCTGGAAATTTAACTGAATTAAATGCATGGTTAGCTTCAAATGGTGGAGCGCAAGCAACAGATAATTGTACTGAAATTCAAAACCTTGTTTGGTCTAATGATTTCACAAGCTTATCTGACGAGTGTGGAGCTACAGGAAGAGTAAGAGTTGTCTTTACTGTTGAAGATGAGTGTGGAAACAGCAGTTCAACAAATGCAGTTTTCTTAATTGAAGATACAACTGCTCCAACTGTAGATATAGCTGCATCAAACAGTGTTGTAGAATGTGATGGAAATGGCAATCAAACAGAATTAAGTAATTGGTTAGCTGACAACGGCGGGGCAAGAGCTTCTGACATATGTGGCGGAGTAAGTTGGTCAAATGACTTTACAAGTTTATCTGATCTTTGTGGAGCAACAGGCGCAGTTACAGTAACTTTCACTGCAACTGATGATTGTAACAATACATCTCAAACAACTGCGACATTTACAATTCAAGATACAACGGTTCCGAACATTCAGCAAGATGCAAGTAACTTGACAGTTGAATGTGATGGTTTTGGAAATCAAACAAGCCTTGATGCTTGGTTAGCAAATAATGGAAATGCATTAGCAACAGATATTTGCGGCGGAGTCACTTGGTCAAACAACTTTACTGGATTAAGTGATGATTGTGGAGCAACAGGTTTTGCAACAGTAACATTCACAGCAACAGATGATTGTAACAATACTTCGCAAACTACAGCAACATTTACAATAGAAGATACGACTGCACCTGATTTAGGAATTGAAGCATCTGATCTAGAAGTTCAATGTGATGGTGGAGGAAATAATCCTGACCTTTTTGCATGGTTAGCTGCAAACGGTGGAGCAGGAGCAACAGATATTTGTAGTGAGGTAACTTGGACAAATGACTTTACTTCATTGAGCGACGATTGTGGCTCAACTGGTGAGGCTACAGTTACTTTTACTGCAACTGATAAATGTGCGAACTCTTCGCAAACAACAGCTACGTTCAGAATTATTGATAATACTCCTCCAGTTATTCAACAAGTCGCAGTGAATAGTGAAGTTGAATGTGATGGAAATGGCAATCAATTAAACTTGGATGCTTGGTTAAATGCTAACGGAGGTGCTGCGGCAACTGATCTTTGTGGAAACGTAACTTGGTCAAATAACTTTACTGGACTAAGCGACCTTTGTGGAGCAACGGGTTCTGCGACTGTTACTTTCTTCGCAACAGATGATTGTAATAATACTTCTGAAACTCAAGCAACATTTACAATATTAGATAGAACTGCACCAAACGTTTCTGTTCAAGCAATAAACAGAACGGTTGAATGCGATGGTGCATTTAACGGAGATGATTTACAAGCTTGGTTAAATGATAATGGTGGAGCAAGAGCTGAGGATATCTGTGGAAACGTAACGTGGTCAAATAACTACAACGCATTAAGCGATGAGTGTGGCGCAACGGGTGAAGCAACTGTTACTTTTTATGCAACAGATGATTGTCAAAATGTTTCTGAAACAACAGCTACATTCAAAATTATTGATACTACAGTTCCAGAAATTCTAATTGAAGCACAAACTTTAATTGTAGAATGTGATGGACAAGGGAATCAAATTAACTTGGATGCATGGTTGAATAGCTACGGAGGAGCATCTGCTTCTGATATCTGTAGTGGTTCAGTTACATGGTCAAGTAATTTCTCTGGCTTATCAGACGAATGTGGTGGAACAGGAGAAGCTACAGTTACTTTTACAGCAACAGATGCTTGTAATAATTCAAGTGCTACAACGGCAACATTTAGAATAGTTGATACTACAGTTCCGAGTATCGGAATTGAAGCACAACCTTTGACAGTAGAATGTGATGGAAATGGAAATCAAGATGAATTAGAGAACTGGTTGAATTCTCAAGGAGGTGCTGGAGCAACGGATATTTGCTCAAATGTCAATTGGACAAACAACTTCTCAACATTGAGTGATGGTTGTGGAGCAACAGGTGCTGCGACAGTTATTTTTACAGCAACTGATGATTGTGGAAACTCAAGTCAAACGACTTCAGTATTTACAATAATTGATACAACAAATCCTGAGATTCAAGATGTACCTGCAAACGAAACAGTTGAATGTAGCAATGTACCGGCAGCAGCTAATGCATTTGCAACTGACAATTGTGATTCGGATGTAGACCTACAATATGTGGAAGTTAGAACAGATGGAGCTTGTCTTGATTCTTATACTTTAACAAGAACTTGGACGGCAACTGATGAATGTGGAAATCAGGATACAAAAACACAAGTGATAACAGTACAAGATACAACTGATCCAGTATTAGCAGGTGTACCTGCAAATACAGTTGTTGAATGTAATGCAATACCAGATCCAGCAACCCCAAGTGCAACTGACAATTGTGATACGGATGTTACTATAGTTTATGGTCAAGTAAGAACAGATGGCGATTGCCCAGATTCATATACATTAACAAGAACTTGGACTGCTACTGATAATTGTGGAAATGAAGATGTTCAAACACAAGTAATAACGGTACGTGATATAACTGATCCAGTTTTAGCTGGAATCCCTGCTGATGAGACAGTTGAGTGTAACGCAATACCTGTTCCTGCAGATCCATCTGCAACAGACAATTGTGATACAGATGTTTCTATTGCTTATAATGAGCAAAGAGTAGATGGCAACTGTGCGGATAACTATTCTTTAATTAGAACCTGGACTGCAACAGATAACTGTGGAAATGAAGATGTTCAAACTCAAACAATTACAGTTCGAGATAGAACGAATCCAGTATTAGCAGGT
>CALIAG010000068.1 GCA_938041325.1 uncultured Saprospiraceae bacterium | reverse complement strand
AGCAGTTGATTTTAGTTTTTCAATATCCTCTTCTGAAATCAAATTTTTCAAATGCCCTAAATCTACTTGATCCGTCTTGAAAAGTTCATCTATTATTCCCAATAACAAATAAACATCTGTGCCAGGACGCACAAAAATATGCTGATCCGCTTTCGCTGCTGTTTCTGTAAAGCGAGGATCTACGACCACTACTTTTCCTCCTCTTTCCTGAATTGCCCGTATTCTTTTGCCGACATCTGGACAAGTCATCATACTGCCATTAGAAACCAATGGATTGCCACCCATAATCAACCAAAAATCAGTATGATCTACATCTGGCACTGGCAATAAACTCGGGTTTCCGAGCATCGTCATTGCTGCAAGGTGATGTGGAAGTTGATCTACAGAGGTGGCAGAAAAACGATTCTTGGTTCGCAAAGCTCTGACAAATTGTGGCGAATACAACGTGGTTCCAAGATTGTGAATCGAAGGGTTTCCCTGGTAAACACCAACGGCATCATTGCCGTGAAGTTCTTTTGTTTTATTTAGATTTTCAATGACTTCAAAATACGCTTCTTCCCAAGATATTTCTTGCCAGCCATCCGCTGTTCTCTTTACTGGCTTTTTAAGTCGATCTGGATCTTCATGCAAATCTTTCAATGCAACGGCTTTAGGACAAATATGTCCACGGCTAAAGGGATCTTTTTTATCTCCTTTTATGCTGAGTACTTTTTCGTTTTCTGTAACGATCTCCAATCCACATAGTGCTTCACATAGGTTACAGGTTCGGTATTGTGTTTTTTGCATCTTTATAGTTTAAAATACGGCTATAAAACTTATTTTCTTTCAGATTCTCTTCGGACAAGGTATTGTTTAAAAGCATAAGGCATCAACCCCTGAAATCTATAAATCCATTTCATTTTTGCTCCGGTGATAATTAATCCTTTCTTATTTTGAAAACCGTTCCATACATCTTTGGCTACTTCTGCTGCGGTTGTATACGCAAGACCTTCAAAGGTTTTAACATCCGCCATTTCTCCTGTCACCTTGAATGGTGTATCTGTAATCGCTGCGGGACAGACTACTTGAACTTTTACTTTCGATTTCTGCAACAGCAATTCTTCCTGAAGTCCCATTGAAAAATGTTTAACGAATGCCTTTGTCGATGCATAAGTATTCATCCTTGCGACAGGTTGCATCGCAGAAATAGAACTAATATTTATAATGGTTCCTTGATCTCGTTTGATCATTTCCTTTAAAAAATAACGAGTCATTTTATAAACACCTAAAACATTCAACTGAATCATGTTCACTTCCTTTTCGATCGCAATGTCATTATTGAAACCATAGGTTCCAAAGCCTGCATTATTGATCAACACGTCTATGGTCCAATCATTTTTAGTTACCCATTCATGTACTTCATAAGGGGCATTCTTTCCAGTTAGATCTTTTGCAAAACAGATTAATTCAACGTTTGGATGTATGGCTAATAGTTTAGTTTTTGCCGATTCTAATTCTTCCACTGGTTTGGAAACCCAAAGCAAACGGTAGTTGTTTTGTGCAAAGTGTTTCGAAATTTCGAATCCGATTCCACTTGATCCTCCTGTGATAAGAACTGTTTTCATTGAAATAGATTTTTAGACTGCTAGATGTTAGACTGTTAGACTGTTAGACTGCTAGACTGTTAGACTGTTAGACTGTTAGACTGTTAGACTGTTAGACTGTTAGACTACTAGACTGTTAGATTGCTAGACTTTAGACTGTCTAAACATCTTTTTGTCTTTTTGTCTAACTGTCTAACTATCTTTTTGTCTAACCGTCTAACCATCTTTTTGTCTAACTGTCTAACCATCTAACAACCTAACCCTCAAACGTCGGTTCTCGTTTTTGTACATGAGCCATAAACGCTTCGGTTAAGTCTTCTGATAAAATCATTGCAGCATTCCAAGTACACATGTAATGAAGGGAATCTGCAACGGAATGATCTCTGGTGTATAGCAATATTTCTTTGGTTCCTCGAATTGATAAAGGAGACTTACTTGCGATATCTTTTGCAATGCTATTCACCTTTTCCATCATGGCTTCTTTACTTTCAAAACTATTATTCACTAAGCCGATTTTTTCTGCTTCTGGTCCAAAAACCTTGCGGCCAGTATACGCCATTTCATTGACGATTCCAGGGTTTAAAATTTTGGGCAAACGTTGAAGTGTACCAATGTCTGCGACCATTCCAAGGTCAATCTCTTTGATAGAGAAATGTGCATCTTCTGTACAGTAGCGCATATCACAAGCAGAGACGATATCCACAGCTCCTCCAACGCAGGCTTTGTGAATTGCAGCCAATACAGGCTTTCTACATTTCTCTATGGCCGTGATCGACTCTTGTAAATCTTTGATGAATTTTATCAGCACTTCTCCTCTCCTACCTTGGCATTTAATGTCATTTACCGATTGGACAGACATGAGCATTTCCAAATCTATACCTGCACAAAAGTGCTTGCCTTCTCCTGACAATACGATCACACGAACTTCTGGATTTTCATCCAATTGCTCAAAAGCCAACTTCATTTCAATCCAAGCTTTTTGATTCAAGCTATTGGCCTTTTCAGGACGATTAAAAGAAAGTTGAGCAACGTGATTTTCTATATTGAGTTTAAACGTTTCGAACATTGGTAAATATTTATGTTTTTAAGATATTCAGTTTGTTTGTCTGAAGTTTCCTTTGAATGCGGATTATGCTACCCATTCTGGGTTAGAAAAAAGGAGTACTTGCTTTTTATTATAAAAATGTCATCCCTTCGGGATTATCAAGCTGTGTTTTAACAGTTACTTTTTTTAAGACCTAAAAGCTGTTTTGAACAAGAATTTAAAATACTTATCATTGCGGACTTATTTATAGAAGTAGTTTAAGAAAATTAAATGGAAGGCTTAAAAAAAATATTATCTGAATTTCCTTATTCCTATAAAATCACCTTGCGTTGGGGAGAAATGGACGCTGCTGGCCATATAAACAATGTAAGTTATCTGAGATGGACGGAAACGGTTAGGGTGGAATTTTTTAAAGAACTTGGAATAAATACTCAGTTTGCTGGGGATACAACTGGATTGATACTGGCTTGGCAAGACATAAAATATATTTTTCCAATGCTTTACCCGGATGAAGCGCATATTACTATGCAGGTTTTAGAGATCAATGAAGATCATTTTATAAGTGAACAACGCATTTTTAGTAAAAAGCTGGAGCGAATTATTGCCATTTCAAAGACAAAGACCACCTCATATAATTATCACGCCCTAAAAAAAGTACCTTTAACTCTTGAAATGAAAGAAAAACTGCGCAAATTTTTAAAATAGTCCTACTTGCGTTAACTTGGCTTTTAATCATTTTACGGGTTTAAAAATGGGTAAATATTTTATCTTACTTCTTGTTTTCTTTGGTTTGTTTGCTCCTTGCTCAAAAGGTCAGGTGGATCTGAATTCTAATCCAGCCTACAGGGTTATTCAGCAAACTATTTATCCAGATAAAATCAAAGAGCTCAATTCCTTTCTCAAGAAGGAAACGAAAATTCCAGTCGAACAAAAAATTGAGATCCTCTCCAATGAAATAAGTAATCTTGAAGCAAGTGGAGAAAGTGCGCTAGCTTTGGTCCTTTGCCATCTGGCTTTACAAGATATTTATACCGAATACAATCAAGCTCATTTAGGAATTCCTCATCTAGAACAAGCCATGCAAGTGGCGGCACCATCCGCAGATGGCAGTGAAGAATGGAATATTGCTTTGGGTAAGATACATGCTGGACTGGCTTATAATTTTTACAAAGAATATCAAACAGATAAAGCAATAGAAGAAGAAAATAAGGCGCTTGGTTTTTTGGTTAAAACAAATGACTCTTTGTCGATTGCTCAATCTTTAAACGCCTTGGGTATCCGTTACTCGGAAGTTGATGATTCGGAAAAAGCTTTGACTTATTACGATCAGGCAATGCCTTATTTAAAATCCAATCGTTACCAAAGGCTGCGGCTTAGAAACCAATTTTGTAAAGCGGTAGATTTAAACATCCTTGAACGGAATTCAGAAAGCCGAGACCTATTGGCCAGCATTCTTCCAGAAATGAAAATCAGCAATCACAGCAATTATAATATAGCTGCACTGAAGCTAGCGGAATTGGAAACGGATACAGGAAATTTCCAAAAAGCAGAAACGCTTTACAATCAAGCGTTCGAAAATATTCCTGTTAAAAATGATTGGTCGAGCTATGCAACGCTGCATCTAAAATTAGCAGAACTCTTTGAAAAGAAAAAGGATTTTCCAAAAAGCATTTACCATTTCAAATTGGCTACGGGTTACAAAGACTCCATCAATCAGAACAGCCTTGCTCAACAAAATCAATTGGCCAATAGTCAATTTCAGGAACTGACGCGAATTCAGCAAATAAAAGAATTAGAAATGGAGGCTCAAATAGAGAGTGCTTCCTTTTGGTCGAAATTGGCTTGGTTAGCGCTAGGCTTCTTGGCCATTTGTTTTGGCTCCTACTTTGTAGTCAACAGACACAATCAAAACAAACGAGAGCAAGCTATTCTCAATCTCAAAAACAAAGAGATTCACCAGCCTACTTCTGAAGACCATCAAAACATTACCCATGAACTTCGAACGCCCATCGCAGTTATTATGGGGCAATTGGAGGAACTTAAAAAAGAGAAACTAAATCAAAGAGCTTCCTCATTAGTCGATACGACCCAACAGAATATGGAAGATTTGTTGGCGAAGATCAACCAGGAACTAGAAGCAAAAAATCCAGTAAGTCAGCACAATAACGACGCTGTAGGCGACTTGATTTCTTTGGCTGAAAATACATTTGAATTTGTTAAAAAAGAATCAAAAGATAAAAGGATTGATTGGTCCTTTTCTACTTCTCATAAAGAATTGGTCAAGGAATTTGATTTGAATAAACTGAGAGTTGTTTTGGAAAACGCTGCAATGGCTTTAGCAGAATATTCAAACGACGGCTCTTCCATTCATTTAAATATCGATGCCAATAAAAATGATATTTTTGAAATAACAATTGAAGAAAAAGGCAAAGGCATTCCTCCTAAGCTTGCTGAACAAATGTTGCTACCCAACAATAATGTAGAAGACGAAGTCCTTTCTAAAATACATCCTCTTTTACTGCTTTCTAAGGACTTTTGTAAAACTTTAAACGGATCAATTGAATGGCTCAGCAAAGGAGAAAATGCTTCTGTGATCCAAGTACAAATCCCAATTCCGGAAAGACAAAAAGAAACGCCAAGCAAATCGGATAAAGAAAAAAACTTGCCAACACTTCTTCTTATTGAAGATCATCCAGACCTTTCTAAATTCATCACAGACGTACTTTCGAATCAATACACTATTCAGTCTTTCGAATATGGAAATGATGGTTTGGAATGGGCGATTAAAAATATTCCTGATATTATTATTTCAGACGTAATGTTACCAGATACCAATGGTTTCGAAATTACTAAAAGCATAAAATCCAATATGCTTACGGATCACATTCCTATTTTGATCCTTACTGCTAGAAATGATGAAGGCGCAAAAATGGAAGGCTTAGAAGCCCGTGCAGATGCATTTTTGACCAAACCCTTTAAAACCAAAGAATTAAAATTAACCTTGACCAATTTATTGCAGAATCGCCGCAGATTGCAGATGCATTATAAAATGGAAGATACAAAGGTTAAAACCAAAGAAAACCCCTTCATTGACCTTGTCATGGAAACATTAGAGGAATGTCATGGAGACAGCAACTTTAATGTAGATTTATTTGCTCAAAAATTAAGAATAAGTCGTGTCCAGCTGTTCAAAAAGACAAAAGCACTTTTAGACGCTACTCCAAGTAATCTCATCAAAACTTACCGATTAGAGAAAGCACATAAAATGCTTCAATCCAGCGAGATGTCAGTCTCTCAAATTGCCTATGAATGCGGTTTTAGCTCACCAGAATATTTTAGTACGGTATACAAAGATCAGTACAATAGCTCGCCTAGCCAGGTTAGGAAAAGCTAAAATCACTTTCCTTATTTCAACAAAACTGAAGCGCTAGGTATTTATACGTACACTCTCAACCTACACTTTTACATCTTTTCCCTTTTAACCTTTCTACAACCCGAAAGGGTCTAAAACTCCTACAATTTAAGCTTGTAAATACAAATTCTAAGGATTTGATTAACCCCACCAAAGGCCTATTTCTTTTAAATCTCTGATCTTTGGAAGGATAAACAAACTCACTTTTATCACTCAGTTAAAACCTGGATTATGAACTTAATTACATTACCTAAAACGCAGACCTCAAGAAAAACTTTACATAAAGCAATGCTCTTTTTGAGTTTACTCTTTCTTCATGGCTCAGTATTTAGCCAAATCGATTTAGAGCTCTCTCTTACCCAGAACCAAAATAACCCAGGAATATATACCTCTTATACTGTGACTGCCGAAATTTCAAATACCGGGAATCAAACTGCAACAAGTGTGCGGGTTCACATTCCTAGCCCAAACGGCGTAGTCTACTCAGGTGGAAATGAATATACATCCAGCCAAGGAATCTTCCGTTTTGCTGGCAATGAAAGGTGGATCGTTGGCTCTTTAGGCGCTGGCGAAACAGAAACCTTGACCATTAGCTATTTCTTATTGCAAAGTGCAGCTCCTGTTGTTTATGGACAAGTTCAAAATGCCAATCAAACAGATGCGGATAGCACACCAAATAATGGAACGCCTCCTACCCCAAATGAAGATGATGAAGCGGCTACCAATGCTAGCAATCCCCCGGTTACCCGACCTGATTTAAGAATTAGTGACCTTTCCGTAGTTGGATCAGCAGAACAAGGTGCAATTGCCAACTACAGCTTTACTTTAAGAAATACTGGAAATGCAACGGCATCAGGAGATTATATCATTGGAGCTTACCTTTCAACAGATAATGTATTAAGTAGCCAAGATGTACTCGTCGGTATTGTTACTACTGGAAATACAACAGTTGGACAAATTCCTAATGTTCCTGGACAAATAACTGTTCCTGGCAATCTAGCTCCTGGTTCTTATCGCTTGATCTTAAAAGCAGATAAAGACAACGTTATTACAGAAAGTAATGAAAACAATAATACAGCAATTGACAATATTACAATCACCGATGGCGGAACAGATCCTGGAGAATCTTGCGCTTTTATAACCATTTACAATCCACCAAACTTTAATGCACTTTCACCTGGCACCCCAGCAACCTTGGATGAATTTAGTGATAGATATAGAATTCGATATATCCGTAGAGCACCAGATCTGACATTAAAAAGAGGAACTTATAATATTGGCCTAGACGGAACTTTGATCAATACATTCGAGCAAAATTATACTAGTCCTTCCGTAGGAGTGAGTGTTGAAAATGATAATAATAATGAAAATGTAGAACTTCTTTTTGACAATGGAAACACAATTGAAATTCCACTTAACAATTTGCCTTCTAACGTAGGAGCGATTTATACAGGAAGTATTATTGAAACGAATGCTGGATATGCTTTTATAGTAACTATTATAAATGGTGATAATGGTTCTACCAGCAATAGAGTTTTTCAAACCAACAGTCAAGGTGTTGTTTTTAGATCCGATGAATTACCTATTGGTGATTTTTATACCGGTAGCCCTAATATGATTGAAGGTCCAGATGGTGCAATCTATACAGAATGGTTTGCTTCTGGTGATTATTCTTTAGGAGGTGTTCCACCAAACGGAGGAGCTGCCTGGGGAGCCAGAATTGCATCAGATACTCCTTCAAGTACTTGGGTTGAAACCGTGGTTAGTTTAGATGGAAGATTTGTTTATGCTTTAGTAACAGATAACCAAAGAACATTTGCCTATAAGTTTCGAACATCAACTGGTAATAGTGTTGACAATGATTTAGCTGAATTTACTGCTCCTGTAAACCCTAATGGTTTTAGACAAACCTTTGCAGTAGGTATGCATCCTACTGCTGATGGAGGCCTTTTACTGGGACTAGCATACAGAGAATTAGGCGCCAATCCAACGCTTGATGGTTCGATATATGGAAAGTTAGGAAGTAATGGTCAGGTCGTTTGGAAACTAGATTATCCTGGCTTTGTACGACTAGCGCCAATTGATGAAACCTCAGATGGTGGTGCACTATTTACGGGTATTGATACAAAGCAAACAGGGACCTTAG
This sequence comes from uncultured Saprospiraceae bacterium, assembly GCA_938041325.1. GTDB lineage: Bacteria > Bacteroidota > Bacteroidia > Chitinophagales > Saprospiraceae > CALIAG01. The sequence goes on along the minus strand of CALIAG010000068.1, from coordinate 452 downwards.
ATGATGATGAAACGGTAATAATCAAAACAACCAATACTGGTCAGTTGACTCCATTATGTGGCGATAGCAATCCTCCTGGAGGTGGAGGAGATATTGATTTGTCCCTTTCCGTTTCAAGCAGCAACCCTTCCCCCTCAATTTGGAATTCATTTTCGGCAACATTTACAGTCAGAAATGGAGGTCCACAAACAGCAACGAATGTCAAAGTGAAGGTCCCTCTTCCCAATGGAATTGTTTATTCAGGTGGAAATGAATTTTCCCTTTCTCAGGGTTCGTATAGTCCTTATGGAAATAGAGTATGGAACGTAGGTTCATTGGCCAACGGAGCAAGTGCAAGCATCACAGTTAATTTCTTCGTAACTTCCAATTCCTCCATAAATCTATACGGACAAGTAAGCAATGCGGATCAGGAAGACGGCGATTCTACGCCTAATAATGGTTCTTGTTGTTCC
>CALIAG010000067.1 GCA_938041325.1 uncultured Saprospiraceae bacterium | reverse complement strand
AAGATATAGCACTTAATAGAAAAGTCCTTGCAGATTTAGCAATGAATCACCCTGAGACTTTCAAGTCTGTAGTGGACTCAGTAAAATAGACCAAAAACAAAAAGTACCTAAGGGAAGTGATTTCGATCGCTTCCCTTTTTTATTTTGGAGAACTCTCCCAAACACATATATCACGTCAAAAAGAAATCCTTGTTCTTTTTTAACTTTGTAAGTACAGTTCATGTGCTAAGTCAAAATAAGTTATAGAATTATGTCCTACCTATTATGAAAATATTCCTTTCAGCATTGCTAGCTTTTCTTTTGATTTTGATGGGTTTCTTTTGGGTTGCCAATCAACAGATGAATAACCTTTCAAAACAATTGGATAATAGCGAGCTACCAGATTCTATTTCTGTTATCCAAGATCGTGCAATCATAAGAGGTAATAATTTTGCTTATCAAGATCTAGAATTCCAAACTCAATTTAATGAGGACGGTACTTTGGTTAATTTAAGCTGGGAAATCTTGGGCAAGGTTCAGAAAAGCGATTCTTATAATAGAAAAAGTGGAATGTTTTCGACTCATTTGACTTTCGACCCGCTGATTCATTTACTTCATGAGAGGGAAGTCTTAATCGAAGGCTACATAATAGAGATTCCTGACGCATCTAAGCCGCCTTATTATCTATTGAGCGCGTATCCTGGGGAAGTAAGTTTTATATCAGGGGAAAAGGGAAGTGAAACAATCATTGATCTTTTTCTAAAGGAAAAAAAGGAATTGATTGAAGAGCGTTTACTAATAAAAGGGAGGTTTCAGCTAAACGAGAAAGACGAGGAAGGAATGTATTATAGAATTAATGATGTAGAAATCCTTAAATAGTACAAGGAATTAGGCTTGTTCTCTTGGTTGATCTGCCATTCTTTTGTCTACTTTGATTTTATTAGGTAAGTCGAAATAAATAGAATCGAAATCTTCAAGATCAGCAATTTTTTCTGCTCTTTGAATTCCATTCAAGTAGACTCGATAAATTCCGCTTTCACTTTGGTCAGTGGCCATTACCAATGCTGCAACCTGATCTGGAAAATGTCGACTTTTCCCTATCATTCTAACTATGGATGCGGTAGGAATATTTAGTTCTATATGGCTTTTATCCGCAGGATCGATTTTTATAAGACGTGCTGATTTTTCTCCTTTTGTGGAAACAATCAAATGATTGTCAAAGGTCCAATCAAACATTTCAATAGGAAGTTCTTCTGTTATTTTCAATTCTTCGAGCGTTGTAGCACTTGCTACCCATAAACTTCTGACCCCTCTGTCCACCTTTAGATAGCTTAATAATCTACCAGTAGGACTTGATTTCATCTGAATTTTTTCATTGGCAAAAACATATTCTTTACCAGAATAGGTCGGAATATCAACAACAGAGCTATTGATATCGTCATTTTGACAACTAAACAAAAATAAGACGGAAAAAAGGCCTAAGGCCAAGAGATATTTGAATGGTTTTCCTTTCATAATTGGGCCAAGATCTAGCGGGTTACGGTGCAAAAATACTTTTTTACTCTAGTTCCTTTCAGTCAATGAAGACTGTTAACGAATAATTAACGGATAAAAAGGTCAATTATTGGAGCTTCACACCTGTATTTGATGAAGCAGCAAATAATTACCATTTGTATTAGTAAGTTGAGTTATCTGACTAAAATAGCTCGCAGGGCTTCTAGATAGCCTCTATTTTAACCCAAAATCCAAAAATCGCGTACTAATTTTTAATAAAGGTTTTATTTAAGTTAAAAGACTTGCTTTCAGCCGTTTCCCCTTGAATATTTAAGAAATAAGCGCCTTGAGGCAATTCGTTTATATCAGATTTAAACATTGAATCTATCAATTTGCCTTCGAATATCGAAAGAACCTTCTGCCCTATCGCATTTCTAATTTCAATTTTAGCCTTTGCATTTCCCAAACCCTCCAAAGAGATATTAATTAAGTCAGATGATGGATTGGGATATACTGTAATACTTGCATCAAGCTCATCTAATTCATTGGTTGCCACCAACTCTCCAACTCCCAATTCCGTTTCATAAACGCCACGGCCATGCGTTGCGACACGTAATTTACGGTTAGAAGGCGAAATACTTAAATGCATCACGATCGTTGCATCTGGCAAACCTTCTGAATACAATGCCCAATTCACTCCTCCATCTAGTGAGGCATACACTCCAAGGTCATTGCCTATATAAACATGTTCACTATTTTGAGGATCAACGGCAATTGTGTTGGTAGGAACATCCGGTAAAGCTCCGTTATCAATATCTTCCCAGCTGGCACCTGCATCAATGGTTTTGTAAACATGAGATCCTCCAAATCCAGAATAAACGACATATGCAATGTCTGAATTATTGGGATCGAATATTAAATCAGGAACAGGTCGATCTGGAAGTCCTTGCATTTCTGTAAAGTTACTTCCACCATCTGTACTTTTGAAAACTTTTCCCGGAAGGGGATTATTGATAAATAAGTTGGGTGCTGTACTGACCAAAAGTATATTTTCATCTTGAGGATAAACTGCAATGGAGTGAACTGGATTATCGCCGTCTAACAGTTGGCCAGAAACGTTTGTAAATTCGAATCCACCATTCAATGATTTGTACATGTTTTGTGCACCAGCGTATAGGACGGAAGGATTAGAAGGTGCAATTTCGAATTGAGCACTGAATACAACCCACTCTTGATCCCAAGGAGTAAATAAGAAATCAAAAAATCCGCCACCATTATCAGAGCGTGCGATATTCATGTATTGATAAGATCCATAAACTATTTGATCATCATTGGGATTGATTCCAGTACACATCCCATCTCCTCCAATTACTCTGATCCAAGCATCGTCTCCAACAAAAATAGCCGTTGCGTTGTCCTGCATTCCTCCCATAGCATATAGGGAGTCCGTTGTTGAGTTGGAAAAGTTGGCATAAAACTGTTGCGTTTGATAACCTCCGTTTCTTCCTTCCCAGGAAACACCACCGTTGTTTGAAACAAAAATTCCTCCATCAGTAGATGCGAAAACGGTAGAGGGCAAAGTAGGATGATAAAGGATTTGATGGATATCGGCATGTACGTAATTACTCGGACCTTCCGGACCTCCAACAGGTACTTGACCAAAATCCCATTGATTCCAAAAACCCGTTTTAGTAAAACTTGATCCGCCATTTTCAGATTTCCAAGCTTCTACACCAACATAGACGACTTGACTTACATCAGTTGGATCAATAGCAACATCATGTGCAAACCAACCTTGATAGCGAGGCACATCTTCATTTGATATAAGAGACCAACTCAATCCACTGTCTTCACTTTTATATAAACCTATTCCTTCAAATTCATTTGCAACAGAAGCCAACACCAAATCCGGAGCAGCCGGGCTCACCGCAAGCAAGGACTTACCAGTGAAAGAGGAAGGCAATCCGTTCGTCATTTTATTCCAAGAAAGTCCTCCGTCATTCGTTATGTAGATTCCTTTGTCAGAAAGTGGGCTATTCATATTTCCGGCAGAAACATAAATTGTATTTGCATCATTGGTTTTGAATTCGATATCTGTAACCATCGGAACGTCCAACGAAAGAGTCCAGGATGTACCTGCATCGGCACTGGTGTACAAACCATGAGAGGTCGCTGCGAATATTAATTCTGAATTTGTAGGGCTAATTTTCAAATCAGAAACGCCACGCATATCTGCGTATGCCCAATCCAATGACTTCGTCCAAGTCAGGCCACCATCATCCGATTTTAGAATTCCAACTCCATAAGATCCTCTTGTTATTCGATTGATTACTCCAGGAGCAGCTGCATTATAATTGTACACTTCACCGGTACCGATATAGATGGTATTGCTTTCATTTGGATCAATTGCAATCGCTCCAACACCTAAGACTGGATGCCCAGTTGATATAGGTTCCCAAGCCTCTACTCCTACCCCACCTGTTTGAGATTTCCACAATCCTCCACTAGCAGATCCTGCGTAAATTAAATTTGGGTCAGTAGGATCAAATGCGATGCACAAGGTTCTTCCGCCAATATTTTTTGGACCTAAAGCTTTCCATTGTTCGGGGCCAGGGCCACGCAATTCAGAGTCTAACTTTTTTTGATCAAATGCCAAACTATAAGCTCTATTATTGGGTTCCAGTCCAGGATAAGAACGCATCATAGACCATTGGTCCATGGCTAGACTTGCTCCACTTTGCTCCTTAGATTTCATTTCAGAAATATAATTTGCTTCTTGATTCTCACAAGAGAAAAAGCATATGATTATGCTTAAAAGGAATAACGCTTTGAGGTTTTTCATAGAATTGCCTTTTGGTTCGATTTTAAATGGTCGATAAAATAGTCAGATGCAGAGTCAATGATGAAATAAATATCGCAATTAAAAAGAATATTGATTGACAAACTGAAGTCATATTCTTGTTGTTGAGCTAGAATTATTAATTTTAGCGCATACACTGGAATAATATGGATGAATTGTCAAATAAGGAGGGATTATTTAATGAGGAAGCGCTTACGCAAGTGAGTACAACGGATGATTCTTTTAAAGAATTACCCGCAGAAATGGGGCATTTATTTTTCAAAACTATACTGAAAATCCATAACGATCCTGCTTACTCTCTTACTCAAAAATGTGTTGGTCTCCACCGTTTACTCAGTAAGCTTTTTGTAGAGGTCACAAAAAAGGAGCAACTCCAATTCAATACCCTTTTCGCAAGAATTGCCTACGCAGGTCATCAATATGATTTGCCTAAAAAGCTTCAATATTACATTCATCAATTCAGGAAGAATGGAAGTTCTGACAACCTGAAGAAAGAAGAAAGTGATTACTTGTTTGGACTGCGGGTATTATCTGACTCTCTTGCTTACATTTTCAAAATTCCGATTCCCTCTGAGCTCCTTGGTATTCTACCAAAAGAAGGAGCATCCATCAAAAGGCAAACAGAAATCAAGTCTTTTAAGGCTGTTGCTAGAGTCATTGCTCTGAAAGATGATACGGTCAATGAACAGTTGATCGTGAGAGATGAAGATTACGATCACGGTGAAGTGCTTGTTCAATACAACATCGCGGATCGCAATGAGCCTTTTAACAAAAGTATTCATTTGGTTAGGGAAGTTTTTGGTTTTCCCGTAACGCTTAATTTGTTGGATGTAGAAATTGATACAAAAGGAATTTATCGTCCGAAAGGTATTGTAATTGAACCAGATTATTTGATTGATGTATCGACTATTTCAGAATGTTTTAAGGATTTTGGTAGTGAAGCGAAATTGGTTTTATTTAAAAAGTTTTTACCTTTTGATTATAGTCCTCCTTTGATGATCGGGAATATTTCAAATTATTTTCTAGATGAATTGATGACCAATATTGACAGCACTTTCCAGGAATTATTTCCAAACGTTTTCAAACTAAACCCATTGGCGTTTTTGGTTTTTGAAAACATGGAAGTCCGAAAAATCATGAACCTTTCGCAAAAACATTTTGTCAATTTAAAACAGGTTATCAAAAATACTTTACCCAATAGAAAAATTGAAATTGAAGATTGTTTTTTAGAGCCTTCTTTTTATTCTGAAAAATATGGCATACAAGGAAGATTAGATGTTTTTTATAAAAATGAAAAAGACGATCGAACTGCAGCTATCATAGAATTAAAAAGTGGAAAAGCCTTTAAGCCGAATGTCCATGGACTTAGTGCCAATCATTACGTTCAAACATTGCTTTATGATTTGATGGTAAAATCAGTTTTCCAAGGCAAACTGAATACGGAGAATTTCATTTTATATTCCGGCCATGACCTTGATCATCTAAAATTTGCTCCTGTCGTTAAGGCTAGACAAATGGAGGCGATTCAAGTTCGCAATGAATTATTGGGAATAGAATGGGAATTGATGAATATCGATCGCAGTGACAAGCAAGGCGCTAATATTTTCGAAAGATTGCAAAGTTCAATTAGCCCTTTCTTAAAAGGTTTTTTGAAAAGAGATTTAGATCGTTTTGACAAAACGTATAGAAGTCTTTCTTCTTTAGAAAAAAAATATTTTCAAGCTTTCACAGGCTTTATTGCAAGAGAGCATCAGATTGCAAAAACCGGGGTCCATGGCAAAGACAACATCAATGGACTTGCAGCATTGTGGCGAGACAAGTTTGAAGACAAATTGAACAACTACAATATAATCGGTCATTTACAATTGAGTGAGAATCTATCTCAAGAAGCAGATCCCGTTTTAATTTTCAATAAAACAGAATCTACTCAACAATTGGCAAATTTCCGTAAAGGTGATATTGCGGTACTATACCCTTACCGTGCGAATACGCTGGGAGTCTTGCATGAACAAATTTTCAAGTGCACCATCATTTCCATAGAAGCAGAAAAAGTAGAAGTCAGATTGCGTTCGAAACAATTTAACTCTAAAATTTTCGAACAAAAATTATTATGGAATTTAGAACATGATTTATTGGACAGCGGCTTTACAGCAATGTATCGCAGCCTATTTCAATTCTCACAATACTCCAGCTCGAAAAAAGAACTTTTACTGACCAGTCGTCCACCAGTCCAAGGCAGCCTCGTATCCGCAAGTGCATCAGACGAAATGACTGCCGAACAGAAAGAAATTTTCAGAGCCATTATTTCTGCTGAAGAATACTTTTTGCTTTGGGGACCTCCAGGTACAGGAAAGACAAGTGTGATGTTGAAACATCTTGTCAAGCACTTGATGGAAAACACAAAAGAAAACTTCTTACTCCTCGCATACACCAATCGTGCGGTAGACGAAATTTGCGAAGCCATTGAGAGTATTGGCCCTGAACTAAGAAACGATTATTTGCGAATTGGTTCGAGGTATTCCACGCATCCAAAGTTCCAAGATCAACTTTTGAGTCATAAAATGAATAGCGTTAAAACTCGGAATGATCTAAAGTCTATTTTGGAAAGCCACCGGATATTTGTTTCGACAGTAGCTTCGATTAATGGTAAACCGGAATTGATGCGCATCAAACATTTCCAAAGAGTAATCATTGATGAAGCTTCTCAGATTTTAGAACCCATGCTTGTTGGATTGCTTCCTCGTTTCGAAAAATTCGTTTTAATCGGTGATCACAAACAATTGCCCGCAGTTGTAACGCAAAGCAAAGAAAGATCGGAGATCAAAGATCCTGAGTTACGAAAGTTAGGGTTAACCAATTTGCGGAATTCATTTTTCGAGCGTTTGTTCAAAAAGTGCTTGGAACAAAAGTGGGATTGGGCTTATGCACAATTGAGTCACCAAGGAAGAATGCATGAAGAGTTGATGGATTTCCCTAACAAATATTTTTATAATAATACTTTAAAAACCTTACCATCTACAATAGCTAAATCATTGACGCAACAAGAAGCCTTGTCTTTTCAAACCACCAATGACTTTAACGAGTTGGATTTAAAATTAGCTAAGAATCGTGTTTTATTTTTCAATACAAAAGGTGATAAATCTTCCACCAATGGCAAGACCAATCAACACGAAGCTGAGTTGATCATTTCTATATTAAAAAGTTATTTCAAAATTTACGAAAGCAATGCAAAAAAAATGACTGCTGCTTCTATTGGCATCATTACTCCTTATCGCGCACAGATTGCGAAGATCAGTCAATTGCTCGATGAAGAAAAAATTGAGCGGTCTTTGTTGACGATAGATACTGTGGAACGTTATCAAGGAGGAGCAAGAGATATCATTTTAATCTCACTATGTACAAATGATTTCGCTCAAATCGATTCTATGGTTTCCCTTTCCGACGAAGGTGTAGATCGAAAATTAAATGTGGCTTTGACTAGAGCAAGAGAGCAGGTTATTTTAATTGGAAACAAAGACATTTTGCGAGGACACGGGGTTTATGGGCGATTATTGGGTTATGTGGAAGGGCTTTCTCAGGCTTAATTTCATTGATCTTTTAGAACGGAGAATTCTATAGAAATTATAATTCAGTCGATTTAATTCTTCAATTTTCCCAAAGGACAAATTTTAACATATTTCCTTCCATTTTTCATTCGCAAAGTCCAATTTAAAACGTTGTTGATAAAGGAATTAAAAAAAGGCAGTTCTCCTTACTTTTTCGGCTAAAAAGATAAATGTTGTCTTCAAGTGAGTTTAAAGGTCCGATGGCTATGATAAATTTGCTGAACCGAAAGAAATCCCTAATTTTGCCGACCGAGAAAACAAAATCATATTGCAACAAGTAAGTACGCTAGATATCATTGTTCCCTGCTACAATCCAAAAGCTGGCTGGGAAAAAGAGCTATTGAACAATTTCAATGCTTACGTTGCAGCGTCTTCCCTTCATTATGTCAACTTGATTTTGATCAATGATGGTTCTCAGCATTCTGTAGAACAAACTCATTTCGATTATTTAAAAGCCAATATTCAAGATATTCAGGTAGTTTCTTACCCAGAAAACCATGGGAAAGGCTATGCTTTGAGGCAAGGAGTGCGGCAGTCAAAGGCTGATGCATTGATTTTTACAGATATCGATTTTCCTTATACGCTTGAAAGTATGCTTGCAGTCGAGAAAAGTTTATTGGAAAATGGCGGGGTCGTTTTGGGTTTTCGAGATCAAGCTTATTATGAAAATGTGCCTTGGTTTAGGAAAGTATTGTCCAAAACTTTGCGCTGGACCATCAAGACCTTATTGCGCTTGCCTACAAATGATTCGCAATGTGGACTAAAAGGTTTTGATAGAATTGGGCAAGAAGCGTTCTTAGATACTTCGATTGATCGCTTTTTATTCGACCTTGAGTTTTTGGTTTTAGCCAACAAAAGAAAAAATAAAATAAATTTGGTCAATGTAGAGCTAAAGGAAGGCATCGAATTTAGCTCAGTTAGTTTGAAAATTGTAATTTCGGAATTATTTAATTTTCTCAGGATATTTTTCAATGTCTAATACCCTAAAAGGTCTTTTTCTTCTTATTGCAATCATGTGCTTGTTTATTTTCGTCAGGCACAAAGAATTGCTCCTTTCCCCTAATGAAAACTTCATTGGGGATTCCTACGATGGTTTTAAAAACTACTCTACCCTACTTTATCATGTAAAGTACGATTCGACTTACACGATGTACCAAGGCATGAACTATCCACACGGCGAACATGTGGTATTCACAGACATGCAACCCATTTTTGCCAATACCATTAAGTTTATTTCAGAGCATATTTTTGACTTAAGTGATAAAGCAGTTGGTATTCATAATCTATTTTTATTATTCTCCATTTTACTTTGTTCCATCTTTTGTTATTTGGTATTTAGAAAGTTTGATTTGCCACCTTGGTATGCAGCAATCATTGCTTTCGGAATGGCACTATTGGCGCCTCAAACAGAACGCTTTGGAGGCCATTATGCTTTGTCCTATTCTTTCATAGTCCCTATGCTCGTTTATTTGTATGTCGGTTTTGAAGAGCACAAGACTTATTGGCGGAGTTTGCTTATCGGATTGACCATTTTCATAGTTGCCCAATTGCAT
>CALIAG010000066.1 GCA_938041325.1 uncultured Saprospiraceae bacterium | reverse complement strand
GAAGGAGACCCACAAATCCTAATCCACGCACCTAGCAAAATCGAAGAAGGAACTCCCGGGACCTTAAGCTTTATTGCACATCCCAAATACGAACATTTCGCCTACACTACAAAAGCATCCGTATTATTGGTCGCTAAAGATTTCAAAGCCACGGAACCGATTCAAGCTACTTTGATTCGAGTTGAAAATGTAAGAGCGAGTCTGGCAGTCTTGATGCAAAAGTTTGCAGAACAAATAAATAAAGCACCAAGCGGTATTTCTGAAAAAAGTGAGGTACATGCGAATGCCAGCATTGGAGAAAATGTGGCCATTGGCACTTTTAGCATAGTGAGTGAAGGAGCAAAGATAGGAGCGGGGAGCATTTTATATCCACAAGTTTTTATTGGTGAAAATGTAAAACTCGGTGAAAAGGTAACGATCTATCCCGGAGCGAAAATCCATAGAGATTGCGTCATTGGGAACAACTGTGTCATTCATTCCAATGCAGTAATCGGTACAGATGGTTTTGGTTTTGCACCTGATGCAGAAGGTCGGTATCACAAGATTCCACAATTGGGGAATGTTATTTTGGAAGACGATGTAGAAATCGGATCCAACACGGTTATTGACCGCGCATCTATGGGAAGCACACTGATCAAGAAAGGCGTCAAACTGGATAATTTGATTCAAATTGCCCATAATGTTACCCTTGGCGAAAATACAGTGATAGCCGCTCAAGCTGGAATCGCAGGCAGCACAGAGATCGGTAAAAATGTCCAAATTGGCGGACAAGCGGGTTTCGTAGGACATATAAAAGTGGCGGATGGCGTGAAAGTTCAAGCACAAAGCGGCATCGCTGCCCCCGTTAAAGAAGAAGGCAAAGCCATGTATGGCTCTCCCGCATTGGCTTATAAAGACTATTTGAAAAGCTACGCCGTTTTTAAAAACCTACCCGCATTATACAAGAGGCTAGCAGAATTAGAGAAGAAATTGAAGGATACGGCTTAAATACCATTCGTATCAGAGGAGTTTATTCCCCTACATTACAATTATAAAAGTAAAGGAATTTTAATACTCCATCGTATCAGGGGAATTTATTCCCCTACATTACACAAGCAATAATCCTGGCAAATAAATTTACCAGATACGAAAAGTTCAAGAGCTTTCCCTTCCTGTTTAAAGCCTTTTAAAACCTTTACCTTTCTCTTCTTTGTCTTTAGCATCAAAAAATCCTTTCTAAGCTCAAAAAAATACTATCTTTGGTCGGATTTTGAGTAGACTTATTAGAATTTGAGTCTAATGATCACAAGGGATTTATGAAGCAACATACCATTAAAAAAGCTGTTACTGTAAAAGGAGTGGGTCTACACACTGGAAAGTCGGTCTCGATGACTTTCAAGCCTGCGCCTATTAACCACGGCTATAAATTTCAACGAATAGATCTGGAAAATACACCTGTCGTAGCGGCAGATGTCAATAAAGTCGTATCGACTAATCGCGGAACCACCATTAAAAGTGGAGAAGCTCAGGTTAGTACGGTGGAACATGCCCTTTCTGCATTGGCAGGCTTAAGCATTGACAATGTGTTGATCGAAATAGACGGACCGGAATCGCCCATTATGGACGGTAGTGCGAAGGAATTTATCAAAAAGTTGGAAAAAGCTGGACTAGAAGAACAAGACGCGGATCGCATATACTTTGAGGTTACCGAACCGATTTCTTTCGTAGATGAAGCCACAGGATCTGAATTACTGGCTTTGCCAGCAGATGATTTTTCCATTACCACAATGATAGATTTTGATTCTCCCATTTTGGGACATCAATATGCTTCTTTGAATTCAATGGACGAATTCAAAACAGAGATCGCTTCCTGCAGAACTTTTGTGTTTTTGCATGAATTAGAGACGCTCCTAGATGATGATTTGATCAAAGGAGGAGATTTGGACAATGCGATTGTTATTGTAGATAGAATGATGTCTCAGAAAGAGTTGGATGCTTTGGCCAAACGTTTGAAGCGCCCATCGGTAAAAGTGGAGAAAGAAGGCATTCTGAATACAACGGATTTATACTACGAAAATGAACCAGCGAGACATAAATTGCTGGATGTAATAGGGGACTTGGCCCTTTTGGGTCGTCCGATAAAAGGAAAGATTCTGGCAACTAAGCCAGGTCATACTGCAAATATTGAGTTTGCAAAGATTCTAAAAAAAAGGTTACAGCAACAAAAGAAGTTAAAAGGCAAGCCCAAATATGATCCGACTCAAGAGGTCTTGTTTGATGTAGAGGCGATAAAGAAAATGTTGCCACACCGCTATCCTTTTTTGTTTGTAGACAAGGTGATTGAATTGTCAGAAAAGCATGTTGTCGGTATTAAGAATATTACCTTCAACGAAGCGCTGTTTCAGGGACATTTTCCCGGAAATCCTGTATTCCCAGGTGTTTTGCAAATTGAAGCATTGGCACAAACTGGTGGAATATTGGCCTTGTCAACAGTAGAAGATCCACACAATTGGGATACTTATTTTATTAAGATAGACAATACAAAGTTTAAAAATAAAGTTGTACCAGGAGATACTATTATCCTCAAAATGGAATTGCTTGCGCCCATAAGAAGAGGAATAGTTCAGATGTACGGGACAGCGTATGTAGGTAACAAAATCGTTTCAGAAGGGGAACTAACTGCACAAATTATCAGACGACCGGAAAATGAACAAGACTCTAAATGATATTCACCCTAACGCGCGAATAGGAAAAAACGTAAAAATCAGCTCATTTGTCACCATCGAAGAAGATGTTGTCATAGGCGATGGAACGATAATTCATCCTAACGTTTGTGTATTAAATGGTACTCGGATTGGTAAAAATTGCAAAATTTTTCCAGGAGCTATCATTGGATCTACTCCTCAAGATCTAAAATTCAGCGGAGAATATTCTACTTTAGAAATCGGTGATAATGTAACGATTCGGGAATACTGCACAATCAATCGCGGTACTCGCGCAAATTATAAAACAGAAATTAAGAACAATTGCCTCATTATGGCTTATTGCCACATCGCACATGATTGTGTAATTGGGGAGAATTGTGTTTTAGCCAATTGTGTCAACCTTGCGGGGCATATTCGCATTGGTTCAAAATCAATTTTAGGCGGTTTGAGTGCTGTGCATCAATTTGTAAGAATCGGAGATCATGTGATGGTCGGCGGTGGTTCTTTAGTTAGAAAAGATGTTCCTCCTTTCGTAAAAGCAGCAAGAGAGCCTTTGGCTTATGCCGGCGTAAATTCTGTAGGATTGCGCAGAAGAGGTTTCAGTCCAGAACAAATTCATACCATTCAAGATATTTACCGGATTCTTTATATCCGTGGCTTCAATACGACTCAGGCAGTTGGAATGATCGAAGAAAAGATTACCCAATCTCCAGAAAGAGATAAAATTTTGACTTTTATCCGAGGGGCTGATCGTGGAATTATCCGAGGCTTAAGACCATTAAACGGCTACAAAACGAATGGACATAGTTCTTGATAATGTTGGCAAACGCTACCGTTTTGATTGGATATTCCGAAAAGTAAATTACCAATTCAAGTCTGGACACAAATATGCCATTACGGGTCCCAACGGATCGGGCAAATCTACTTTCCTAAAAGTATTATGTGGTTACCTGACTCCTTCCAAAGGCAAAGTACAATTTCAACAAGGTGGTGAAACAGTCTCGATTGAAGACGTTTACCGTTCTATGAGTTATTCGGCTCCTTACATTGAGTTGATCGAAGAATTTAGTTTGTACGAAGCCTTGCGTTTCCATCTTCGGTTTAAAAAAATGTACGACGACCTTTCTATTGAACAACTCATAGATTTGTCAGAACTGAAAAAATCTCGGAACAAAGAAATCCGCTATTTTTCTTCCGGAATGAAGCAACGAGTGAAATTGCTCTTGTCTATTTGCTCCGAAACAGAAGTATTATTATTGGATGAGCCAACGACCAACCTAGATCAGGATGGTGCCGAATGGTATCAGAAAATGATGAAACTATATGGAAGGGATCGACTGGTGATTGTTGCGTCGAATGTAGAGGCAGATTTTCATTTTTGCACAGAACGATTGAGCATCTCCGATTTCAAAAAGAAATAAGGCTTTGATTTAAATCTGATCTTTTAATCTTGTCAAAAAACCTTTCAAGCCATTCAAGCTATCCAATGCTTTTGAGCGTTGTGCGATTCGGTCTTTGTTTTCTTTCAATTCCCGTTTAGCGCCATCAAGCGTAAAACCTTTCTCTTTGACCAGTTCATAAATGATTTTAAACTGACCAATATTTTGCTTCGTAAATCTGCGATCGCCTTTGCTGTTTTTGTGAGGTCGCAGCAAGTCAAACTCTGATTCCCAAAAGCGAATTAAAGATTTGGAAACATTGAACATGTCTGCAACTTCTCCGATCGAGTAATATAATTTGGTAAGATTTTCTTTGTCTAAATGCATCTCAAATATGTTTGTTAGCGTTAAATTAGGACAATTTGTTTGTATAACAAAATATTCAAATTCGAAGGAGATCAGGCAAAGGATATTAATACCATTTTTAGATCCATTTTTGGGGATTTAATTGAGCTGCCCTCTTTGCTGGGAGGGCCCTTCCCTTTTACCACCACCGCCACCGACCCAACTCGGTGCATTTTCAACAGGACATAATAATCCTGCCTCATCTCGGATCATTTTCCAAGAATCATATGTAAAAAATAATAGCTAGAAAGCATTCGATCGAACAGGCCTCTACTAACAAGACGCAGGATTTTCAAAATTCCATAAATTATTTTTATCTGAATTGCCAAAAAGTCCTATAATTCACTGGTAATCAGGTGATTATTTTTTTAAAAAAAATCGACTTTTTCAAATCATTATATAGGGAGGGGAGACTTCTAATTGTAAAATGAGATTAAAATATACTCGCTTTCAAGACTTAAGAGAAAAGGTAGCTTTTGAAGCAAAACCGGGTAGGAGTAAACTTATACCCCCTTCTCAATCCTTATAATAAATAAGAACCGCACAAAACAAAGTGATCAAAGTAGTCAATACCGTAGCCATTTTGATAGAAAAATGAATATGACTGACAAAGATTTTTATATCGGGAACCTGTTGCGGATACTTAGGGTAAATCTCTTCTTCCATTCTCTTTTTATTAAAAATATGGACGGCTTGAAAATCGACCCTGCCCTGTACCAATTTTTTATAAGCTTTAAAGACTCTGACTCTAAAGTAGATGTTGAGAAATAGCATGGCTACAAAAAGACCAATAATCAATGAAATGAGTAGAAGATACATTTCTCTTTTTTTAAGAACTTGAAAAACAGAATGTTGTCCGAACAAAAATAATCTAAGATGCAAAGATAAGACTTAACGATCGTCCTTGACAATTTCAATACAAAAATACGAACAAAAGATGCATATACTGCCACAATAGATTATAACATTATACTTTTGTATTTATTCTTCCTGAAAACTTATCCGCGAGTTCCTGTTGTCTACATCTTTCCTCTAAAATCGACTGTCTAAGTATGGTAACCCGTTTTGAGAACATTAACTTTTAATAGGAATTACATTTCTTTGTTATGTTTAAAATGCTGGTTTATAGGTATTCACTTCTTTTTTGATTTGTAAATATTAAAAAAATATACCATATTTGTTAAATGTAATACGATAGTGTAACTATTACGCTCATTTTCGTAATACTATTATTAAGTGTTATGGTCTCCAATCAATTTTTCTTTGATCAAAGACTTTCCCATCTACCGTTTTCATTCCACAAACCGATTTTAAAGAATAGTTTGAAGCACCACCTTTGATGTTTATTTCATTGGTATTGGTATGCTTCATACTCTGATCTGTTTTCTCTTTCGAAATCTGAGCTTTATCCTTTTGATAAAGGAACAAATGAAATACCTATGATGATAAACATTAACTCAATTAATGTGAAAACCTTGCAAAGCCTTTTATTCTTATTGCTTCTGGCAGGGTACAATAACACATCTGCTCAATGTAATTGGGCCTGTAATGGAAACGTCAATGTAACTCTTGACAATAGTTGTGCTGGAGAAATAACTCCTGAAATGATGCTGGCAGGCACCGCAGTTACAGACTGTGCAGGGCCTTTTATGGTCATTGTTATGGACACAGACGGAACTGCTTTGGGTTCAAGTCCTTTTGTTTCAGCAGATCAAATTGATCAGACACTTGAAGTAAAAGTTATCAATCAAGATACCGGCCTACCGTGCTGGGGAAATATTTTAATAGAAGATAAAACAGATCCGGAAATAGTAGATTGCGGTCCTATTTCTGTGCCTTGCGATGCAGATACCGATCCGGTATTCACTGCTCCTGGTGCAGATCCTTTGGCATATGCGCCTACCGTTACTGATAACTGTGGTGCAACATTGACTTACACGGATGCAGAAGATTTAGGAGGATGCAGTGAAGGCTTTACGCGCGTAATTAATAGGTCTTGGACGGCAACAGATGGAAGTGGAAATACTGCAGTTTGCGTGCAAGTAATCACCGTTGAACTACCTGATGTAGCCAATATAATTGCCCCTTCAAATTTTGACAATATAGATTTACCTGCCTTACAATGTGATGAGAAAGAAACTGCAAGCAGCAGTTCTTGTGGTGCTATAGTAGGGTGGAATGCAATTGATGCAGGAGATTTTAGTGGAGATCATTATGTAGGAAATCCTTCTCCAGATGATGTCCTCTATCCTTGTGGAACTGTAAAATGGCAGGGAACAGGTTATCCAACAGGAGCCGCTTCCTGTGCTCAGGTATTTTATACATTTCAAGATGAACGAATAAATATTTGTGCTCAAGGAAGCAGTGAAGGTTGTTATAAAATATTAAGACATTGGTTCATTATGGATTGGTGTACTGGTATTATTGAAGAGCCTCTCCAAATTATTAAAGTTGAAGATGTTGACGGACCAACGATAAGCGACATTGTAGATGTTACGGTTAGTACAGATGTATGGTCTTGCGAAGCAACTTACTACGCACCTGTACCATGGTTAGAGGACAATTGTTCGACAATCACTGACTATACTGTTTCTGCTTCTGGTGGAACAGTAAGTTTTTCCGATGTTTTAAATCAATATATTATAACTGATCTTGGATTAGGAACATATCAAATCACTTATTCTGCTTCAGATTGTTGTGGAAATAATTCTGATTTGACAATCGATTTAACAGTACAAGATTTGGTGCCACCGGTTGCTGTATGTGAGGTAGATCATACCGTTACACTTTCGACAGATGGTACAGCTAAAGTATTTGCAAATACTTTTGACGATGGCAGTCATGACAATTGTGTCGATCCAGTCTTTTTCAAAGTAATCAGAATGGATGATATGTTGGGAACAGATCATGGTTCACATGCCAATCAAACTGCTACCGATTGCGATGTAGCAAATGGGGACGATAATGCTTTGAGAAATGGAAATCAAATATACTTTGATGATTTTGCCAAGTTCTGTTGTGAAGATGTTATGAATGATGATTTGATGGTCGTATTCAGAGTCTTTGATGTAGACCCAGGTGCAGGACCAGTTGATCCAGACAGAATGTTAGAAGGTGGCGATTTATACCGCCACTGGAATGAATGTATGGTTGACATTGAAGTGGAAGACAAATTGCCTCCAGTTATTGTTTGCCCAGCTGATGTTACATTGGATTGTACGCAAGACTTTACAGACTTAACCTTAACCAATGGAGAAGCAACAGCAACAGATGATTGTGGAATCGTAACCATTACGCACACAGATTCTGATGCAACAAATCAATGTGGTGTTGGGGTTGTGACAAGAATTTGGACAGCTACCGATATGAACGGAAAAACAGCTTCTTGCATTCAAAGAATAACTTTAGAAGACAATACAATTCCTGTCGTTGAATTTCCAGATGACATTACTTTAAATTGTGGAGAAGGAGATGATTTTGAAATAGCTGGTCGCCCAACTGTAGAGGACGATTGCAGTTTGTTTGGATTTTTTAATGATGATGAAATTCATTATGTAAATGATTCCTGTTCTAGAAAAATCATTCGAATTTGGAAAGTGATGGATATTTGTAACCACGTAGAATATTCAGATGTACAAATTATTATAGAATACGATACGGAAGGTCCAGTTTTTTCAAACTACCAAGCAGACATTACAATCGAATGCGATGATCTCGCCTCTCTTACCGATCCTACCGTTTCTGATTTATGCACTTTTCAAGTTGATTTAGAAAAAGTAGAAACGACAACTCCAGGAGATTGCGTAGACAGTTATACCATCAATAGAACCTATACTGCAACGGATCGTTGTGGCAATTCTACAACAGCAACGCAAAGCATATTCGTAGATGATACAACACCGCCAGTGGTTACTGTGGATGATCCAGTATTAAATTTATCTTGTACGGATGCAATCCCTGCAATTTCATTTTCAACAACTGATAATTGTGATGATACTCCAACTACAAATGTTTCTGAAGTGTCCACTCCAGGTGCTTGTACAGATGAATATACCATCACAAGAACAGTAACGGCAACGGACAATTGTGGAAACGTTGGAACAGGTACACAAGTGATTAACGTTACGGATAATGCAGATCCTGTACTTGCTGGAATTCCAGCGAATACGACAATCAATTGTGATGAAACGCCTGCTGCTGCAAACGTAACTGCAACAGATGATTGCGATAATGATGTAGATATTGACCTTGCAAGTTCTACAACTCCCGGCGATTGTCTAGGAGAATCTACAATTACAAGAACATGGACGGCAACAGATAATTGTGGCAATACTTCTGTAGCAACTCAGATTGTTACAGTCATAGACAATACAGCTCCAGAGTTAGTTGGCGTTCCTGCCAATACATCAATTCAATGTGATGAGTCTCCTTCTATTGCTAATGTTACTGGAACTGATAATTGTGATGTCGACGTAGAAGTTACAATGGCTTCAAGCATCGTTCCTGGTGATTGCCCAGGCAATAGTACAATTACCAGAACTTGGACAGCGACGGATGATTGTGGCAACACAGCTACAGCTTCTCAAGTAATAACAGTAACGGATGATACTCCGCCAACTTTGGCAAATGTGCCAGCGAATACATCTGCTGAATGTGATATGATACCAGCTGCAGGAATGCCTACAGCTACAGATAACTGTGATAACGATGTCATGATATCAATGAGTGAAACTTCTGCTCCAGGAGATTGCGAAGATGCAATGTCGATTACAAGAGTATGGACTGCGACGGATCATTGTGGAAATACAGCAACAGCATCTCAAGTTATTGCTATTGACGATACAACACCTCCGGAAATAGCAAACGTTCCAGATGACGTAACTATTGAATGCTCTGATCCTCCAGTGGTAATGTTACCAACAGCAACAGACAATTGTGATACCGACGTTGTAATTACAGAAATGCAAATGGGAGATGGTGGACCATGTACTGGATCTACAGTTATTACCAGAGTATTTACTGCAACAGACAATTGTGGAAACACTTCAACTGCTACACAACAAGTTACTTTGAATGATGAAGAACCTCCAACATTGACAGGAGTACCAGACGATTTAACAGTAGACTGTAATAATATTCCTGACCTTCCGGTTGTAACCGCGAGTGACGATTGTACACCGAATATTATGCCGGTGATGAGTGGCGGAACAGAGGCAGGCAATTGCCCAGATAATTTTGTGATCACAAGAATTTGGACCGCTACTGACCTTTGTGGAAACTCCGTAAGTCAATCTCAAGTCATTACGGTTAGAGATGATGCTCCACCTGTATTGGCAGGAATACCTGATAATGTTACACTCGAATGTGATATGACACCAGCAGATGCAGTAGTAACTGCAACAGACAATTGTACAGATGATCCTAATGTGTCAATGGCAGAAATGATGACGCCAGGGGATTGTCCAAATAATTTTACATTAACAAGAACTTGGACTGCTACAGACAATTGTGGAAATACGGCAACAGCATCTCAAGTCATTACTATCGACGATACAACTGCTCCAGTATTGAGTGGTGCACCCATGGATATGACTATTGAATGTTCGGTTATTCCAGATCCG
Organism: uncultured Saprospiraceae bacterium; assembly: GCA_938041325.1. GTDB lineage: Bacteria > Bacteroidota > Bacteroidia > Chitinophagales > Saprospiraceae > CALIAG01. The sequence goes on along the minus strand of CALIAG010000066.1, from coordinate 3,534 downwards.
GATGTACTCACCGCTACAGACAATTGTACAGATCCACAAGACGTTGTTTTCTCAGAAACAAGAGTAGATGGAGATTGTCCAGAAGATTTTGTTTTAACAAGAACTTGGACTGCTACTGACGATTGTGGCAACGCTACTTCAGTCATGCAGGTTCTTACCTTTCAAGATGACGATGCACCTGTATTGAGTGATGATCCTGATGACATTACTGTTGAATGTGTAGACATTCCCTCAATTACAGATATTACTGCAATGGACAATTGTAATTCTCCTCAGGATGTGGAATTTAATGAAGTGCGAACAGATGGAGACTGTCCTCATAATTATACATTAACAAGAACTTGGACAGCGACGGACAATTGTGGCAATGCGACTTCAGCAATGCAAGTAATTAGCGTAGATGACAATACACCACCTGTGATCTCAGGAATTCCTGATGATTTAACTGTTGAATGTTCTGATGTTCCAGATCCATCGGGTGTGGATATATCTGATAACTGCTCTTCATCAGTAAACATAGATGTTGTATTTGCAGAAATGAGAACAGATGGCAATTGTACAGACAATTATACATTAATGAGAACGTGGACCGCAACTGACGAATGTAGCAATGTAAGTACTGCAACACAGATGCTTACCGTTCAGGATACTCAAATTCCAACTTTTACTGGAGTAGGAGATGATGTAACTGTTGAATGTGGAATGATTCCTGATCCAGACGATGTTCAAGCAATGGACAATTGTGATACAGATGTCTTTATGGTTTTCTTAGAAAATATAGAAGAAGGAGATTGTGTAGATGAAAGAATCATTACAAGAACTTGGACCGCTAGTGACAATTGTGGAAACACAAATATGGCTCAGCAAATAATTACTGTTGAAGACAATACACCTCCTGTGATTACAATCATGAATGCAACGGTCACTGCTTCTTGTGACGATATTCCTGATTTTATGGATGGCGATGCAACCGCAACGGACAATTGTGATGATGATGTAGAGTTGACTTTTACGACAGCAAATATGAATATCATCTGCGAAGACGGATTTCAAATCGTAAGAACTTATACCGCTACAGATAACTGCGGCAATACAGCAACCGCTTCTCAGTCCATCACAGTGACTGATTCACAACCACCTGTTATTAATTGTAGCAACGATATTACGGTAGGAATCTTTATTGAATTAGATCCTTTCGGATTCCCAATTCATAGATGTGATTCTTTACTAGCAATTCCAGTATCTGCAATGGACAACTGTGATGAAGATGTATCAATTACAAATGATTCTGAATTTGCTTTCAGCAATGATGGAGACGCAGATGGAAGATATCCATTAGGAGTTCATGTCATTACTTTTACCGCTACAGATAATTGTGGAAACGAGACAACTTGCTCTACAACGGTCACGGTCAATGATGCTGCAGATCCAACTTTCCTTTGTGGATCACAAACCATATTCCTGGATGCAGCAACAATGGAAGCGACAATAAACGCAACAGATTTTATTTTCTTAATCATTGATTGTACACCGAACGATGAGGTAATAACGCAATTCCTTCCACCATTTACAGGAAACTCGCAAGTGTTGACCTGTGCGGATTTAGGGGATCAGTTTATAGGAATTCAATTGACGGATAATTACGGAAATACTTCTACTTGTGGTATCGGATTGACTGTACAAGAACCAGATGAGGACATGGATGGCATGCCGGATGACATTTGTCCCACACCTCCAATGGCGAACGTTGCTGGTATCATTGAGTCTGTTGAAGGAGAACGAATGGAAAACATTGAAGTAGATTTAGATGGTGGAATGGATATGACTGAGATGACTAGTGTGGAAGGTATTTTCAACTTCCCTCAGTTGCCAACAAACTACAATTATGTAGTAGAACCTTTTCATGATGAAGATCACCTTAATGGTGTTTCAACTTTTGATTTGGTTTTGATTAGCAAGCACATATTGAATATAGAACAATTGGATTCTCCATACAAAATGCTTGCTGCGGATGTGAATAATTCTGGAAGCATTACGACTTTGGATTTAGTTGATTTAAGAAAATTGATCCTTTACATTAATGAAGATTTCCCGAATAATAATTCTTGGAGATTCATTGATAAAGATTTTGTTTTCCCTCAATTGGATAATCCATTTGCAACGGCATTCCCTGAATCTTATTCCATAAATGGTTTAGAACACCACATGGGAGATGTTGATTTTGTTGGGGTGAAAATTGGTGATGTAAATGGTACTGCTACTGTTAACTCAACACAGCAACCAATTGCTCAAACGCGTTCTTCTAACTTAATCTTGATGACAGAAGAACAAACTTTGGCAAAAGATCAACTCTTTACTGTAGAGGTAACTGCTAAAGACTTCAATGCACTTTTGGGTTACCAATTCACATTTGATTTCGATGCTTCGATGATGAGCTTTGTTGATTTAGAAGCTACCAAATTGTCTGAAAAATTGGGACTATCTACATCATCATTTGGATTGAGTCATAAAGACGCAGGTAAAATCACCACAGCATGGTACAACAACCAAGCGATTGATTTGAAAAAAGAGGAAGTATTGTTCAGCTTGAAGTTTAAAGCACAGTCTGAATTTTTATTGTCAAAAGCAATCAGAATAAATTCAAGCTTAACGAAAGCAGAAGCATACAATAACGATGGCGAATTCAAAGATGTAGTACTAGAATTTGGACAAGAAAACAGTGACTACTTAGCTTCTGAATTCCAGTTGTTCCAAAACAGACCTAACCCGTTTGTTGATGAAACAGTGATTGGCTTCATGCTACCAAAAGCAAGTGCTGCTAAACTTTCAATCTTTGACTTCTCAGGAAGATTAATCAAATCCATAGATCAGGAGTTTGATAAAGGATACAACGAATTAGATATAAATATTGGAGATTTGGGCGGACCAGGCGTTTACTATTACGAATTAGAATCCGATGAATACCAGGCAACTAGAAAAATGATCTTGCACACTGGTGAGTAAAAAGCCATCCGCTATAAACCACCCGTCACCATACGGGTGGTTTTAGAAAATGTGCCAACAAATTTATTTGCCAAGGCCTATCCTCCGGACTTAATCAGCGTATTAAACTGCCAAGAAAACTTCTTGCTGATTATTCCCAAAAGGGTTTACTAAACTTTAATACAGTGTAGTAAACCCTTTTTCTATTCTGCCGAAATATGAAAATTTCTAACTACAAAAAATCAAAACGACAAGAAAGATTTCGCACCTACGGCGCTTAAATAAAAAGACACCCATTTTCTATAAAGGTTTCGCTCCTCTGGAGCTATCAAAGACAATAGTCTCATTTTTAAAGTAGTTGGTTTAAAAAAGCGATTAACCTCCAGAGGAGCGCCATCTTTATAGCCAGATCAATAAGATATTGAATAAGCGCCGTAGGTGCGAAATCTTTATAGCTCCAAGTATAATTATTCTTTTAGCTCTGTAGGAGCGATATCTAAAAAGAAATTAACAGCAAAAATGGAAAAACGCTAAAACATAATTTAAAACCCC
>CALIAG010000065.1 GCA_938041325.1 uncultured Saprospiraceae bacterium | reverse complement strand
GGGTTTAATCTCTTCATCTGAATTGTCTTTAGAAGAAAATAAATTAAATGCATTGGTTCTTGGATTAAGCAATGATTTGATGGGATCTGATTTCGAAGATTCCTCTTTTCAATACAATTCGATTGATGCGGATGAATTGATAGCTGCATTTCTTGAATCAAAATATAAATATCTATTAACAGGATTGTTTTCAATACTGTATTTGGCTTTTAGTTTTTCAAAATGGAACAACTTTAATGAATTTATTTATGTAATCCCAAACTTCGTTTTACTCGGTTTATCTATAGGAATTATCATCTCCACTTTGCCCATAGAGAATCCTATTAAATTCGCTTTTCGTTCTACCTTTTCGGTTCCGATTATTTGTTTATCAGTAGAGTTGCTATTTATAATTTTGGTACTACCCGTGTTTGCAGGTGGCGATGGTGATATGATCATCAATACGAGATTATTGATTTTCAATATTATTGCATTGATATTGGGCGGATTCTTATTTAGTGGAATCGCCATTATTGGTTGTTACATCGGGATGTTTTTGAAATCTGCTTTCCGAGCACAACTTCAAATTAGGTATCAACTTTCAAAAACCAATACTGACCATGCTCTTTTTACAGAAAAGAAGGTCAATAAGGTTACCAACCTTTTAACAGGAATAACAGCGATTATTCTCCTGATCTTGCCTATGGTCTTAATATAAACACCATTCAATCCTTTTAAATTACCTTTTTGATGTGCTATGCACCAAAGAAAGGACCATTGTTTCCCTCAAAGTTTAGCTACAATTCCTATTTAGCTTATTAAATATGAAGTATAGTATTATTCAAACTCAAAATTGTACTACGCAGCCCAACTAAATCTAAACTCTTCCCTTAAAATTTATGCTTTTCGCCACTTTATTTTATTTTTGATAGAAGGTAATTCTATTCCAACCTTGTTGATTAATCAAACAAAACTAAGGATATGCAAAGACGGCAAGCACTCAGAAACATCATCGTTGTGTCAGCAGGAGCTATAATCTTTCCTCATTGTAAGATGGAACCCGCTCCACTGCAAGGCTACAAAAACTTAATGCTAAACGTTGATGAGTTTAAATTCATCGGTGATCTTGCAAATTCCATTTTACCGAAAGGTGATTTGCCTATTGAAACTCCGGAGCCTGTTCAAGAATTCATTTTGAATATGGTAAACGATTGTATGCCATTAGAAGATTGTAAAAAATACGTCGCTGGGTTGAGAGGTTTTATCAGCCTTGCAAAGGAAAAGTACGATTCTTCTTTTTCAAAAATGACAAAAGAAAACCAATTAGCACTTTTCAATAGCCTTAACGAAAAGACTGAAGAGACCGATCCTGAAAAAGTTTCGATCTGGGAATCTATGCAAAGCTTTACTGACTTAACTAAACGTTTTACTGTTCAACATTTTACGGGATCTGATTATTTCATGACCAATCATTTAGACTGGCAATTCCTTCCTGGTGAATACAATGGAAAAGTCCCTGTATAAATTTTAATTCAGCATTCAGTTTGTAAATAAAGACAACAAATTTTAAATATGTCAAATCAATCAGATCATCATTTTGATGCCATAGTTATAGGAGCGGGAATGACCGGAGGTTGGGCCGCGAAGGAGTTTTGTGATAAAGGATTAAAAACACTTCTTTTAGAAAGGGGACGAAACGTCGAACATCTCAAGGACTACCCGACTACGACCATGCAACCTTGGCAGTTCAAACATAGAGGTAAAATTCCACAGGAAATTGCAGAAGCCAATCCTGTGATTACTCGATGTTATGCTTACAAAGAAGATGCAATGCATTTTTTCGTGAAAGATACCGACCATAAGTATGTTCAAGAGAAACCATTTGACTGGATTCGAGGCTATCAAGTGGGTGGAAAGTCAATCATGTGGGCAAGACAAGTACAGCGATGGAGTGATTATGATTTTGAAGGACCTGCGCGTGATGGATTTGCGGTGGATTGGCCGATCAGATATAAGGATATAGAAAAGTGGTATAACTATGTTGAGAAATTTGTTGGTGTTTCTGGCAATTACGATAAATTAGATACGTTACCCGACGGGGATTTTTTGAAAGCTTGGGATTTGAATGTAGTTGAAAAATATTTCCAAAATTCCGTTAAGGATAATTTTAAAAACAGGCATGTGATTTACGGACGGTGTGCTCACCTGACGGAGATGAAAGAAATTTTCAAACAACAAGGTAGAGCGCTTTGTCAAGCAAGAAGAATTTGTCAAAGAGGTTGTCCATATGGTGGCTATTTTAACGCTAATTCCACCTTGATTCCATGGGCGCAAAAAACAGGCAACTTGACGATGCGGACAGATGCTGTTGTTCATTCAATTATTTTTGATGACAAAGAAAACCGTGCAACAGGTGTACGAATCATAGATGCACATACCAAGGAAACCACTGAATATTTTGCTAAAACCATTTTTGTAAATGCTGCGACTCTGAATACCAATGCGATTTTATTGAACTCAACTTCAAAGCGATTTCCAAATGGTTTAGGCAATGACAATGGCTTGCTCGGCAAGTATGTTGCTTTCCATAATTACCGTGCAAAAATCAATGCTACTCACGAAGGACATAAAGAATTTAGAACAACTGGCGGAAGAGCGACCAGTGCTTACATACCGCGTTTTAGAAATATTTACAAACAAGAAACAGAATTCCTTCGTGGATATGCAGCTGGTTTTTCAGCAGGTCGAAGTAGAGCTGTCAATTACGACGGAATTGGCGAAGAGTTAACCAATAACTTAACTGCGGAAGCGGGATTCAAACCTTGGTCTGTTGGCTCGCATATGATGGGGGAAACCATCCCAAAAGAATCCAATTACGTCAACTTGCATGAAACGCAAAAAGACGAATACGGAATTCCTTCTCTAAATATTTCAATTGATTATGATGACAATGATGAGAAAATGATCCAGGATTTCTTTGAGCAGTTTACAGACATGTATAAGAAAGCTGGCTTCACCAATATTCAAACCAGAGATACCAAGCAAGCCCCGGGGTTAGATATTCATGAAATGGGTGGAGTACGAATGGGACATGATCCTAAAACTTCTTTGTTGAACAAGTGGAATCAAATGCATGAGTGCAAAAATGTTTTTGTGACCGATGGAGCATGTATGACCTCCGTTGCTACACAGAATCCTTCCTTGACTTTTATGGCGCTGACTGCAAGAGCGGCCAATTATGCGATAGAAGGGATGAAGAAAGGCGAGATCTAGACTACGAAGTTTTTAAAAATTTCGTCCAGCCCCATAATCCATAATTTACGGATTTGGAAATGGGTAAATTATTCTGTTTAACAATAAACATGATTTGCCCGCGATGGTGGGCTTCGTGCGCAATCATTTGTGCGAAGAACGCTGCGGGGTGAGGGCGGTAGCCTTTTATTTTGTTTTCTTTAAAAATAGTACCCAAGGCAATGTGCATTTTATGAGCGGACAGATTAAGACCTTTTTTAAGTTCCTTTTTATCCTTAGAAAACTTCTTTGCAATCTTTAAGTCCTCTTTTGCGCCAACTTTATTGACCCACATGGAGCGGATGTTGTTGATGTGAATGAACTGCTCCCCTATTGTCCATCCTTTGCTACCCAATCGAATTTTAAGCCAATCCTTTTCAATATTTTCCAACAAATAAAGAGTCGCTTCATTATTGACTTTCCATGTTTCCAATAAGTCTTTTATCATTGTTATTTTTTGTTTCGTAATAAGAAAAAAGTTTCATCGCCAACCAAGCTCCGGCTAACATTTCAAGCCAACTTAGAGGTAGTGTGAGGTAAAGTAAATTCCAATTGCACAAACCCATATTAGCTGTAGCTACCCAGAAAATCACAAATACACTCAGCCAAACAATACTTCCTCCTATGAAGATTGATTTTGAATTGTTTCCTAATAACTTACAAGTCATCCAAACGATCAGTACTAAGACAATTGTTAATAGGGAATCCCAAAAGCCCCAAACTAATATATTCTCAAAACCCATATCTGCAATTCCATTTTTTGGATTAAAAAAATCTTTTACGCTCTGACGCACAAATACTAGGTATCGAAACACCTCTGAAATATTGATCCAAATACTCGTTAAAAGTGTTACAAACAAAAATCTTTTTGTATTAAATGAATTCATTTCAGTTAGTAGTTCTATTCGTTTAAATTAAAAATTATTGATCATTTCTTTCATTTTCAAAACAACTTCTTCTGGAGTTGGTATATTGGGTACGGATTGATAAATGGCCAAAGCTTTTCCTAGGTCATCTATTTTTTCAACTAGATCAATACTCCTTTGTGTCTCATTTGCAAAACGCAAATTCTTAGGATCCATCATTCCCTGCCCAACTAAAAAATCAATTTTCCTTTTACATCTACAAGGATTGTTTGGATTGGCCAATCCGCATTTATTATTTAGAAAATTGCGAATTTTTTTTCGTGATCTGGAAAGCTGTTTTCGAAAGTTATCAGAAGAGATATCTAAAATGCTCCCCCCTTCTAAACTGTTAAACGCTAAAATATCTCCGAGAATATAAATCATTCTGCTTTGCTCATTAAGACACATCAACAAACCATGTGTGCAAGACACTTTTACTTCTTCCTCTAACAAGGACAATTCCCCCTCATTCGTTGCATATGAAATGCTATCCGATTGTCCGGTATCAATTTGCTTTGCGTAATCTTCGAAAGAAATGAAACGCCGTTGAGCGTTTTTCTTATTTAAATTCAAAAGGTAATTCACAGCGATTCTATAGACCCAAGTTTGAAACTTACTGCCTCCTTCAAAAGTGCTCAAATGAGTGATCACTTTTACTAAAATTTCTTGCGTAGCGTCTTTGGCATCTTCTGGAAATAGTAACATCTTAAGTGCAAGATTGTAAATCATGTCTTTTATATGCAGGATCACTTTTTCTAAAGATTTCTGGTCGCCTGCATTTGCTTGTTCAACGATTATTTTAATGTCCTTTTGCATAGATTCTATAAGTTAGACAATTTAAGGTCAAGCAGTGTGACACTTATGATTAAAAATATTTAGAAAAGAAAGGACAGAGTGAGTGTGCTAAGATTTGACAATTGCAGCCTTGGAAGGATTTGTATAAGGAAGGCGATCCATTTGTAGTGGTAAAATATACAAGATTCGATCTGAGCAATCGAATGGCCTGATTAAAAATTTAATTATTTAGTTCAATACTAACTATACCAATTGCTTGCTTCTTCCCTCGCAATAGTATATTTCCTAAATTATTAAATTTATATTTCGAAACCCTTTTTAGCTTTTCAAAAAGTTGATCTGAAATCAAAAGGTCAACTTTGTATTTATTGCATTCTCCTTCAATTCTTGCAGTGGTGTTTAAAACATCTCCACTATAACTAATATCCCTTTTCACTCTACCCATCTCCCCAACCATCACTTCTCCCGTATGCATTCCAGCTTTTAATTCTGGCCAAGCATTAAAATGTTTAATATAATCAGGCTTTAACTCGTCAAAGACTTTTCTAATCTCAAAAAAACACTCTATACAATTATTCTTTTTCAAACCCTTTTTTATGGGCCAACTCACTACAATCTCATCTCCGATATATTGATATATTTCTCCTTTGGTTGCTAAAATAGGATCTGTAGCATCATCAATAAAGTTTTTCAAAAAGGAAAAATATTCTTTTTCACTCAGACGTTCTGCAATTCTAGAAGCCCCTCGAATATCGAGAAACATGAAAATCCGTTCTTCTTTTTTAGGATGAAAATACTTTCCTTGAAGGAATTTGAGAAAAACACCAGGTCCATATTTTTCACTAACAAAAATGGCAATCATTGTAAATCCATTTACTGTCGCCCAAAAGAAATATTGTCTCCATAGATCGGCTTGATTAAATCCTTTCATTAACAACGAATCGAAAGACTCTTGCTCAAAAATTTTAGGATTTGCTAAGAAGCTTGCAAATGGAACAAGTACTAAAACCACCGTCAAAAAAACCAAAGAAAAGAATACGAAAAGAAGAAATAATGACTTTCCAAAAGGAAAAATAGAAAACCAAGGGATTGTAAATTTTTCCAACATATAACCGCCCAATATTCCTGCTACAAACCCTCCGAACATGTTGGTAAAAACCATCACACTTATTGTTCTAGAATCATGGGTTTCAACACCATTGACAATCAGAACCGCCAACTCATAAGCTGCTTGCACTGCTGCTACAATCACCCAGCAGACAGTAATCCAGATAATACGGTTCCACTTTACTTTTCTATTTTTTTTCCTCATTAATGGTAAATGTCATTTTCTCAAAACAATTCTACTATTTGAGAATATGCTCAAGATAAGGCAAATCATTTTTCTTTGAGGTATTCTTGTAAATCTTCTTCTGTAAATTTTGCTCGAAAACTAAACGCAAAAGGAGTATCCCCATGCTTCCTCAGGTACTCCAAACGTTCAATAGCTTCTGTTGGAGTAGGATGATGACCATTTTCAACAAACCACAATGCCAAATGCATATCTTTTAATTTCTCAAACCATTGTTTCTTTTTTGCTAAAAAGGAGGTGTGATCGGATTTATAAACATAGTCAAAAAGCGCGTCCTTGTTTTCCCAAACAGACATGTTGATTAAAAGAAATTCATCTTCAAATACCTTGATATCTGTAGCATTGTTATTTTCATCTTTTAAACGCCAAATGAAACCTGGACTAGACTCTGCAAGCGCATTTATTTTTTCAAGGTTATTTTTAAATCCAGACATAATTTCGCTATCCATTGGGGCGAGAATTCTACCGATATTAATTTGTGCTAGTTGCAT
>CALIAG010000064.1 GCA_938041325.1 uncultured Saprospiraceae bacterium | reverse complement strand
TCTACTTACGAAAACGAAGACGCATGCCAGGAGCAACTGCCCCGACAATTCAACGAGCTTAAATTCGACATTAAAAGTACGATTGAGAAATTCAATAATACGTACGCGATGCCCGAGATCCAAGGCTCTCGATTGAAAGCATTACTCTACGGTGCAATTTAAAAAACAATCAAGTGAGGGCTTGATAAAGTCCATACGGAACGCGATGATTGACTGACAAATATAAAGCTAAACTAAAACCGAGTCGATGTTCCGAATGATATTCAGGAAAATAATTTTAAACTACGTGGACTAAAAAAATTGTACAGAAACAGTAAGAATTGCGGGGCAGTATTGTTCCTGATCACATGTAAAGAACTTAATACGACCTACCACATTTTTGTTTTTAAAAGAGGCCATTGCCAAGCCTCATGGCTTGGCTTTGGCATTTTTGGTCGCAAAAAAAGAAAGCATTGTGTTGGTGAAATTTTTCTCAAATTCATTGAACGCTGCGGGTGGTACCGCAGCGTTTTTTTTATGCCGACTCCTTTTCAATCCGTTAACAAACCCTTAAAGTTTTTAATTATTTTTCTTTTCCTTCTTTTTTTTAAGTTTTATTAAATACTTTTATCCCAACGAAGAACCACACCTTCGAACAATATTTTAACCGGAACTTACCCTTCTTATTTTTTTCTTGCTAATACTGGATGAGTATGCCTGAGTAATCAGGTAAAAATGTTTTAAACAAATTGAACTTAGCTGTTCTCTATTTGGAGAGCAATATTTATGAAGTTGTTAAAGAATGTTCACAGAAAGCGAAGCTAAGTGCTTGGTTTTGTGGGCGAAGCTCTTTTTCTTTTCGTAGCCTTAGCTACGGGAATAAAAATAGCTGAAGATCCACGAGATCAATGACTTAGATGTAGTTATTGTGCTTCATTTTTAAATAACTTCAACATATTTATTTAAACCGTAAACTTGTCCCACAAACCATGTTTGTATCTCTCAAAAAGATACTGGCTCTGCCAATTATTTTGGTGGCCGTATCAGTCGCAGCACTAGATACAAATTATAATCCTGACACGAACATAGCGGATACCTTGCTTACAAACACGGAACAAATCCGCTATGTTTTTAATCCGAATTCATCGAACAACATACTAACCATTTGCGGTTTGCAAACTGGTGAGGATTATTATTTGAGTAGCTTTGATGTTACCTGTATTGATCTTCAAAACCCTGATTATTCTATACCCGAGAACTCCTACTACGAAACAAATTTTAAAGCCCTCGGTACATGCCGAGAAGTTACCCTTTACTCAGCTGAGTGTCATCCCAAACCGAAATCTTTTGATCTCAGTATTCAATGCCAATCTTGCTTTGATTCACCCTCTGCCAACTTAGTATCGTCCATAATCACTAACCCTGATTTCTCTCCTCAAACTTTAATTGAGGATGTATTTGTAGGTGGAGATTGTTTTGAAGTCGTTCCGGGGAGCATCAATTTTTCAGGCTCCCCGGATGGATTGGGATTTTTTAGCAATGGTACAGACGCGATTGACATCGAAGAAGGAATCATTATTTCTACCGGACATGTTAATAATGCTGTTGGGCCAAACAGTTCTTACAATAGGAGTACAGCATTGATTTCAGATACCTATGACCAAGATCTTTTAGATATGCAGCCCTTAGCTACTTACATTCTAGATGTTGCAATTTTGGAATTTGATTTTATACCAACTTCCAATACCATTTCCTTTGAATTTGTATTTGCCTCTGAAGAATATTGTGAATATGCTGGTAGTCTTTTTAATGATGTTTTTGGTTTTTTTATTAGTGGCCCAGGTATCAACGGTCCATTTCTAGACAATGCTGAAAACATAGCTTTTATACCAGGCACAACAGATTATATCACGATCAACTCTGTCAACTATTATTCCAATGATGATTATTACGTTGACAATATCCCTTCTTGGCAATGGAATATACTTCCTCCAAGTTTGTCTTGTTTTGGGCATACCCAAAATGATGGACAAGTAATCAATGATATTGAATTCGATGGCTTTACGGAAGTATTGACTGCGCAAGCAACGGTTGAGCCCTGTGAGGTGTACCACATAAAGTTAGCGATCTCTGATGTAACAGATCGTTATTTCGATTCAGCAGTATTTCTAAAAGCCAATTCCTTTAATGCCGGTGGACAAGCCATTGTAAGTGGAGAGTCACCAGGGACAAGTGACAATGTCGTATTGGAAGGTTGTACAAATGGGCAGTTTGTTTTTGAAAGAACTGGAATTGATAATTCAGATACCCTAACCGTTAGCTATACCGTTTCACCAATGAGTACAGCGACAGAAGGATTGGATTATGAAGCCTTTCCTTTATCTATTACGATTCTCCCGGGAGAAGATTCAGCTGTTCTTCCCATTACAATATTTAACGATAATATAAATGAAACCAATGAAATATTAATTATCGAGTTGGATGCTCCCTGCTCTTGTGATTTACCTTTTTCAGAATTAACCATTTCCGATATTGCTTCATTAACCGTCCAAGGGGATGAGTATGTATTCTGTGAATCTGAGTCAACTAATTTGGAACCAAATATCATTGGAGGACAGGGAGCTTTTTCTTATCTGTGGAACACCAACGATACGACATCCAATATTCAAGTAGAACCAACTGAGACAACTACTTACATGGTGACTGTGACTGATGAATGTGGAAGCACAGGTATTGCGACGTCAACCGTAACCATTCTGGAATCAGTGAGCGCTACAATCAGTGGCTATGCGCAGGTTTGTCCAGAAGATCAATTTGCAAATTTATCGGTAGAATTTACAGGGTCTGGCCCCTGGTCAATAGAATATCGACAAGGAAGCCAGCCACCTGTATTTGTAAATAATATTACTGACAATCCTTTTTCATTAGAAGTTTCAGAAATAGGAACGTACTACTTAAATAGTGTTTTTGACAATGGATGTGAAGGGGATATTGCTGGTGTCGGTAGTGTGGTAAACTCGGACCTCAGTTTGACTTATCAATCAACCGAAGTTACTTGCCCGGGTGAAGCAAACGGAAGTATTGCTTTGGCCGTTATTGGAGGGCTTGCACCATACAGTTATGATTGGGATCATTTAGTCTTAGATGATCCAAACCCACGAAATTTAGAACCGGGAGAATATGTCGTGACCGTCACAGATGGACAGGGTTGTACATTGGAAGAATTAGTGACGATTGAATTGCGGGCGGATGTTCCAATCGCAAATGCAGGTACAGACGCTACTTTGAATTGCTATGATACATCGGTTGAGTTACAAGCTTCTGGTTCTACTGGCAATAATTATTCAACTTCTTGGAGTACTGTAGATGGCAATATTCTACTTAATGGCAATTCTTTCAATCCAGAGATTAATGGAGCAGGGGAGTATGTCCTTTGGGTTTTGAATACCGAAAGCAATTGCGTAATACGAGATACCCTCATGGTAGATATAGATACCATTGCTCCAATTCCATTGATCAATACGCTTGGTGCTTTAGAATTGAATTGTGCGATTACCTCCACATCATTGGATGCTACTGGATCTCAGCCTCTTGGTTTGTTGGATTTTGAATGGACGACAGTGAATGGTGAAATAGAAGCTGGGACAGAAAGCACTCCAGTGCCACAAGTCAACAGTGGAGGAGATTATATATTAGAGATTGTAAATACTTCGAATGGTTGTGTACAAAGTAGTACTGCTAGTGTACAATCTGATGTTGAATTGCCGGCCATAAATATCTTGCCAGCGGAAATAATTAACTGTAAAGATTCGATAATAGAACTGAATGCCAATCAAAGTGATAGTACACATTCCACCAACATACTTTGGACTACACAAAATGGTAACTTAATATCAGAGGAGACAAGCTTGAGCCCCCTAGTGAATGAAACAGGAACATACTACCTGACCGTCTATAATAACCAAAATAACTGTGGAAATATAGATTCGGTTGTGGTCTCTTCTGATTTAAGCCCGCCATTAATTGATGCTGGAGAAGCGGATGATTTGGATTGTACAATTTTGTCTGTTTATCTTTCTGGTGAGATTAGTTCTAGTACAAATAATTATGTTTTTAATTGGACCACTGATTCGGGAAACATTATAAATGATTTGAACAGTCTGAGTCCAGAAGTGAATAGCGATGGCAGCTATATTCTGGAAGTAACAGATCTAAACAATGGTTGTAGCGCTAAGGACAGCGTAAGTGTTTTGACCAATGAAGATCGACCAGAACTAATTCTCGTTGATCTTGTGGAGCCAGAATGTTTTGGGGAAAGAGGAACATTGACGATTCTTGAAGTAGAAGGAGGGGTAGGACCTTATTTGTTTTCTATTACAAATCTAGATCAGAGTTTTAGTCCAGCCCAAATTTTTGATTTGCCACCCGGCCAATACGACTTGGTGACCCAAGATGCGAATGGATGTGAATACAATCAATTGATTGAAATAGCGGGAGTGGAGCCAGTGTCCGTTGATCTTGTCCCTGAAGTAGAAATTAATTTAGGAGAAAGCTATGAGATCTTAGCTCAGACCAATCTTTTGTTTTCTGAAATCGATTCGATTCACTGGACACCTTCTGATTCTTTAAGTTGTAATGATTGTCTAACTCCAATGGCATGGCCGCTATTCAATACGGCCTATGCCGTCACCGTTTGGGATGAAAAGGGATGTCCAGCAACTGATGAAATTCTGCTGAGAGTTCGCAAGGATAGAAATGTTTTTATACCAAATATATTTACACCAAACAACGATGGTACAAATGACATCTTCCATATTTTTGCAGATGTATCAACAGTTAAAGAAATTAAAAGTTTTCAAGTCTATAGCCGCTGGGGCGAAAAGGTTTTTGAAGATGCTTTATTTCAACCCAATAATCCAGCGCATGGTTGGGATGGTCGATTAAAAGATCAAAAAATGATTCCAGGTGTGTTTGCTTATTTTGCAGAAATAGAATTTATCGATGGAGTGACTTTGCTTTTTGAAGGCGATGTTACTTTGAAGAGGTAATTTCTTTTCAAACTTATTGACGAGGAAAAAAATTCCGTCTAATAACTATGACTTAAAATTTGTTTTCATAATTCCAAGTTTCGGTTGGGGCCTTTGCTCCAACCTTTTTTATTTTTTTTAATTTTAAAACTGGTTACGTTTCCTTTCCAAAAAGAATATACTAGTGAAGACAAAATTATAAAGCTATGAACGTCTTCTTCCTGTCCTGATCTGGATGGTTTAAAAATTATACTGATACAACTTTACAAACTATTGTTTTGGGTTTTACAAAATCCAATGGCACCCCATTTTGAAAGTCTATTGGTATAAATTTTTTTATTATGAAAACTAAACTTTTATTCCTCCTGTTTTTTGCTTTTTCGCTTTCAAGTTTTGCACAATCTTTTGATGAGATTGGACTACAGCATAATGCAGAGTTGCGCATCTTATTGCCAAAGTTGAATCCCAATACACCTGCTAATCAACAGGAAACTCATATTCGTTCAATGATGCCTGAAAGTATGAGAACTGCTGGATTCGGATTCTCTGATTATTCAGAGCCAAAGACTATGATTAGTGAATTACTGCAAGCAAAATTAATATCTTCAACTCTTTACAATGATGCGCTTGATTTTATGAATGCAGTAGAAAGCGCTAGCAACCATACAGAGGTGAATACCATTGTAGAGTATACTCTTTTGTTAAAAAGTAGAAACATGACAGCGCAATTTGAAGCTTTTCTCTCAGTAGCAAAACATTCTGCAAAGTTTTGGGATCCGGCTGCTGAAAATGGAGTAAAGTACTTACAACAAGTACCTGTTTCAACTGAAGGTCGTGGACCAAATGTAATCGCTTATGACTTTGACAAACTTGTTGAAAACGTAGAAAGAAAGCGCAGAATTAAATGGTTGAAAGTGCTGCTCGCTGATGCAACTGGAGCACTTAGTGGTGGAGTTGGAGGAGCAGTGATTGGTTCTGCTGGTTCAGTGATAGGACAGTTGTATCCATAAAACATTTTAACTTCCTCACTTCAGGTAAGTGAGGAAGTTTGATTTTCTCTAGTGCTTACTTTGGTCTTTTTTATTCTTACGTTCCTTGATAACATAATTAAGATATATTATTAAAGGAATCATCAGGAA
This sequence comes from uncultured Saprospiraceae bacterium, assembly GCA_938041325.1. GTDB lineage: Bacteria > Bacteroidota > Bacteroidia > Chitinophagales > Saprospiraceae > CALIAG01. The sequence continues at coordinate 1,020 of CALIAG010000064.1, read as the reverse complement.
AGTACCTCCAAGAGATAGCAAACTGGATCCCAGAATTAAATATTGGATTGCATTGATTAAGCAACTCGCTCCAGATGCTTTATTCAAGAATATCAAACCTCCAATTATCAACGAAATTCCAAGTATAAGAAAGATGTCACCAACTAATTTACCTTTTCTTTTGGCTATCTTTTTTTGAATACGATCTATCTTTTTTTGAATCTTTCTATCTTCTTTTTGTACACTTTCTTTAACCACAGTCCCTACAGAATAAACAGATTGAGTGTTTGTAAATAAGATCATCATACAAAGCAATGTATAGCAAAATATTTTTTTCATCTTTTAAAATTTTAAAACCCATTTGAGCCGGTTTCCATACTTAGTATAAAAGTAAGACCTAATCCAATCAGTCCAAAAATGGCAGCTCGATAAAGACCTGTCAATACTGGTCTGCACCCGAGGGAGGCATTTATATTTACCAAAAAGCCAATTGCAACACCAAAAGAAACTATCGTTAAAAGCGTCAATACACCAATTAAAATTCTTCTTTTCTCTGCTTTCTTTTTGAACCTTTGAATCCGTTTTTCCCACCTTTTCTTTTTTTTATTTGATTGCGTAAGCTCTTGCTGAACTCCATCAGTTACAGGTAAAGAATAGCACGGTTTTATAGTTAAACCAAAACAAAATCCAATACAGAGAATTAGAAATAATGACTTTTTCATAGACAATTATTTAGGCACGACTTTAATTTATAAACGATTAATCATACCGCAATTTACCTGCAATTACTGCCTCCTTTTTTTCAAATATCAAACATCATAAATATATTTTTATTGAATATTAAGAATGGAAAGCCAGCCCTTTCTGAAAAATAATTTTTCCATTTTCTGGCATCTTTTGTTTTTAATCTGTAAGTTTGTTCTTTCATATGTGCCGAAACTTAACTCACTTTTTAAATTACGCATATGAAAAATTTAATTTTTACACTTCTAAGTGTTCTCCTTTCTTTTAATGGATTTTCTCAAAACCATGCGCTTCATT
>CALIAG010000063.1 GCA_938041325.1 uncultured Saprospiraceae bacterium | reverse complement strand
AACTGAAACTTTCCCAGTTGGTTGTACGGTAACTTGAGCGGATTCAAATAATCCAGCTCTTGCACCTAAAGCACCAACAACTGCTGAAGGAGCAATACCACAAGCTTCAATATAAGTCGAGAATCCTATTCCCAATATTTTCCCCGTACTCAATGCTGCTTGTTGCTCTTTTCTGAAAGCATCGTAGTCAACCATTTCCATTACTTTGTTCAAAACGCCATGGTAGTTTCCACTATCATATTGAAGTGCAACTTGCGTTTGATACCCTTCCTGCTTAACTCCGTCAAAAGGTGGAATAAAGTTTTTCAGTCTAAGGTCAACAGGACTCACGTTCATTTCCATTGCTGCGACATCCATTAATCTTTCTAAAAGGAAAGTAGCTTCAGGACGACCAGCGCCTCGATACGCATCAACGGGAACGGTATGCGTGAACATTCCATTCACATCCACATTAATTTTTGGCGTAGTATATAAACCTTGAAGCAGTGTACCATATAAATAAGTAGGTACTGCTGGAGCAAAAGTAGAAAGGTAAGCACCCATGTTAGCGTGCGTATAAACTTGTAGAGCCAACATTTTTCCATCCGCATCAAAACCGACCGTTGCTTTTGTAACGTGGTCTCTACCGTGTGCATCACTGATAAAACTTTCGCTTCTTTCCGCTGTCCATTTGATTGGTCTTCCAATGACTTTTGCAAAGTGAACCAACATGGCTTCTTCTGCATAATGGAATATTTTACTACCAAAACCACCTCCAACATCTGGACCAACTACCCGAACTTTATGTTCTGGTATTCCCAAAACAAAGGCGCTCATTAATAATCGAACCAAGTGGGGATTTTGAGTAGAAGTATATAAGGTATATCGTTCATAGGCATCGTCATAATGACCGATGGCACTACGCGGTTCCATTGCATTAGGAATAACTCTCGTATTGATTAAATCCAACTCTGTAACATGTGCTGCTGCTGCCATTGCTGCAGCAACTTCATCTTTTGGGTTACCCAATTCCCAATCAAAAGCAAGATTATTAGGTGCTTCATCATGGACTTGAGGTGCATCAGTCGCATGTGCTAATTTGGGACTGGCCACTGCTGGCAACTCTTCATAATCGATGTCAATAAGGTCTGCAGCGTCGCGAGCTATTTGGCGATCTTCTGCGATTACGATGGCCACATTGTCTCCAACATGCAGCGCTTTATCCAGAACGAGCATTGGATGCTTAGGTTCTTTCATGATGTCCCCATTCTTAAAATTCACTTGCCAACCGCAGGGTATACCATTTATTTCTTTTACATCTTCTCCTGTAAAAACGGCTACAACACCAGGGTGTTTTTTAGCAGCTGCAGTATCAATAGCGTTTATTTTTGCATGTGCGTATGGGCTACGCAAAATATATGCGTGGGTCATATTTGGCAATACGATATCATCTGTGTATTGGCCTTTACCCGTTGTAAAACGTTTGTCTTCCAAGCGTTTCACGGATTTTCCTATATAATTGGTCATACTATTTTTTTTATTGGTTTAGAATATAGTTGGGCTGAAATATTAGGCATTCATTTTTTCAGCTGCATGTTGTATAGATTTCACAATATTGTGGTAACCTGTGCATCTGCATATATTCCCTTCGAGTGCTTCTCGAATTTCGGTTTCCGTTGGGTTGGGATTACTTTTCAGCAAATCTGTTGCAGTCATAATCATTCCTGGTGTGCAGAATCCGCATTGGAGTCCGTGCATTTCATTGAAGCCTTCTTGTAGAGGATGTAGGCTACCATTGCCGGCAAGGCCCTCTATCGTCGTTACTTCACAACCATCTGCTTGTACAGCGAGCATCGTACATGATTTGACAGATTGTCCATCGACCAAAATGGTACAAGCGCCACAGCTGCTGGTATCGCAACCAATGTGTGTTCCGGTAAGGTGTAGTTTGTCTCTCAGAAAATGTGCAAGAAGATCCCTTCCTTCCACATGTTCCGTAACAGACTTGCCATTTACCTTAACTGTAATTTCATTTGACATCGTTCTATTTTTTAATCGTTATAAATATGCTTTTTTTAAATTTACTTGCCAGAGAACAAATTTTTCAACCAAGTAAAAAAACCAACTTCTGTACTTTCTTTTTCTTGAGATCGAACAGTTGTGTCAACATTCGCCAAAGCTTCCTCTATTATTCCAGCATCTTCTGTTGCATTAATTTCTTGTTCTACCGTTTCTACATAAACTACCTTTTCGGGAGTAGCTACTTCATTGGAGGATTTATTGGCATCAATCTCTTCTCCTAAAGCTTTGAAAAATTGTTTGGTCAAAGTGTTGGCCACCCCACCTAGTACCCGTTGACCTGTACGTGCAAGGGTACCGGATAATTTTGCTTTTCCATCAAAACTCAGCTCTGTTTCGTTTGCACTTGCTTCATTTAGATTGATCGCAACAGTAGCATCAGCATTTCCAATTTTACTTTGCTGTTTGACACGCAAAGTAAAGGAAGCGGGCTCTATTTTTTCTTCAAGGAATAAATCTCCTTGAAAAGCGCCTTTGACTGGGCCAATTTTAATTTCTGAAATAGCATTGTATTGATCTTCGCCGATGGACACCAGCTTAGAGACACCTGGAGTTATTTTAGCCAGTTTATCTACATCCATTAAGATGTCCCAAATCTCCTGAGCAGAGGCATTGTATGTTTGATTTCCCTTTAGGTTCATTTTAGCGTTTTAAATTAAAAAATAGTTTCCATATTCAGGGTATAAAATATGTATTTTATTCTGAGAATATGCATTAATGTTCTTTAACCAATACAATTCAACTGAAATAGTTTGGCATCTCGACAATGTAGACAAATAAAAGTTGGAATTAAAAGATATACTTTACATCAAGGGCGAGGTAAAAATTACGAGGCAATCCAGGATAATAGTAACGAGGTAAACTTCCACCAAAAGATCCTGCATTGATTTGATGCATAGAAGCATACTTTTCGTCTAGCAAATTATTTACGCCTGCATTCACATCGAATTCCCAGTTCTTTTCGATTTTAAATTTATACCCGACTTTGGTATGCAGGAGACTATAGGCATTGGAATAAATCGTATTCGCATCGGTCAATGGTTGCGCATCGACGAAATTATAATTTATATTTGCGTATAGTTTGTTGTAATTAAAAAAGAGGATTGCATTTACTACATGCGGTGGCGTACCGGTCAGTTCATTCCCAGAGAAGTCATTGTCATCATCAACAAACTCCTTGAATTTATAATTAGAAAAAGTATAATTGAGGTGGAGATCAAGGTTGTTCTTTCTCTTTTTCCAAATGGAATACTTTAGATGGGCTTCCAAGCCAGAGTGAATCGTTTTTCCCGCATTCACTCCTATGAATTGATCCAGTGCCGTTCGACGGGCCACAAGTAAATCATTCACCTGCATAGAGAACAAACTGATTTCATATTGCCACTTCTTTCTAGACCTGTATGATCTACTCCCGATTTCAAAATTCCAAGCGCGCTCTGGCTGAATATCCTCGTTTATCGTTCCATCAGGCGCTAATGTTTCTTCTAAAGTAGGAGGAGAAAAACCATGGCTGGCCAATATATAAAAATCCAAATTATAGTCTGGAGTATAGCTGAAAGTTACCCGCGGAGACAAAACAGGATCAAAAGAATAATCACCAGAAATATCTATGCTATCAGGTGAGAACCGATCCATCAAATTGTATTGCGTCGTATTGAAATTTACTCCTGCATTGAGTTTAAATTTTTGATTAAAACGGTATTGTGTTTCTGCAAAGAAATTAGAATAACTTCTGTCTTCTTCATTTATGGAAAGTGGAGCTCCTAACTCACCATCGTTGGTTACGAAGGTTTCCCAATTATAATCTTCTTTGAATATTTCTGTTCCAATACTTAGTTTCCAATTGTAATGCTGGCGAAAGAGATCCAAAACCAACCTTGCTCCTATTGACTGACTATTTTCTGTAAGAATATTGAATGGTCGAGACTCGTAAGATTGGCGATTATTGAGAAAAACAGCATATTTAATTTGTGTTGATTTATTAATTTTTTGGTCAAAAGAAATCCCTGCCAACAAGCGGTCATAATCTTCAAACCCCATTACACTTCCCCAAGTAAATGCCGCTTTAGTGGGTTCATTCAAATAATCTTCTTCATTCAAGGAACTCGGGATGAATGCATTAAGCTTTGTATAATTCGCAAATATATTGAGCACGCCCGACTCAAAGCCGACATGAGAAAGCAGCGTAAATCCCTCTCTTTGGTATTTGTTGTTTTCTCGATATCCATCACTATTGGTGAGGTTGTAATTTACTTGAAGTGAAAATTTATTTTCCGGTTGTGAAATATGCAAATTAGTTGCGTTGCGAAACAAGCCAAAACTGCCAATTGTATTGTTGGTAGAAATGGATGGTTTTTCGTTATTCCTAATTTCTGTATTCATCAAAACAACACCGCCTAATCCTGCACCATATAGACTAGCCGTTGGGCCTTTCCAAATTTCAATGTTCTTAATAAAACTCAGATCAACATCTTCTATCGTCGTTTCTCCTGAGCCATTGGTCAATGGTATATTATTGAGATAGGCTTTTATTTTGTTTGTGGAAAATGGAGAACGGCTTCCTATGCCGCGTATGGTTATGCGATTTGTGTTGAGTGCGCCACTGTGCATAAAAACACCTGGAGTTGTATTGAGTATGGATTGTAAGTTTGTTTGGTTTTGGAGCTGGATGATTTTTCGGGGAAGGACGGAGTAATTGTGAGCGGAGCGGATGCGTTTGTCAATCACTATAAAAAAATCATCATGGAGAGTGTAAGGTTTTTCTTTAAGCACTACATTGTGCTCTCCATTAGGATTTTCGAGGCGCAATGTTTCAAATCCAAGGTATTTGAATTCAATTGCTTTACCATTATTAGCAATGCGGTAGTTGCCATCAACATCTGTGACTACTCCTTGCTCTGTTCCTACTACACTGACCGTTGCTCCTATTAAAGGCTCAGGGAAATCACTTTTGACGGTACCAAAAGTATAGGTTTGAGCGAAAGCAAAATTTGAAAAAGATAGAATAAGAAGTAGAGATAGCAATTGCTTCATGGATCGAAATAGTTTTAGTTTAGCTTTGTAAAAGATTACACGGATTTTTGGACGAATGGGTGTAAGGGTTGACCACGAATTCACGAATTTAAGAACGAACAATCGTGAAAAAGAATATTACCACGGATGCACGGATTTAAAATGGATGAACAGAAATAATCGTTTCTTGGTCGGAGACCAAAACTAGCGGTATTCGAAAACCGAAAGAAACACAATTTTCGAAAACCGAAAGAATCACGTCCTACCGAAAACCAAAAGAAACACTAACTATCGAAAACCGTCTTCTTCTCTCCTACCCTTTCAAATACTTTATACTTTGGTTGATACTCGCAATTGGATCCGGAGATTGATCTTGTTCTACATGGCAATATTTCACACCGGCATTTTTACCTGCTTCCATACAAGCCAATACGTTGACTTCGCCAGCTCCCAATTCTTTAAACGCATCCTTTGGTACTTTGGCTTCATCATGGATAATTCCAGAACCTTTGCGTTTGTCTTTGAGGTGCAAGAGGTTGAGCCTGCCGTCTAGGCGGTTGATCAATTTTACTGGGTCGTAGCCGCCGATTTGTGCCCAGAAAATATCTAGTTCAAATTGAACGCCTTTTGGATCTAGGCCTTCGATTAGCATTTCGAAAGGAATTTGATCGTCTACTTTTCCAAATTCGAAAGAATGGTTGTGGTAACTTAATGTGATTCCAGCTTCCTTGCATTTTTCTGCAGCGGGATTCAAAATATCAATGATTTTTTTCCAATCGTCAGCAGTCTTTCGATCCTCTTTGGTCAAGTATCCAAAGACGAGGTATTCTAAACCTTGTTTGTTCGCTTTCTCCAAAATTTTATCAAAATTAAGATCTGTTGGTTTTTCTCTTCCGATATTCTTCCAATTCCCTAGTAAGTAATTCCAATTGAAGAAAGAACCTTTCACTTCCAAACCAGCTTCTTTGGCCATTGTATAAATCTCATCTGAAGATTCCATGTCCCCCATTTCCACTTGGTAATAGCCGGCCTCCTTCACTGCTTTGAGTGTGGCCATTTTATCTTCTGCCATCTGATTTCTTACGGTGTACAATTGCAAGCCAATTGTTTCCAAGTAAGGAATTTTGAGAGGAGCAGCTTCTTTTACCGCAGGCTTATCGCTTGCTGTTTTTTCAGAACTGTTGCCATTTGCACAGGACATTTGTAAAAGCGGTAAACTTAGAGAGGCTAGAATACTTTTGCGGATGAATTTTCTTCTATCGGAGGTGATGGACTTCATATTTACTGGGTTTTAATTATGATTTTTGAAGATAGAAAAAAAAATCAAGTATCTGGAAAACCTTGTAGAAGTATTGATAGAAATGGTGAGTAAACGAGCTATCTACTTTTTAATCAGTTTACCATTTACCACCAAATCCATTACTTTTTCTCTATTGGAGCGGCTGATAGGAATTTTGTGCTCACCAATAACAACTTGATTCCCTTCTACCGAATCAATTTTGCTAATGGCAACGATGTAGGACTTATGGACCTGAAGAAAGCCTTGATCCGGAAGTTCACTCTTGATATTTTTAAGGGTAAGTAATGTAGTAAATTTTCCTCTTGAAGTATGAAGTTGAATATAATTTTGCATAGACTCTACAAAGAACAATTCTTCGAGTCGGATTTTTTCAAACTTATTTTCTTGTTTGATGAAAAAATGATCTGTGCTAGAATTTGCAGGCTTTTGTTGAAGTAAGTTGAATTGTGATTTAGCTTTGTTTGCCGCTTCTAATAAACGCTGAAAGGTGATGGGTTTTACTAAATAATCCAATACTGCTAGTTGAAAACCTTCCAACGCAAAACTAGGGTAAGCCGTAGTGATAATCACGAGTGGTGGATCCTGAAGTGATTTCAAAAAATCCAAGCCATTGATTTTAGGCATTTGTATATCCAGAAAGAGCAAATCAATTTGTCCTTTTTCCATGATACCGATGGCATCCAATGGATTTTCACAGGTACCAATTAATTCTAAAAAATCAATATCATTTACATATCCGGCGATCCCTTCTCTGGCAAGAGGTTCATCATCAATGACAAGGCATTTTAGCATTTAGTTTAGTTTTAGCTTTAACGAGACTTTATATTTATCTTCTGTTTCTTCAATCTTCAAGTTGTGCTTATTTGGATAAAGGAGATCCAAGCGCCGTTTTACATTTGGTAAACCCAAGCCCCCAACTTTTACGGCTTCATCACTGACAACATCTTTTTCAATAGAATTTTCAACAACAAATTCTAAATCCTGCCCTTTCAAATCCAACTGCACATTGATCCAATTGTCCAAATCACGATGGACAGACACATGCTTAAAAGCATTTTCAACAAATGGAATTAAAACCAATGGCGCAACCATTTCTCCATTAATTTTTTCATCTATGCTTACATTCATTTTAAAATCTTCTCTTTTTCTGAGTTTAGAAATTCGTATAAAATTTTCTAAATATTCTACTTCTTTTTTTAAACTAATTTTAGAATCATTACAATCATAGATCTGGTAACGCAGCATGTCTGAAAAGTTCGCCAATGCATCCGCTGCCAAATCCGGATCTTTTTTGATCATAAAATAGATACTGTTCAAAGCATTGAATAAGAAATGCGGGTTGAGTTGAGATTTTAAAAACTTTAATTCAGTAGACAGTTTCTCTTTTTCTAAAGCTTCGTTTTTCTTGTCCGTTTCAATCCCTCTTTTTGCTAATTTTATCATCATAGTTATAGCAAAAACACCGATCACAGATCCAATAATAGATTGTGTTGCATAGGAGGATGGAAATCCAAAATCTTGTCCAAAGATCGCACTTTCCATTATCGCCCATGCACCTATCATTAAGCAAACGAATAACGCAATGTTTAATATTAAACCAATGGTGTATTTGAAATATTTTTTGGGATAAAAATAACGGGGCATTAAATAATACAAATTAATATAAGCTGCTCCAGCATCTACAAGCAAAAACATCGTTGATATGGTAATAGCGATAGGTGTAAATGGCTGTGGTGAGGCCACTACATGCCAGAACAAAGTATAAGTAAACCAAAAAAGGGAATGGTAAACCCACTTTGTTCCAGTGATAAAATTATAAACTTTCGAAATGTTTTCACTAAAAAACATGTAAATAATAAGTTGTTACAAAGGTGAGGAATTATTTTTTCTTTAAACAAGTCAAAAAACGCAGACATAGCCGTAGCTATGGCGAGTATTTTTGGCGCAGAGTAAAGGAAAAAGAAACCTCAAACTGCTATAAGTTATTGTTTTCAAGTTCCTTAACATACTTTCAAAATACTATTTAATTGCCGTACAATCAAAACTTGATTTACCAACAGTCATAAATCAAGGACGACTGGTCGTTTTTGCGAAACGAAAGGAAGATCGCCTTCTCGGCTTTACCCTTAAACCCGCAATATTCAATTTTAAATTTCCATAACTCTCCCATTCATCAAGTCTTTAACGCCATTCATCAATCCCATTTCGGAATAGCGCTCTTTGCCCTTAATATTATAATCATAATCAACAATCACATTTTATCAAACAAAAATATCAAGCAATGAAAAATTTAATCTGTCTTCTTATTTGTTTTAGTTTTTCTCTAAGCATTTTTTCACAATCTACTTTAACTACAGAACAACAAGCAGGATTGTACCAAGCCTTTCTTCAAAATGATGTATCGCTTTGGAAAAAAGGAATTGAAGAAATGGAAAAGCAATATGAAACCTCAAAAGACATTGATCTCTTATACGAAATCACCAATGCTTACTATGGCATGGCTGGCACTTGTATGGGCAACAAAGAAACCGAAAAGGCCAAGACAGCTATTGCTAGTGCAGACAAAAACATGGTGGTTTTAATAAAAGAAAAAGGAGATTCACCTGACGTTCATGCTTTGCAAGCAGGTATTTACGGATTGCAAATGGGTTTCTCTCCAATGAAAGGAATGACTCTCGGTCCAAAGAGTACCAAGCACATCAATAAATCATTAAAATTGGATGAGGAAAGTCCTAAAGGAAATTATCAAATGGGTGGTTCTTATTTCTATACTCCAGCGCTATTTGGAGGAAGCACAAAAAAGGCCATTCGTTATTATAAAAAGTCTGTTGAGTGCTTTGAAAAGGTTGGTGAGCTCGAAAATAATTGGGAATACCTTACTGCTTTGACTTGGTTGGGAATGGCTTATAAACAGTATGAAGATATGCCGAATGCCAAATCAACTTTTGAAAAGGCTTTAGCTTTTGAGCCAAATCATAAGTGGGTTGAAAAGGTATTGTTGCCATCTGTGAGTGAATAAG
>CALIAG010000062.1 GCA_938041325.1 uncultured Saprospiraceae bacterium | reverse complement strand
GAAAAACGAAGTGGCTGCTACTTATTCCGTACGGTCTATACCAAGCACTGTTTTGTTGGATAAAGAAGGAAAAATAATCGCTCGAAATTTCAGGGCTCATGAATTGGAAGCTCACTTAAAAAATATTTTCGGAGAATAATATATGCGCATCTCATATCTTTTTTGCTTCTTGTTTTTTTGGTCTTGTGGTGAACCAAGCAATGATGCTGCCACGTCCGCTGTTTTAGAACAACAGGCAGTCGTTGGCATTCCAACAATAAAACCAAAAGTTCAAGCTGCTATTGTCTACGATTATGATACCTCGAAATGGTTGGACCTAAGTCACGTAGACACGAATTTTATTATTGATATGAAATATGCGACCACTGACAATTTCGTTGGTGAAAAAATGTACGATTGCAGTCGGTGTTTTTTAAGACCTAAAGTGGCCAAACAACTAAAGAAAGCACAAGAAGAGTTTATGACCCACGGCTTTCAACTTTTACTTTTGGATTGTTACAGACCTAGACCTATCCAACAGCTATTGTGGGATAAGTTTCCAAATCCCAGTTATGTTACCCCTCCATCGAGAGGTTCAATGCACAACAGGGGAAAAGCTGTAGATCTTACTTTTGTAGATAAAAATGGTCAGCAATTGGAAATGGGATCACCTTATGACTATTTTGGAAAGGAAGCGCATCATACTTATTTAGATTTACCAAAAGAAATATTGGACCGCAGAATACTTTTGAAGGAGACACTGGCAAAATATGGTTTTCAAGGTATTCGAACTGAATGGTGGCATTATTCTTACTCAGATGTGCCTTTTGGTTTGTCAGATTGGTTGTGGGAATGTAAGTAAATGAGTGAAATAATAGTTTATTTTGTCCTCTTCCTTAAGGTACCTTTTAAAAAGCAACGAAACAAAGGAATGAAATTGAACGTTACATATTTATTCTTTTCTTAATTTTAGGAATCCTTAATATTACAAGAATAACACATTTTTTAAATCACAAGATTTACAACTAACAATGCAACAAGTAGCCTATAAAACTGATGTAGAAGCTGTTGACGGACTCGCACAGGCATATAAAGATCTTTCACAGGAAATTGGTAAAGTAATCGTTGGTCAAGACAAAGTTGTCCAAATGGTAATTATTTCCCTTTTTAGCAATGGACATAGTCTTTTGGTAGGAGTACCGGGATTGGCCAAGACCCTTTTGGTAAGTACCATCTCCGAAGTTTTGGATCTGGATTTCAAAAGAATACAATTCACACCCGATTTGATGCCTTCCGATATTACAGGATCAGAGATTCTGGGAGAAGATCGAAATTTTAAGTTCAACAAAGGACCTCTATTTGCCAATATTGTTTTGGCAGATGAGATCAACAGGACTCCTCCTAAAACCCAAGCTGCGCTTTTAGAAGCAATGCAGGAAAGATCTGTGACCATTTCTGGTGTAAGGCACGTACTTCCCGCGCCTTTCTTTGTACTAGCTACTCAGAATCCTATTGAGCAGGAAGGAACCTATCCATTACCAGAGGCACAGTTAGACCGTTTTATGTTTAACATTCCTTTGGATTATCCTTCTTATGAAGAAGAAATTCAGGTTGTAAAATCTACAACTACCAACCAGAAGCACAAATTGAAGAACATTGTTACCGGTGAGCAAATTATGTATTTCCAGGAATTGATTCGTAAAATTCCTATTGCCGATAACGTTTTAGAATATGCTGTAGGATTGGCAACGAAGACCAGACCCAATACGCCTAAAGCAACAGAAAAGGTAAACAATTATATTTCTTGGGGAGCAGGACCTCGTGCATCACAATACTTAGTACTTGGTGCTAAGTGTCATGCGGCCATCTCTGGAAAATATTCTCCGGATATAGAAGACGTTCAAGCAATTGCTAAATATGTACTCAGACATCGTATTGTCAGAAACTATAAAGCAGAAGCGGAAGGTATTTCTGAAGAAAATGTAATCGAGAGCTTATTTTAAGCAATCCATGTACAATCCTTAAAACCCTCCATAGACTTGAAGTTTATGGAGGGTTTTTTATTGTTGAAACAAATCGTACATAATCATCAACAAGCTCACATTAGTACTTTCACCACTATTTCAATACACCAAAAAATTAAGTATTTGCATCTTTTAAATAAGGAACAATACCAAGAACAACAGCTCGTTTTTTAACTTTGTGAAAAATGTCGTCGATATGAAAAAGGAAATGATGCAAAAGCAATTCTCAGGAATTTCATTCTTAGCTATATTTATTTTAATCCTTTCAGGATGCGCTAGTGAAGCAGGAAATAGTTTATCTCCCAGACCACAAGCCTTTGGTTCATCTAACCAGATTGCAGTAATAGCAGATCAAAACGATTGGGATGGAGCGATTGGAGATACATTCCGGTTTTATTTTTCTTCTGCGTATCCTATTCTTCCCCAACCAGAACCCTTTTTCGATCTCAAACATTTTACACCAGAGGAACTAGACGCTGACTCTTATCGAAAAGAATTGAGAACGTATTTGGTTTTAGGAAACCTTCAAAGGAATGAATCCAGCACCACGGACATGATAAAGGCAGATCTCGGTTCTGAGATCATGAGAAAAGCATCTGAAGACAAAACTTACAACACAACAATCGGTCGGGACAAATGGGCCAAAGGACAACTTTTGATTTACCTTTTTGCTCCTAACGAAGAACAACTGTATACAAACATTAAAGACAATTTTCCAGCCATTGCAAAAAAGGTAAACCAAGTTGATCGCAAAAGAGTCGAAACAACGGTATACCTCTCTGGGGTAAGCACAGCTTTTTCTGATCAGGTCAAAAACAAGTTGGGTTTTGAAATGAGAATTCCAGCAGATTATATAGTAGCCTTGGATGACAAAGATTTTACTTGGTTTAGAAAAGAAACAGATTTTGTGAGTCATAATCTCATGCTTTACAAAATTCCATATAAGGACAAAAACCAACTTTCCAAGGAAGGCATTAAAGCTATTCGCGATTCTCTGGGAAGAAAGTACATCAGTTCTGAGTTGGCAAACACCTATATGAAAGTCAACGACATCGATTTACCTATGCTCACCGAACAGATTACCATTAGTGGAAAATACGCTATTGAAGCGCGTGGGATTTGGGAAATTGTCAATGATTATATGGGAGGACCATTCATAAGTTATTTGATCTTGAATGAAGAAACCAACGAACTAATCTTCGTAGATGGATTTATTTTTGCACCTGGAAAAGGAAAAAGAAAATACATGCAATACCTCGAGCATATCTTCTCTTCGATAAATGTTGGATAAAAATTAATCCCATTTTTCAATAAATAAAAAATGTGTTTTGAATGTTATTTCAAAACACATTTCTTATTTTACATGAATTATGCTGAAAACTTTTCTGCTTTTGGGCAGAGATTAACGAAGGAATACTATGTTTTCTACTGTTTCAAGACGAGAATTACTTAAACATGAAAATGATGAAAATCTGCTGATCAATTATCAGGCGGATAAAAATCCTTCCTTTGCCAATGAGCTTTATGCTCGATACATTCACCTCATCTATGGCGCTGCTTTAAAGTATTTAGACGATAAAAGTCAAAGCAAAGAGCTGGCGCTTCAAGTTTTTGGAAAAATTCTTTTGGTTAAAAACCCGGAAAACATAAAGTCGCTCAACCATTTGATTTACACCATGGTAAAAAACGAATGTCTTTCTATTTTGCGCAAAGAAAATACGAAGCAAGGAAAAGAATACGATTGGGCTTTGACAGAAAATCCAGAAGAAGTATATGTAGAGAATGAAGCTCTTACATCAGAACTTTTGGAAGAAGAAAACAACTACAAAAAACAGCTTAGAGATTCAATACAACAACTGCCAGATCAACAAAAAATTTGTGTCGAACTCTTTTTCTTAAAAGGCAAAAAATACAAAGAAATTATTCTGCAAACCGGATATGGAGAAAAGCAGGTAAAAAGCTTTATTCAAAACGGAAAAAGAAATCTTAAAAAGTTGTTGGAAAATGCGATATCAGAATGAACAAAATATTTGAAACTACAAAATGTCTTTCAATGAAAGACATCAAAGATTATTTATCCGATACTACAAATGATGATCAACATTACAGGATTGAGAATCACTTGTTGGATTGTCCACTATGTACCGATGCAGTTGAAGGCTTTGCAAAGGACAACAACTTTGAAGAAGATACTGAAGCTGTTTTTTCAAATACCTATTTTGAAGAAAAAGAAGAGCATAAAATAGTTTCTATAAAACCACTTCCTCAGCGCAATTTTCAATGGTCAAAACTAGCTGCTGCAATCGCAATGCTATTGATTCCCACTGTTTCAATGTATGTTTATTTTAATCAGAATTTTGAAGATCGACTTTTCACAAATAACTTCGAAACCTATTCTGATGGTACACTTTCAAATTTGCGAAGTGGGAATACTGCCAAGACTGACGCCACTCTAGCAGGTGCTTTAGAAGCATATAGTGCAAAGGATTACAAAGAAAGTCTCTTGTTTTTTGAGAAATACCTCGAAAACAACCAGAATGCAGACCTTACTTTTTATGCTGGCCTTTCTGCTTTAGAATCAAATCAATTGGAAAAAGCACTGAATTACTTCAAAACTGCCCGAATTAATACGGAAACTTATTTCTTGGAAAGCTCTTGGTACCTTGGATTGACGCATTTAAAACGAAAAGAACTGAATGAAGCGACCATTATTTTTGAGGAACTGCAAATTCAAGACGACGGGTTTTACAGTAAAAAGGCAGAAGAAATGCTCCAAAAAATAAAAAAATAACACATTAAGATAAATTTTCAAGTAATAGAAAGCCTTCCAATTAGATTTCTGCGTTTTTAAATGTTAAAAACGCACACCTCTCCGTAATAAATTCGTATTTTTCCATATAGTAGTTTGACGGAAATAAATTCATAAATTTTTATCCGTCTTATAATCTTAATCAACCTGAAGCAATATTTTCGGTGAGGAATCTTATTCCATATTTTATTGAAAAGCAAATTCATGAAGGCCTAAGCAATGGAGAATTCTTGGCCTACACCATGTTTATTGACCTTTCGGGTTTTACCGCTCTGACGGAATACATGACCAACTTAGGGAATGAAGGTGCCGAAAAACTGTCCATTACCTTGAATAAGATCTTCGAACCAATGGTCAAATTGGTTTACAAAGAAGGTGGGTTTATTCCTTATTTTGCAGGAGATGCATTTACAGGAATCTTTCCTTTTGAAGAAAGTCATATCAATCCCGAACTTTTACTTTCAACAGCCAGTCAAATTGAAGATCTTTTTAAAAGAGAAAACGCTTTATTCACAGATTTTCCTATAGGTATAAAAATTGGACTATCTGTCGGTGAAGTCGAATGGGGAATTATAGGAGATAGTCCTAAATCATTTTACTTCAGAGGTCCAGCAATTTACTCCTGTGCAGAAAGTCAAAAAATCGCCTCGCAATCCGAAATCATTTGGGACAACAAATTGATGACTCATTTGTCTCTCGCTGAAAAACATTTTGAAGTAAAAACTCCTGGATATTATAAGCTCGTTAAAAAGGTACCTGTAGAGTCTGACTCTTTTGCAGATTATGATAATCCTTCTTTAAATCTTCAAACACTAGAACTTTTTGTTCCAACAGAAGTTATCGAATACAATGACATTGGGGAATTTAGAACAGTGGTTTCTGTATTCATTTCGTTTGAAGGTGTAGAAACACATGAAAGTCTTAATGAGTTTGGAACGATTGTCTTGGATCAAATTCAAAATTTTTCAGGTTATTTCAAAGAAGTAGATTTTGGGGATAAAGGCGGTGTAATGTTTGGCTTATTTGGCGCTCCGGTTAGTTTCGAAAACAATGTTGAAAGAGCTTTGGAGTTTATTCAAACGGTTCGTGATATCGTTTCTCAAAATAAAAAACTAGATTCGATCAAATTCAAAGTCGGGATGACTTCGGGACTAGCATATACCGGTATTGTAGGTGGGGAAGAACGGTGTCAATATGCTGCTGTAGGTAATCGCGTCAATCTTGCTTCTCGGCTTATGGGTTATGCAGATTGGGGAGAAGTGTTGGTAGATGGAAACATTCAAAAATCCAAAGGCTTTGCTTTTAACTTAAAAGGCAACTTGAAATATAAAGGAATAAAGAAAGAAATTCCGACTCACCGTTTTTTAGGTAAAGATACGATAGGCCAAGAGGAGTACTCCAGCAAATTGATCAGTCGAGATATTGAATTGAAACAGCTCAATCTTTTTGCAGAACCTATTTTTAAGAATAATTTTGCAGGCCTAGCTTACATTTATGGGGAAGCGGGAATTGGAAAAAGCCGTTTAGTATTTGAGCTAAAACAAACCTTGCGGGTTAACAGCAAGTTTATTTGGCTAACCTGCCAGGCAGATCAAATCTTAAAAAAACCTTTTAATCCTTTTGTTTATTTTTTAAAAAACTTTTACTTCCAAGCTCCAGACAACAGTCCGGAAGTCAACAAAGATTTTTTTGAAAAAAGACAGCGCAAACTAATTAAAGAGCTCAGCCATTGCACCCACCAAGACAGAGGTTTGGTCATTAAAGAACTAGAAAGAACGCATTCTATATTAGCTGCTCAAATAGGGATGCACTATGCAAACTCCATTTGGGAAAAATTAGATGGAAAAGGCAGATATGAAAATACGCTTGCCGCATTATCAAATTTATTTATAGCCATTTCAATTGTCAATCCTTTAGTAATAGAACTGGAAGACGGGCATTGGTTCGACAGCAATTCAAATAAATTTTTAACCGATTTTATTAGAAGCATTCGCAAGTATCCTGTCTTCATAATTATTACCTCGAGGTATACGGACGACGGTAAAAAACCAAAGCTTATTCTTGACGAAGTTTTGGAAGAAAATAATGTCCCAACTTTAAATATTGATTTAAATATTTTAGGCCAAGAAGGAATTAGGAAGTTTGTTGAAGCTAGGCTTAACGGACCAATTAGTAAAACATTTCAAGATCTATTATCCAAAGCGACAAATGGAAATCCATTTTACCTCGAACAGATATTGGAATATTTTCTAGAAAGTAATTTCTTAGAAACCATAAATCAAGAGTGGACAATAAAAGACAGTAACATCAGGCTTTCCAATTCCATTAATGCCGTTTTGATGGCAAGAATTGATCGCTTGTCTTTATTGGTTAAAGAAACGGTAAAAGCTGCTGCTGTGATTGGCCGCGAATTCGAACTTCCTGTATTATCAGAAGTGATGAAAAGTCAAACAGAGTTTATCAAAAAAGATGGCAATTCTCAAGCAGTCTTAAAAGAACAAATAAAAACTGCAGAGCAAGGCCAAATCTGGAGATCCACCAACGACTTGCGATATATTTTCAAACATTCACTATTAAGAGAGGCAGCATACGAAATGCAACTCCATACCCGATTGCGCGATTTACATTATGAAATAGCAACAGCGATTGAAAAAATTTATAAAGAAAATATAGAAGAGAAATATGTAGACTTAGCTTTCCATTACGAGCAAGCTGGTAAAAAGAAAAAAACGAGAAAGTACCTTGAGCGAGCTGCAGAATTCGCCCGAGCTAATTTTCAAAATGATTTGGCTTTGAGGTTTTATGATAAGATTCTTAAGTATCAAAAAAAATCTTCTCTTTTAATTAAAACACTTTTAAATAAAGGTTCCATCCTCGAATTGATTGGAGAATGGGATAATTGCGAACAGGTTTATAAAAAGGCATTACAAAAAGCGAAAAAGAAAAAAGACACTGTTTTGATTGCTCGTTGCCATAACAATTTAGGAAACCTTCTCATCTTAAAAGGCAACTACGATAAGGCTAAAAAATATTTGGAAAAAGCCTCCCACGTTTTTGAAGAAAAAGAAAATTTAAAAGGGCTGGTAAAATCCCAAGGTAGCTTGGGCAACCTTTATTTTAGACAAGGTCGATACAAAAAGGCTAAAGAGTTCTTTTCGAAAAGCCTAGATTTAAGCAAAAAACTAGATGACAATTTTTCGAATGCTGGAATCGTTTCCACATTGGGTTTGACCTACATGAACCAGGGCCAATATGATGAAGGAATTGCTTGTCAACTAGAAGAATTAGCAAATAGTGAAAAAAGAGACGACAAACGAGGTCAAGCCTCTTTGAATACAAACTTGGGGATTGTTTATTTTGAAAAAGGGGATTATGATGCCGCATTAAGGCACTACCAAAAAGGTTTGTCTTTGAGTGAGGAATTAGGAAATAAACTGCTTACTTCAATTGCTATTGGTTGTATTGGAAACGTTTATCAAATGAAAGGCGATTACCAAAAAGCAATGGACCATTTTGTTACTGATCTTGAAATTTGTGAGCAAATTGGAGACAAGCAAGGAGTCGCTATAGCTCTTGGATTGATCGGCGAATTAAGAACAATTGAAGGGGACTTCGAAATCGCAGTTTCTTATCTCGAAAAAAGTCTTTCCCTTTGTGAAGAATTGAATTATAAAAAAGGCATTGCAAAAGCGGTTAATAATCTAGGAGATATTTATTATCGGCTTGAATATTTTGAAAAAGCTTTGGACAGATACAATCAGGCGATTGATATATCACAAGAAATCAATAACAAACTTGTCTTGGGCTTTAGTTTGGTTGAAAAAGGATTGACTCTTCTAAAGATGGACAATTTGGAAGAAGCTCAAAAAACAAACGTTGATGCATTAGACATTTCTAAAGATATTGGAAACCCACAATTGCATTATGAAGCCCAAATTCTAAAAATCCGACTATTAGGAGCTGAAGGTAAGACCAAAGATGCCACTAAGTTACTAGTGGACCTTCTCCAGTCTCATCCTGAAGAAGATAGAGAAAAGGCAGGGATTTATTACGAGCTTTACAAGCTTTTTCCTGAGCATTCAGGGTATAAAGCTTCTGCCCTGAAGTTGTACGAAAAACTATTTTATTATTCCCCGAGATACATTTATCGTTTGCGTAAAGAAGAATTGAAATAATTCTCAAACATTTGTATTTTTTTTACGTTTCTCCTGTATCCCAAGTGCATTTCTTTGCTATAAAACTTTTTAGACTTTTAATTGTCTTTATCAAAATATTGGAATCTTGAGTGAATTACCGATATTCGAATAATATTTAAAAAAACAACTAATTCTATATCAATGAGTATTGTTGAAATGAGAGTGCCGACTATAGGCGAATCTATTACTGAAGTTACCCTTTCACAATGGTTGAAAGGAAACGGAGATTTCATAAACATTGACGAGCCTATCTGTGAATTCGAATCAGATAAAGCAACGTTGGAATTTCCTGCTGAGGCCTCTGGAAAACTGATTTATGTGGCAAATGAAGAAGACGATCTTGAAATAGGCGCTTTGGTTGCTAAAATAGATACCAGTGTCACGGCAGACAAATCAGCTAAACCTGCCGATCCAGCTCCAGTAGCAGAGGCAAAGGTAGAAGAAGCTGCACCAGCCACTAATGGAAAAGAATCCTATGCAAGTGGAACTCCATCTCCAGCAGCTTCAAAGTTGATGGCAGAAAATGCGATTTCTACTGCAGAAGTCATCGCTACCGGCAAAGATGGCAGAATTACTAAAGGAGATGTCCTAAAAGCGGTAGAGAATAAAGCCAGTTCACCTGCACCAAGCACTGCAAAAGAAGCAAGTAGTCCTCCAAAAACAGTACAGGCAAACACTTCTTTTAGCAGGGAGACTTCAAGCAAAAAAATGAGCAGAATGCGTAGAACCATCGCTAAGCGACTGGTTTCTGCTAAAAACAATACTGCCATGTTGACCACTTTCAATGAAGTGGACTTGACTGCGATCATGGCTTTACGTAAAAAATACCAAGAGCAATTTGTTGAGAAATATGGCGTAAAATTGGGTTTCATGTCTTTATTTACGAAGGCGTGTGCCAAGACTTTGATGGAAATGCCTGATGTAAATGCAAGGATTGATGGTGACCGAGTCATTTATCACGACTATGCAGATATTTCGATTGCCATTTCTACCGATACAGGGCTGGTCGTTCCACCTATTTTAAATGCAGAATCTCTAAAATTTCATGAAATAGAGTTAAAAATAAAAGAGCTAGCAGGGAAAGCCCGTTCTGGTAAACTGACCTTAGAAGAAATGTCAGGTGGAACCTTTGCCATTACCAATGGTGGAATATTTGGTTCTATGATGAGTACTCCAATTCTCAACGAACCACAATCCGCAATATTGGGAATGCATACCATCCAACAAAGACCAATGGCTATCAACGGCGAAGTAAAGATTCGACCAATGATGTACCTTGCGCTTTCTTATGACCACAGAGTAATTGATGGCAGTACTTCCGTAACTTTTCTGGTAAAAGTCAAAAAATTATTGGAAGATCCAACAACCTTACTTTTAGATTTATAATTACCCTCAATTCTATAAAAAACCTTGGTGAATGCTCACCAAGGTTTTTTTATACCCTCCTTTGAGCTTTTTTTACTAGAAATGAACTTTAATGCTCTAATTTCATAGTCACACCAATTACAGAATCCTAATAATTGATCTTTTTGACTTTAGTCTGTTAAGAATAAGTCGCATAGAGTAAGTTTCACAATTATCAAAGTCAATAAAGCGGGAAGAATGAAGAAAAAACAGGACATTGATGTCAATTCTTCTTTTTAAGCCGAATTAGACATATTTTTTATTTATTCAAAAAGTATAATTGGAGTAGATTATATTTGTATATTTTTTAATAACTTCAATAACCCAGACAATAAACATCATTACTCCAATTCTAAATAACAGCCAAAGAAAACACCTATGAGTAGCAGAGTTATTATTGTACTATTATCAATCCTATTTTGTCAAGCCTGTGCCACTTTCAAACCTCACATAGCCAAGGATAAACAAGATTGGGAAAAAGACCAACCAGATCCTAATTTAAAAATCAAACATAGCATGTATCTTCTTGGAGATGCAGGTGGGACTCCGAATGGTTCAGCAAACTTTAGACTATTCAAATCACTTCTTGACAAAGCAGATGAAAACAGTAGTGCCGTTTTTCTGGGAGACAACATATACCCTGGAGGTTTGCCAAAGAAAAAAAACGAATCAGCTAGAGCAGATGCAGAAAAAAAGATTATTGCTCAAATGGATTTGGTAAAAGATTTCAAAGGAAAGCCTTTCTTTATTCCTGGAAATCACGATTGGGAAGGAGATGGATTAAATTCGGTTAGACGACAAGAACGCTTTGTTGAAAAATACCTCGACCGAGGAAATACCTGGCTACCAGATAATGGCTGTGGTGGCCCAGTAGTTGTTGAACTGAATGAAGACTTGGCTATGATTATCATTGATTCAGAATGGTGGCTAGAAGATTGGGACAAAGAACCTGAAATTAATGATGGTTGTGAATACAAAAGTCGCGAAGCATTTGCTTTTGCCTTTGAAGGAATCGTGAAGAAATATAAAAATAAAAACTGTGTAATTGCACTTCATCATCCTCCATATTCTAATGGACCTCACGCTGGAAAATATACGCTAAAACAACATATTTTTCCACTAACAGATGCGAATCACGATCTTTATATTCCTCTTCCAATTGTCGGATCTTTTTTCCAGTTTATAAGATCTACAGTGGGATCAAGACAGGATATCGCCAATCCTCTTTATAAAAAATTGCGCTCCAAAATGATGGCCAACGTGGTTAAAAACGGAGAATATATTTTTGTTTCAGGACATGAACATAGTATCAGTTATAACAAAGTAAATAATCAACATTTCATAGTCAGTGGTTCTGGATCAAAACAAAGCGCAACTAGCCTCACGGACAAAACAGAATTCTCTTATGGCAAACAAGGGTTTTCAGTTATTGATTTTTACACTGATGGATCCGCATGGACCAATTTCTGGGTTTGGGATGAAGAGAATGAAAAAGGAAAAGTTGTTTATCGTAAAAAGATCAAAAACAAATTTGAAATTTCTGAAGAAAACATTCCTAAAACTTTTCCTGAATATGACAAGAAAGACGAAGTTGTAAATACTGACTTATTGAATGAACCTGTGAAAAAAAGAGGCGGATTATATCAGACCGTCATGGGAAAACATTACCGGGAAATGTATCAACTAAAATACGATGTTCCCGTTTTAGATCTTTCAAAGTTTGAAGGTGGTGTAAAAGGAATCAAAAGGGGGGGCGGTTACCAAACAAACTCAGTCAGATTGGAATCTGAAGATGGTCATCAATATGTAATGCGTGCATTGACCAAAGATGCCAAACGCTTTATACCTTATCCTTTTAATCAAGTGGTAGCAGCACAAAAGGTTGTAAAAGATTATTATTTATCCACTCATCCATTGGCCGCAACTTTGGTACCTCCTCTTGCGAGTGCTGCAGGTGTATTCCACGCTAATCCAAAAATCTATTTTATTCCCAAACAACCTGCATTAGGAATATTTAATGACCAATTCGGAAATGAAGTTTATTTGGTAGAAGAAAGAGCTGCTAAAAACTGGGAAAACTTAGAGAGCTTTGGCAATTCCGACAAGCTTGTCAGCACGCCTGATGTTTTAGAAAAAACACAAAAAAACCATAAGCACATAGTCGATACAAGACAAGTCATCAGATCACGGTTATTCGATCTTTTGATAGGAGATTGGGATCGCCATGATGATCAATGGAGATGGTCGACGGAGAAAAATGAAGACGACATTACTATTTACAAACCCATACCAAGAGATAGGGATCAACCCTTTTCTAAATACGATGGTCTTGTTTCTGCCTTTGCTAGACTAACAATGCCTTTTGCAAGACAACTAAAAATCTATTCAAACAATATCGGTAATATAAAATGGAGCAGTTATAATGGACGTCATTTCGACAAGACTTTTCTGAGCGAAGCCTCTTGGGAAATGTATGAAGAGATTGCAAAGGATATGCAAAAAAAACTTACCGATGAAGTTATCGAAAATGCTTTCAATGCCTGGCCAAAAGCAGCAGTAGATATTGACGCAGAAGAAATTGGAAGTGTCATAAAATACAGAAGAGACGACTTAGTCAACATTGCTAGAAAACATTATAAAAGTGTTTCTAAATGGTCTGAAGTAAAAGGGACGAATAAAAAAGATTTCTTTCAAGTAGAAAGACGTTCTAATGATGAAACGTATGTCGCTGTATTCGAATACACAAAAAAAGGAAAGAAGAAAACTAAAATCTTCGAACGCGTTTTCAAAACAAAAGACACTAAAGAGATTCAATTATACGGCTTGAATGGGAAAGACAAATTTCACCTTACCGGTAAAGTAGGTAAGGGTCCAATAATAAGAGTTATTGGTGGCTTGGATGAGGATGAAATTGTAGATGAGTCAAAAGTTTCTGGATGGAGCAAGAAGACTAAAATTTACGACAGTCTAAAAGGAAACAAGATTATATTTGGTGAAGAAGGAGAAAATCGTACTTCTGACATTAGAAATCTAAACATTTACAACAGACGAGAATTTCATTACGAGCATAACTTTTCAATGCTTTTTCCCGCATTCAGTGTCAATCAGGATAATGGATTCTTACTTGGCGCAACGTCCACGTTTTATAGATACAAATTCAAAAAGGCTCCATACAGTTCTTTGCATGCTTTTTCTGGAGCATACTCTTTTGCAACAAAAGGATATGAATTGAATTATAAAGGCGAATTTATTCATGCGGTGGGTCAATGGGATTTTGTTTTAAACGGAAATTATAAAAGTGGTTTGTATGCAATTAATTTCTTTGGTTTAGGGAATGATACTGAAAATGACTTAGTCAAAAGGACAGATGATTTAGACTTCAATAGAGTCCGACAGAGCTACTGGGGTTTTGAGCCTACCTTGCAAAAAAGGTTTGGTGAAAACAATGGAAAATTTACGCTTAGTGCATTTGTAGAAAGGGTGGAAGTTGAAGAAACCCCAAATAGATTTGTCACAGATGCCGCATCAAATCTGGTTTCTGATAATTTAAAAGGAATCGTATATGGTGGATTTAATGGCGAATTCAACTACGAAGGACTAGACAACATCAGTAGACCTACTCGTGGAATCCGATTCAATACAGGATTTCGCTGGACTGGAAATATGGAATCTTCCGATGATGACTTTTTGAAATTTAAAACTTCCTTGGCGTTTTATCAACAACTAAACCGCAGTAAAAGCATTGTACTTGCAACCAGAATTGGAATGGAAAGGGTTTGGGGCGAGTTTGAGTTTTATAACGCTCCAGTGTTAGGTGGCAACTTTAATTTTAGGGGAGTAAGACAAGACCGATTCAGAGGAAACGCTACTTACTTTCATAATACAGATTTAAGAATAAAGCTGGCTACTACCAAAGGTGGGATAGCACCAGTAACTTACGGGATTACTGGTGGCTTTGATTATGGAAGAGTATGGCTTGAAGGAGAAAATTCAGACACCTGGCACACTTCCTATGGTGGTGGACTTTGGGTTGCTCCAATAGACTTTTTACTTCTAAACTTTGAATACTTTATTTCCGATGAGCAGAATCGATTTGTTTTCAAAATCGGCCATTCATTTTAATTCTTCTTTAAGAAATCTTGCAGTATGACTTTTTTTGTGCTGGGCTACTTTTTCAGGTGGTCCAGCACAAATAACGGTCCCTCCACGTGCTCCTCCTTCCAATCCGATATCTATGATGTGATCTGCAACTTTCACTACGTCGAGATTGTGCTCTATAACCATAATTGTATTTCCTTTATCCACCAATTTATTTAGCACCAACAATAAATGCTGAATATCTTCAAAATGCAAACCGGTAGTTGGTTCGTCCAGAATATACATCGTGTTACCGGTATCCCGTTTTGACAATTCTTCAGAAAGTTTTACTCGTTGAGCTTCCCCTCCGGACAAAGTAGTCGCCTGTTGACCCAAAGTGATATATCCAAGTCCAACATCATGCAACGTTTTCATTCTTCTATAGATATTTGGAATGGCTTTAAAAAACACGACGGCTTCTTCAACCGTCATATCCAATACATCGCTAATTGATTTGCCTTTGAAAAGTATTTCTAAAGTTTCTCTATTATATCTTCTTCCCAAACAACGTTCACAATCCACAGCAACATCCGGCAGGAAATTCATTTCAATCAATCTCTTCCCAGCCCCTTCGCAAACATCACATCGACCGCCTTTTACATTAAAGGAAAAACGCCCCGGTTTATACCCTCTAATTTTCGCCTCTGGCAGACTAGAAAATATTTTACGAATATCAGTGAAGACACCAGTATAAGTAGCGGGATTAGATCTTGGAGTTCTACCGATTGGAGATTGATCAATTTCAATTACTTTATCAACATTATCAATTCCTTTTACAGAAGCGTATTCCAATGGCCGTTTTCTACTTTTGTAAAAATGTTGTCGCAAAATCGGGTAAAGCGTTTCATTGATTAAAGTAGATTTACCAGAACCAGAAACTCCAGTAACGCAAATAAAGTTTCCTAATGGAATTTTTACGTTTACATTTTTTAAGTTATTCCCTTTTGCTCCTTTTAATTCAATAAACTTTCCATTGCCTTTTCTTCTTTTCGATGGAACAGCAATAACTTTATCTTTTCTAAGGTAATCAGAAGTAAGGGTGGTTTTTGTTAGAAAAGTTTTTGGAATACCATGTCCTACCAACTCTCCTCCATGCTTCCCTGCTCCTGGCCCCAAATCAATTAAATAATCAGCAGACAACATAATATCCTTATCATGCTCAACGACCAAAACAGTGTTACCAATATCTGTCAATTGACGAAGTGCTTCTATCAATTTTTGATTATCCCGTTGATGCAAACCAATACTCGGCTCATCAAGAATATAAGTAATTCCGGTAAGTTGTGATCCAATTTGTGTCGCCAAACGAATTCGTTGGGACTCTCCTCCTGACAAAGTTCTGGCCGGTCGATTTAGGTTCAAATAATCCAAACCAACGTGCAATAAAAAGCCTAAGCGCAAACAAATTTCTTTCAAAATATCCTTTGCAATTAAGCCTTGGCGTTTGCCCATTTTTTTATGCAAACCATTCATCCAAACCGACAATTCACCAATATCCATTTGGGCAAGGTTCGAAATATTCTTTTCTCCAATTTTGAAAAACAAAGACTCTTTTCTCAAACGTTGTCCATCACAAGTTGGGCAAGTATCAATGGTCATAAACTCTTCTGACCATCTGCGGATTTTATCTGAAGAGGAATCCTTATACCAACGTTCGAGCATTTTCACCAATCCTTCATAAGCGAGATTATAAGTGAAGTCATGCTTGCTGTATCGCAAGTCAACTTCAAAAGTCTCATCTCCTCCATGCAAAATGCTTTCCAAGGCTTTCTTCGGGATTTTGTTAATCGGAGTTGAAAAGGTGAACTTATGCTTTTTAGCAATTGATCGCAATTGCTTGAATGTCATATTTTCTCTAACCTCACCGAAAGGAACAATCCCCGCATCGTTTATACTTTTGGAATCATCCGGTATCACCTTTTCCATATCCACTTTATGAATTTCACCAAGACCTTTGCAAGTTTGACAAGCTCCATATGGAGAGTTAAAGGAAAAGGCATTCGGAGAAGGTTCTTCGTATGAAATCCCAGATTCCGGATCCATTAAATGTTTACTATATGGAAATATTTTGTCTGTATCGGCGAGCATTACCATCACAAGATCATTGCCCATTTTCAATGCTGTGCGTAACGATTGAGCCAAACGATCTCTGCGTTCTTCTACCACTTTCAAACGATCAACAACCGCTTCAATATCATGTGTCTTGTATCGGTCGATTTGCATACCAGGTACAAGGTCAATGATCTCACCATCCACTCTTACTTTCGCATACCCTTGTTTTCGAATTTGATCAAACAATTCTCTATAATGTCCTTTTCTTGCACGGACCAAGGGAGAGAGTAATATTATTTTTTTATTCTTAAAATTATTATAAATATGCTCAATCATTTGATCCTCATTATAGCGGATCATTTTCTTGCCTGTTTCATAACTATAGGCTTCTCCAGCACGTGCATAGAGCAAGCGGAGGAAATCATAAATTTCAGTTATCGTTCCTACTGTTGATCTAGGGTTTTTACCCGTTGTCTTTTGTTCTATTGAAATAACTGGACTCAATCCGGATATCTTTTCTACATCCGGCCGTTCCATTTCTCCCATAAATTGTCTGGCATATGCGCTAAACGTTTCCATATAGCGTCTCTGGCCTTCGGCATAGATGGTATCAAATGCAAGGGAAGATTTTCCACTTCCACTAATTCCAGTAATTACTACGAATTTATTTCTGGGAATTTTAACATCGATATTCTTGAGGTTATGAACTCTTGCGCCAATAACTTCTAGGAAATCTATGCTCTCAGGAACAAACTTGTTTGTGGTCTTTTTGGAAACGGATTTTTTTGATGTAGTTTTCGTCATGGTATAAAGAAAGTAAGCAGTAAAGTTAGCAATTAGAAATCGAACAACATAGTTTAAATTACTATTGAAAATTAACAGCAAACTTTATCAGATGTTTATAGAAGCTAAAAAATCTTATCCTTTTTTTAATTTTAGTTTCATAAACGAATTGTTTAAGCCAACTGTTATAGATATTGTGAGCTAAACACCAGAAAAGCGATTATGAATAACACTCCTGAAAATCTATACGAGTCCGGACAACTTGTCTTAAAGAAACTAACTGAATACATAAAATCTAGTAGAGCGGGCAAGGGAAAAGTTTTGACTTTAAAACCTATTCTACAATTGGCAAAAGAATTAAACCTCGAAGGTTTGATTCGCAGCGGAGGATTGGATCATTCCATGCTAGATGAATTTTTGAATACTTATTTCGAAAACACTCAACATCTTCATCACCCAGGTTATATAGGTCATCAAGTAGCCGTTCCCCACATTGCAGGAGGCCTTGCAGATTTCATACACGGGATTAGTAATAATCCCGTAGCTATTTATGAAATGGGCCCAGCCGGAGCATCTATGGAATTGGTGGTATTGAATTGGATGATTGAAAAAATAGGGTGGACGAAAAGCAATGCTTTAGATCAGATTTTTGATGATCCTGAAAAACCAGCAGGCGTCATGACTCATGGTGGTTCACTAGCAAATCTCACAGCCATGCTTGCCGCTCGTGCACATATAGCGCCTGACGCTTGGGAAAATGGCAATCCATCAGAGCTCGTTGTTTTAGCTCCTTCCGCATCACATTATTCTATAGGACGAGCCATCTCGATAATTGGACTCGGTAAAAAAGCAATTGTAGAAATTCCAGTTGACCATCAAGAAAGAATCATCTTTGACAAAATACCAGAAATCATTGCGCAGCAACAAAGTAAAGGGAAACAAATTATGGCTTTGGTGGCAAATGGATGTGCGACTTCTACTGGTTATTTCGATGACATTGAGTCAATCGGTAAAATCTGTCAAAACGCAAAAATATGGTTTCATGTAGACGCTCCGCACGGCGCTACAGCATTAGTATCCGAAAAGCATCGTCATCTGATGAAAGGAATTGAATACGCAGATTCATTGATTTGGGATGCACACAAAATGATGAAAACTTCTGCTTTGGGAACAGGGGTTTTATTCAAGAAGCAGAAACATATGGCTGCAGCTTTTCGGCAAAAAGGAAGTTATATTTTTCATGATAAAAAACAACCAGGAATCGATTTCATTCACTTTACCGTTGAATGCACCAAGTCAGGATTGGGCATGAAATTGTTTTGGGTATTAGCAGCGATGGGAGAGAAAGGCATGGGCAATTATATCGACACCCTTTTTAAAAATACGCTGGATTTTTACCATCTATTTCAAGAGGAAGAAGACTTCGAATGTTTCGGTCAACCGGAATCAAATATTTTATGCTTTCAATATAAAGGAAAAGAAATCGATCAGTTAAAAATAAGAAGTCAGTTGGTTGAGAATGGTAATTTTTATATTACCACCACAGAGATTAATGAGGAAAGGTATTTGAGGCTAACAGTCATGAATGAGCAGACGAGTTTAACCACAATTAAAAACTTAATCCTTGAAATAAAATCGATTGGCGGTTAGTCGTTGGAAGAAAATAAATTTATCCTTTTTATTCGTCTCTAAACTATAATTTGGCGAGTAACTTTTTCACGATCAAACGCATTTTGGGTTCAACCTCCTGTGCCATGGCGATTACTTCTTCCACAGTTGTTTCCGTTATTGATTCAATTGGAAAACACTTGTTTGAAACCACAGAAATTACAATCACCGGCAAGCCCATGTGACGTGCTACGATCACCTCCGGTACAGTTGACATTCCGACCAAGTCTGCACCAACTTTATTAATGAATCCATACTCTGCAGGTGTTTCTAAATTGGGACCTTGAAGAGCAAGGTAAACCCCTTCATGTGCACGAATGCCATGCGCCTTTGCAATGGACAATCCTATTGCATTTATCTTTCTATCATAGGTACTTAGCATATCTGGAAAACGAGGGCCCAGTCGCTCATCATTCACACCGCGCAATGGATTTTCTGGTTGAAGGTTTATGTGATCACGTACGAAAACAATATCCCCTGCTTCATACATTGCATTGGTACTTCCGGACACGTTAGAAATGACAATCCTTTCAATCCCTAAAAATTTCAAAACCCGAATTGGAAAAGTAACTTGCTTCATAGAATAGCCTTCATAATAATGAAAGCGTCCCGCCATTGCAACAACAGAAATACCTGCTAGTTTTCCAAATATCAATTTGCCCTTATGACTCTGAACCGTAGATTCTGGAAAGTTTGGAATGTCCTTATAATCCAATTCAAGAACGGAATCAATTTCATCCGCCAAACCTCCTAAACCGGTTCCCAATACAATTCCAAATTGAGGTTCGAAGTCTGTTTTACTTTTAATAAATGAAACAGCTTGCTCTATTTGATCAAATAGCGACATAAGTTTTTATCAGCGAAGTTAAGAAAATGAAGTGCTGCTAGAAAGATTGTTTTAAACGAAAAAATATTTTTAGTCTACAATCATTGTTTTACCATCTAACTGTTGTTGTTTGATATTGGTAGGTAGATCACGGAAATCATACTGTTGATTTCGGAGCTGAGGAACATAGCCAGCATCTTTGATCGCTTCTTGAATTCCATCAGCAGTAAACCGAAAAGCAGCGCCTGCAGCAGAGACCACATTCTCTTCTATCATTATGGATCCAAAATCATTTGCTCCCGCGTGTAAACAAACTTGCGCCACTTGCTTACCAACAGTCAACCAAGAAGCTTGAATATTTACTACATTAGGCAGCATAATTCTACTCATTGCAATCATGCGGATATATTCGTCACCAGTACAAGTATTCCTAGCTCTTTTTATTTTTTTCAAAATAGTATCCTCATCCATAAATGGCCATGGAATAAAAGCCAAAAATCCATTTGCGTCAGCTGGCTTTTCTGATTGAACTTGTCGGATTGCAACCAGATGGTCCATCCTTTCAAGGTTCGTTTCTATGTGGCCAAACATCATAGTAGCAGAGGTCGTTAAATGAAGTTGATGTGCAGCACGCATTACATCGAGCCATTCTTTGCCTCCACATTTGCCTTTTGAAATCAATCTTCGCACTCGGTCATCCAGAATTTCTGCTCCTGCTCCTGGCAATGAATCTAGACCCGCTTCTTTTAACGCTCTGAGAACTTCGATGTGAGGTGCTTTTTCAAGCTTTGCAATATGTGCAATCTCTGGCGGTCCCAGAGCATGCAATTTCAAATTAGGATAAAGCGATTTTAATTCTTTAAAAAGGTCGCAATAATATTTAAGTCCTAAATCTGGATGATGACCTCCTTGAAGCAACAATTGTTCTCCACCAAATTCAAAAGTCTCTTCTATCTTCTTTTTATATTCTTCAATAGTAGTGATGTAAGATTCTTCATGTCCAGGACGACGGTAAAAATTACAAAACTTACAATTGGCTATACAGACGTTTGTAGTATTCGAATTTCGGTCAATAATCCAGGTGACAATATTGCTAGGCACATGGTGCTGACGCAATTTGTTTCCAACATGCATCAGTTCCGCTGTGGAAGCGTTTTCAAAAAGAAAGACTCCTTCTTCTGCAGAAAGAAATTCCAAGTTTAATGCTCTATGTAAAAGTTGAGATACCTGCATGATCGAAACCACTTTTATTAAATTCAAAAATCAATAGATACTTAAGGAAACTGAATTCAAAAAACAGTTATTAAGCATTTACTGTTAAACAAAGATACGAAAGCTAAGTTTAGTAAAACAAGGTCAATTTTCATTTTTTTCTGAAAACTCAATAAGTAGAAAGTCCTGTTTCTTAATACTCAAAAAGGAAATTTCCGCCTACATATTAAAAGGAATTGCATCATGTGAGAAAAAACCCTATATTTGCACCAGATTAATTCTTCAGGCGAAGAGGGAACCTAGTTCCCTCTTTTTCTTTTTAGCACCTGAATGTTTTTTTCCTATTAAAAATAATCGATACTATGGAACACAATAAGATAGCTCGATTGCTGGAAGAGAAGTTTAAAGAACCAGAATTCAGTGATTGCTTTTTGGTTGAAGTAAAGAACAGTGGAGCAAATAAATTAGAAATTTTTGTAGACAGTGACTCCAGTATAACTTTTGATAAGTGCCGATCAATCAGCAGACATTTAGAATCGATAATTGACGAGGAACAGTGGATGGGTGAGAAATATATTTTAGATGTTTCTTCACCAGGGATTGGAAGACCACTTATGTTCAAAAGACAATACAAGAAAAACATAGGTAGGAAAATAGAAGTTTTTCAAGTGGAAGAAAAAGCGATGGTTGGAATTTTGACAGAAGTCACTGATGAAAGCATCACACTTGAGCAAAATGTCAGAGTCAAGGAAGGGAAGAAAAAAGTTAAAAAAACGATCCAAACGGTAATTCCGTTTGAAAACATAACGAAAACCAAGGTAAAAATCACTTTTTAAATTAAAACATCATGAATCTAGTTGACACTTTCTCCGAATTCAAATCCGGAAAAAATATTGACCGACCTACAATGGTGCGTGTATTGGAGGACGTATTTAGAACTTTGATTAGAAAGAAATATGGCTCTGACGAGAACTTTGACGTAATTGTAAATACACAGAAAGGAGACCTTGAACTTTGGAGAGTTAGAGAAATTGTGCCAGATGGTGAAGTACTAGATGATAGAGCACAAGTTTCAATTTCAGAAGCTTTAGCAATTGATGAAGATTATGAAATCGGTGAAGAATGCTATGAGCAATTGTTCCTTGAAGATTTTGGAAGAAGAGCGATCATGGCTGCACGTCAAACTTTGATTTCCAGAATTATGGAGTTAGAGAAAGACGAAGTGTATAAAAAATATGTTGAACGTGTAGGAGATATTGTAGTAGGTGAGGTTCACCAAATATTGAAAAGAGAGATTTTAATTCTTGATGATGGCACTGGACATGAATTGGTAATGCCTAGAAATGAAATGATTCGTGGAGATTTCCTTAGAAAAGGAGATATGGTGAGAGGAATCATCAAGAGAGTTGAAATGAAAAACAATAATCCTGTAGTCGTTGTATCTAGAACGGATAGTGATTTCCTTGCAAAATTATTGGAGCAAGAAGTTCCAGAAATTGAAGATGGACTGATCACGGTTAAAAAGATTGTAAGAATGCCTGGTGAAAGAGCCAAGGTTGCAGTAGAATCTTATGACGATAGAATTGATCCTGTTGGAGCTTGTGTAGGGATGAAAGGATCTCGTATCCATGGTATCGTTCGAGAATTGAAAAACGAAAATATTGATATAGTGAACTTTACTAACAATAATTCGCTTTTTATTCAGAGATCATTGACTCCTGCAAAAGTTAGCCGAATCGATTTGGACTTAGAATCTGTGCCAATGCGTGCATCCGTTTATCTAGAACCAGATCAGGTTTCTCTTGCAATTGGAAAAGGTGGTACCAATATTAAATTGGCCAGTAAATTAACCGGATTCGAAATTGATGTATTTAGAAATACACAAGAAGTTGAAATCGACGATGTTGAATTGGACGAATTTTCCGATGAAATCGAAGCGTGGATTATCGATTCTTTGAAATCAATTGGTTGTGATTCTGCAAGATCAGTTTTAGAATTAAGTAGACAAGAATTGATTAGAAGAACCGATTTAGAGGAAGAAACGGTTGATGAAGTGTTAAATATTCTTGCAGCAGAATTTGAAGACTAAAACCAGAATTCGGGTGTTTTAACCCGATTTTTGAACAAAAAATACCTTATATAGGTTTAAACCCCAATTGAATAGGCTTTTTTTAGTCAAAAAGGGAAGTAATCACTATTTTACTGTACCTTTGCGGCGGAAAAGCTAAGCCTCTTAAGAGAGGAAAAACAGACTTTTTTAACTTAAAAGCTTTTCATGATAAGTTTTAATTCTTAATTAATCAAAAAACAATTTGAATAGTTATGTAAGATCAAACACTTGTTTATGAAAAAGCTTTTGACTATCTCTAATTCAACTTCTTTAGTTTCATTTTTATTTTAGCTAAAGAAGAAAATAACCAGAATGGCGAAACGGCTTATTAAGATAGCAAAAGAATTAAATGTTGGTACTTCTACCATTGTCGATTTCCTAAACGACAATGGTCATGATATTGACAATAAACCTACTTCTAAGGTTACAGACGAAATGTACAATGCTCTTTTAAAAGAGTTTCAAGGTTCTGTAGCCATTAAAGAGCAAGCAGACCAATTGGTTATTGGTACTCGCTCTGCAAAAAAAGAAGAAGAGGTCCCACAAGTAATTCCTCCTACACCTACCCCTATTCCTCCTCCAGTTGTAAAAGAACCTGTCGTAACAGCGCCAGAACCTGAGCCGGAACCAGAACCAGTCAAAGAACCGGAACCGGAAATTGTACCTGAGCCTGAAATAGAGGAAATCGTTTCTGCACCAAAAATAGGCTTGAAAATCAAGGGTAAAATTGATTTAGATAAACCTAAAAAAGAAACACCTCCTGCCAAAGAAGAAGAAGTTGAAGAAACAGAGGAAGTTGAAGAAATAGAGGAAATAGTAGAAGAGGTTGTTGTTGAAGAACCTGTAGCAGAGAAAGTTGAAGAAGAAAAAGTAGAAGCTGTTGAAGAGGAAGTAGCAAAAGAGACTACTAAACCAGAGGAAAAAGAAACAGCAAAGGGTGCTCCCGCTCCTGAAGAAATGCTTAGAGCGAAAACGCCTCAATTAAAAGGTCTGAAAATTTTAGGTAAAATTGATGCCGACAAATTAAAGAAACCTAAAAAGGCCAAAAAAGTACAACCAGCAGATAATAAGAAAGGCAACTCCACTTCTGGAGGTAATGCCGACGATAAAACAAAACGAAAAAGAACTAGAAAGAAAGTTTCTGTTACTGTTAACAACAGAAACAATAATAACAACAACAATAATAACCGAGGTAATAATAACAACCGAGGTGGTAGCCAGGACAATAAAAAACGTCCTAATAGAAGAGACGAAGTTAAAGAGGTTTCTCAAAAAGAAATCGAAGATAAGATCAAAGCAACAATGGCGCGTATTTCCGGAGGTGGAAAGAAAAAGCGTCAAAAACTAAGAAGAGACAACAGAGAGCGTCTGCGTGAAAAAGCAGAAGCACGTGAACAAGAGAAAGTAACAGGCAAATTACAGTTAACGGAATTCATTTCTGTTTCTGAATTAGCCAGTTTGATGGATGTTTCTCCAACAGAAGTTATTATGACTTGTATGAATCTTGGTGTAATTGTTTCGATCAACCAAAGATTAGATGCAGAAATCATAGAATTGCTTGCAGAAGAATTTGGACACGAAGTAGAATTCATTTCTGCAGAAGAGCAAGAAGAAGAGGAAGAAGAGATCATCGATGATCCTGCAGACCTTGTACCTCGTGCACCGATCGTAACCGTAATGGGACACGTTGATCACGGTAAGACCTCTTTACTGGATTACATTCGATCTGCCAACGTAATAGACGGAGAGGCCGGAGGTATTACCCAGCACATTGGAGCCTACGAAGTTTTAGTAGGTGAAGAGAAAAAGAAAATCACTTTCCTTGATACTCCTGGTCACGAAGCCTTTACCGCAATGCGGGCAAGGGGTGCCAAAGTAACAGATATTGCAGTTATTATTATTTCTGCAGATGACAATATCATGCCTCAAACTAAAGAGGCCATTTCGCATGCACAAGCTGCGAATGTACCAATGATCTTTGCCATCAACAAGATTGATAAAGACGGAGCATTACCAGAAAAGATCAAGCAGGAATTGGCCAGTATGAATTTATTGGTTGAAGAGTGGGGTGGTAAATACCAGTCTCAAGATATTTCTGCAAAACTGGGAACTAACGTAGATCTCCTACTAGAAAAAATATTATTAGAAGCCGAGCTTTTAGAATTGACAGCCAATCCCAAAAGACCTTCCATAGGAACAGTGATTGAAGCATCATTAGATAAAGGCCGTGGATTCGTTACCAAAATTTTGGTTCAAAACGGAACACTTGACATTGGTGACATTGTCGTAGCTGGAGAGCATTCTGGAAAAATCAAAGCCATGTTTAATGAACGTGGTAAAAAAGTCAAAACGGTTGGGCCATCTGCTCCTGTATTGATTTTGGGATTAAGTGGTGCGCCTCAAGCTGGTGAGAAGTTCAAAGAATTTGACAACGAACAAGAAGCTAGGCAATTGGCTAGCAAACGTGCTCAAATATCCAGAGAACAGGCCAACAGAGCTAGCAAACGTATTAGTTTGGATGAGATTGGAAGACGACTAGCATTAGGTACATTTAAAGAATTGAACCTTATTGTAAAAGGTGATGTAGATGGATCTATTGAAGCACTTTCTGATTCATTGATCAAACTATCTATTGAAACCATACAGGTCAATGTAATCCACAAAGCAGTTGGACAAATCATTGAATCTGATGTACTACTTGCTTCTGCTTCTGATGCGATTATCATTGGCTTCCAAGTAAGACCATCTTTAGGTGCTAGAAAATTAGCAGAACGTGAAGGCGTCCAGATCAAAGGTTACTCTATTATATACGAAGCAATAGAAGAAATCAAATCTGCAATCGAAGGAATGCTTGAACCAACCAAGGAAGAGAAAATTACCGCTCAGGTTCAGGTACGAGAAGTTTACAAAATTAGTAAAGTGGGTACCGTTGCAGGTTGCTTTGTTACAGATGGTTTAATCAGCAGAAATTCAATGATAAGAATCATTCGAAATGGTATCGTAATATATCCTACCAAAGAAGGTGTTATTGGTGAATTATCATCTTTAAAACGTTTCAAGGACGATGCAAAAGAAGTGAAGAATGGTTTGGAATGTGGTCTTACCATTAAAAATTACAACGACATAAAAGTAGATGATGTTATCGAAGGATATGACATTGTTGAAATAGCAAGAAAGCTGGATTAATAACATCCACTTTCAAACAATAGATCAAAAAGGTCAGTCTTCATTGGAAGGCTGACCTTTTTTAATTAGTATAAATATTCTTTTTGTTTACTCTGGCTCAAAACCTAAGATCAAACTTAGCTTTCCATACTGCGACAAGTATGATCCTGTCCCACTTGCATCTTTATCAAATCCAACTCCATAATCAAAGCCCATCGTTCCAAACATTGGCAAATGAAGACGCAATCCTAAACCTGCAGATTTTTTCAAATCAAAAGGATCGTATTTTGTTGTTTCATTCCAAATATTTCCTGCATCAGCAAAAGCCAGGACATAAGCCGATACAGCTGGTTGCGCCATCAACAAATACCGCAGTTCTAAAGAATACTTATTGAATACCGTTGCTCCTCCTGAACTATTGATTGAAAAATCTGCTGCATCATCATAACCTCGCAAAGAGATTGGATCAACTCCAGTAAATCCTTGTCCTCCCGCTGTTCCATTGCCGCCAAGACGGAACCTTTCAAATGGAGAAAGAACTGAAGCGCTATTGTACTTGCCTATCGTTCCTGCTTTTGCAGAGCCTTTAAAAACCAGTTTTTTCGCCAATTGCTTATACACCTCTCCTTTAAATTCCCACTTATTATACTCCAACCACTTAAATGCATTCGGACTGTCTCCGCTCTCTTCGCCTTTTATTCCAAGCAAGGAATAAGGCGGAGTCAATTGAGCAGACAAAGAAAAGAAAGATCCTTTTGTTGGAAAAATCGGGTGGTTAACGGTGTTTCTTGCTATCGTTTGTTTTAAATAAATATTATAAAATCTTCCTTCAGAAATCTGGTTTCCATCTGTGGTCACAAAATCACTTGTTGTCCAATTATTTAAATCAATCCGGTTAAAATTGACTGAAGTAGTAGAAACGAAATTGTCATCCGGCCACCTTAATCGGGTTGCTAAACTTACATTCCCACCAAGAACACTAAACTCTTGTCCGCCTGATTCGGAGTCAAAAAATCTTCTGGTATAAAACCCAGCCACCGTGAGATTCGTTGGCTTCTTGCCACCCAACCAAGGCTCTGTAAAAGAGGCATTAAATGATTGATAACTCTTACCTGAACTTTGCGCTCTTAGCGAAAGCCGTTGGCCATCCCCTTGCGGAATTGGATTCCAAGCCTTTGAATTAAAAATATTTTTAACTGAAAAGTTATTAAACGTCATCCCTAAAGTTCCAACCAATGCTCCTCCTTGATCTCCTAGCCCCGGTTGCCATCCTGCAGATAATTCCAATTGGTCAGAAGGTCGTTCAGAGACTTTGTATTCAATGTCTACCGTCCCTTTTTCCGGGTTTACAGGAGTGTTAATCTCTAAGTTTCCAGGATCAAAATAACCAAGATTAATAATCTCTCGCTGCGAACGAATAATATCAGCACGACTAAACGCTTCTCCAGGCTGTGTACGAATTTCTCTACGAATAACATCTTCTTTTGTGGTGGTATTACCACTTATAATTACTTTACCGATTTTGGCAACGGGGCCTTCCTGTAAGCGAATTTCTAAATCAATGGTATCATTCCTCAATGCAATCTCAACCGCTTGAGCATTAAAGAAAAGGTGCCCTCGATCCATGTACAAACTACTGACATCTTTGCTATCCATATCAAACTGTAATCGGGTATTTAGCAAGTCTTGATTATAAGTACTTCCCTCTGCAATATTTAAAACCTTATTTAAAATTTCAGTTGAAAATTTCGAGTTTCCTTTCCAACTAATTTTACCAAAATGGTATTTAATTCCTTCCTCTATTTTCAAATCTAAGATCAAATTCCCTTTTTCATTTTTGGAAATTTTTTCTTTTTCAATTTTTGCATCTCGAAATCCCTGCGTCTGATAATAAGCTAGAATGTTTTTCTTGTCAGCTTCAAATGTTTCTTGTACAAATCTAGATCCTTTTAAAAGTTCGGATTGTTGTTTGGTCCCAGCAAGTAATTTCTTTATTTTTTTTTCAGAAACGTTATTGTTTCCTGTAATATTAATTTCACTGATCTTTACTTTTTCGTTCAAATCGACCGTAAAATTCAAATGCATTCTATTTATGCCATCTGCTCTTTCGTTGAGTCGAACCTTGGTATTTAAAAAACCTTTTTCATGAAAATGATTTAATACTCGAGCCTTTGAATTGTTTTTAATATTTTCTGTGATAATCGTTCCCGGTATCAAATAGTTTTGCAAAGTCGTTTCAAGATCGTCCTTATGGTTTTTCTTCAAGCCTGTAATAGTAAACTTTGAGAGAACAGGTATTTCCTTAACCACGATTTCTAAAAATACTTTTTCCCCGATTTCTTTTTCTTTTAAAACTTGAACATCAGAAAAGAGTTTAAGCTTCCAAAGTTTTCTCAATGCTGAGCTAACTTTTGCTCCTGGAATTTTAATTTTATCTCCAACGTGCAGACCACTCAATGCGATGATTGTCTTGGTATCACTTTCTTCGTTTCCACGAACTTCAATTCCAGCAATTTCAAATTCTTTTTGCTCTTCATAACTGACAAGCTCCAATGCTTCGTTTGATTTTTGTGCAAATGAACCGCTATTAAAAAGAAAGAACATTGCTATGATTAAGAATCTATATTTCATTTTTAGAAATAGTTTTTAGCCTTGATTGAGGTACAATCAAGCCGATATAAAAAATTAGTAACAGGCTGAATAATGGGTTTGAATGGCTATTTAGAAAACGGCTTTGAAGGAAAGCGTTTCTTATTTAGCAACCAACAAACTAAAGAGTCTTCTTTTCTCGAAATGGTTGGTCGAGTAAAATAATAAAGCTCGCTTTATCTGTGGTAAATCGGAATAATTTTTTCCACTTCGGAATAGTTTCTTTCTCTAATTATAAAAAGGACAGAGAAGCATTCTATCCAAATAACAAAAGCCGCAGAATTAATTTTCTGCGGCTTTTGTTATAGAAGTATTTTTAAGAATTCTTAGTCTGGCTCGAAACCAAGTATGATACTAAACTTACCATATTTTGAAAATGGGGAGGACATATCATTTGGATTAACTGCTTTATCAAAACCTAATCCATAATCAAATCCTAAAGTACCAAACATTGGAAGGAATACTCTTAGCCCCATACCTACAGACCGTTTGATATCGAATGGGTTGAAATCTCTCCAAGTTCTAAAAGAATTACCACCATCAGCAAAAGCCAATAAGAAGATCGTAGAGTTTGGATTCAATGATATCGGGTATCTTAATTCTAAAGAAAATTTATCAAAAATCGGAGTCGCAATGACTTGACCGTTTATAATATTATTTTCAACTTGTTCTTCTTCATAACCTCTTAAGGCAACCAAATCGACACCAGTAAATCCACCAAATTGTTGACTTGCAAATCCATCTCCACCCAATTGGAATCTTTCGAAAGGTACTATACCGATATTGTCGCTGTAAGCCCCCAAGGCACCAATCTTAATAGAAGACTTAAGTACAAATTTGTCAAACAACGGAGTATACCATTCTGCCGTGAAACGCCATTTGTGGTATTCCAAAAACTTAAACTTCTCATTCACTGGTAAATCAGAATAATCTTTATTGTTAAACAAGGAATAAGGAGGAGTTACAGCCACGGACAATGTAAAGGTAGAACCTGTCTTAGGAAATATAGGATCACTTACTGAAGTCCGCGTGATTGTTTGCTTGATATTAATATTGTAATAATCACCGTCAGTAACTAGGTTTCCATCATCTGTAAGGAAAAGTCCTCTTGACCAACTTTCCAAAGAAAGGTTTTGGAAAGTAAGCGTTGTATTAGAAAGGAAGTTATCATCCGGGAATTTCAATCTAGTTCCTAAACCAACAGACGCTCCGGCAATGATGAATTTTTGGAAGTTTCCAATTTCTCTATCTCCAAATGCATATCTATTATAGAAACCAGAAACCGTGAATGAGTTTGGTTTTTTACCTCCAAGCCAAGGCTCTGTGAAAGACATATTATAAGACTGGAAGAATCTACCGTTTGTCTGAGCTCTCAATGACAAGCGTTGTCCATCTCCTTGTGGAAGTGGATCCCAAGATTCTTTCTTAAATATATTTCTCAAAGAAAAATTGTTGAAAGAAACCCCAAGTGTACCAATCACTCCACGACCTTGTCCGGCCCAACCAGCAGAAAGTTCCAATTGATCGGAAGGTCTTTCTTCTACAGTATACTCAATATCCACTGTACCTCGTTGAGGATTTACAGGAGTATTGATCCCTAATGATTCTGGATTAAAATAGCCAAGATTAATTATTTCTCTTTGTGAACGAATAATATCTGAACGGCTAAATTTCTGTCCAGGTCTTGTTCGCAATTCCCTTCTGATTACATGCTCGTGAGTACGGTCATTTCCTGCAATGGTAACTTTATCAATTGTTGCTTGCGGGCCTTCCGAGATCCTCATTTCTAAGTCAATCGAATCCGCTATTATTGATGTTTCAATTGGATCAACTCTAAAAAACAAATAACCATTATCCATGTACAGTGTACTCACATCTCTACCATCCATACTGAATGACAATCTAGTATCCAGTAGCTCCTGATTATATACATCTCCTTTTGCAATTCCTAAAACCTCTGAAAGGGTTTTGCTATCGTAAATTGAATTTCCTTTCCAAGTAATATTTCTAAAATAATATCGGTTGCCTTCAGTAATATCTAAAGAAAGAATTAGATCCCCTTTTTCATTTGTGTATACACTATCTTTGGAAATAAGTGCGTCTCTGAATCCAACATTATTATAATAGGTGATAAGATTCTTTTTATCTTCTTCGTAATCTGTCTTGATGAATTTAGAAGAAGAAAATATTCTACGCTTTCTTCTCGTACCTTTCATCTTCTTGATCAACTTCTTATCCGTTATTTCTGTATTCCCATTAAAAACGATGTCATAAATTTTAACTCTGTCTTTTGCATTTATATTAAAAACGACACGAACAGCATTCACTAATTTTTCATCAGGAATTTCTTTGGCTTTAACTTCTACATCGAGAAAACCTTTTTCAATATAATATTTCTCAATAGCTCTTTGAGCGTTCACCACAACATTCTCTGTAACGATACCACCTTTGATCAAGTGATCCGCAAGCGCATCATTTAAATCGTCATGATGTGTTTTTTTAGCTCCTTTATAGGAATATCTTGATAGGCGAGGCCTTTCCGTTACTTCTAATTCCAAGAAAATAACGTCTCCAATTGTCTTCTCTTTATAAATTTGAACATTGGTAAACAATCGGAGTTTCCATAATTTCTTTATGGCTTTTGGAATTTCTGGGCCTGGGACCCGAATTTTATCTCCAACCTTTAGGCCTGCAATAGCAATAAGTGTGTTTTCATCACTAAACTGGGCACCAGTTACTTTGATCCCACCGATCTCATATTCGTTTTGCTCAGAATAGTCCAATACTGGGATTGTATCCGCAGTTTGTGCCAATGCATTATTGGAGGCAAAAAGACCTAAAAAGGAAAGAAAAATAAGGGTAAATATTTGTTTCATCTTCACTGTAAATTCGATTACTTGAGTTCAACTCAATCAAAACGTGTTTTATGCTTGTCTGTTGTAGTACTTTTATATTTAAAATATTCTCTGGCGGACCTTTCCATAATTAAAGGGTACGATATGGGCCAGAAGGTTGTATGAGGAGAATAATTATTTCACAAGTTGTTCACTGGTTTTTCCAAATCTCCGTTCTCTTCTCTGATAATCCAGAATAGCTTCGTACAGGTGTAATTTTCTGAAGTCAGGCCAGAAAGTTTCTGTAAAATATAACTCAGCATAAGCGATTTGCCAAAGAAGAAAATTGCTAATCCGTGTTTCGCCACTGGTTCTAATCAAAAGTTCTGGATCAGGCATTCCCATCGTACTTAATGCGTTCGCAAAAATAGTCTGATCAATATCCTCAGGGTTTAGTTTATTTTCTTTTACCTGTTCTGCAATTCTTCTCGTCGCTTCTACAATTTCCCATTGCGCACTATAATTAAGTGCCAGCACCAAAGTCATTCGGGTATTGTCCTTCGTATCTTCAATGCCTTCTAATAAGGCTTTATAACTTTTGGGGGGTAATTTTGAAATATCTCCGATGGCCTTCAGCCTGATGCTATTTTTATTTAGCGTTTTGATTTCTTTTCGAATGGTTTCTACCAAAAGAGCCATCAATGCATTTACTTCTAATTTAGGGCGATTCCAGTTTTCAGTGGAAAA
The DNA here is from genome assembly GCA_938041325.1 of uncultured Saprospiraceae bacterium. Taxonomy (GTDB): domain Bacteria; phylum Bacteroidota; class Bacteroidia; order Chitinophagales; family Saprospiraceae; genus CALIAG01. The sequence continues at coordinate 4,601 of CALIAG010000062.1, read as the reverse complement.
AGCATATAAAGTTAAATACTCTACTCCTAATTCAGCAGCAGCCTCTGTGGTTTCCCTCACGGCTTTGACCCCATTTTTATGGCCAAACACCCTAGGTTGCCCATGAGTTTTGGCCCAGCGTCCATTACCATCCATGATAATGGCAATATGCCGAGGTAATTTTTCTAAATCTATTTGAGATTTAAGGTCCATTCTCTTTATTCTTCAAATTCTGACTAAGGTTATAAAAAGCACCGCAAAAATAGTAAAACTAAGTGATAAACCACCTTTATCACTCTATTGAAAGGCTCGTATGCAAGACCTCTTTAGTTGCTAAGGCGAAAATTCACTATTCTTTTAATTCAATTATTGTCAAATGACAGTCTAATTTAGATTATTGGATAGAATACCAAACTATTGTAATTTTACGTCCTAGTAATGAATCGGTTGAGAATCAAGGTCTTTTTAACAAAAAAAAGTACCAGAACCAAGTTGAAAACCATCACAGAAAATGAAATTTAGCGAATACGACTATAAACGCCCTAAAATGGAAGACCTAGAAGAGCGATTTAAATCTCTTCTTTCTGATTTCCAAAAAACAGATAATTTTCCTGCTCAGAAAAAAGTCATTGAACAGATCAATGATTTGAGGGTAGAATTTTCATCCATGTACAATTTGTGCCACATCAGACACACTGTTAATACCAAAGATCCTTTTTACGAAAAAGAGAATTCTTTTTTTGATGACAATGGTCCTACGTTTGAAGCACTAACCAATGAATTCTATAAGGTTCTTACAAAATCTTCTTTCAGAAGTGAGCTCGAAAGCGAATTTGGTAAGCAACTCTTTGTGATTGCAGAATTGAGTCTCAAAACTTTTGAGCCATTAATCCTAAGTGATCTAAAAGAAGAAAATAAATTAGTGACGGAATATGTAAAAGTCAAAGCTTCTGCCATCATTCCATTTGAAGGGCAGGATTACAATCTTTCCTCTTTACAACCACTTGAAACTTCAAATGACAGATCAACCAGAAAAAAAGCAGCAGAAGCGAAATGGAAATTCTTTGAAGGAAAGTATGAAGAAATCGAAGGGATATATGACCAACAAGTTAAAATTCGCCACTCTATTGCGCAAAAGTTAGGCTATAAAAATTTTGTAGAGCTTGGATATGCAAGAATGCTTCGGTCGGATTATAATGCAGAAATGGTCGCCAATTTTAGGAAGCAAGTTGAAGAGTTTATAGTTCCGATTGCTACTGAACTATACGAACGCCAAAGAAAAAGAATAGGCGTAGAGCAGTTGAATTATTACGATGAGGGATTCCGGTTTAAATCTGGAAACCCAAAACCTCAGGGCGATCCGAAATGGATTATTCAAAACGCCCAAACTATGTACAAGCAATTGTCCGAAGAAACAAATCACTTTTTCAATTTTATGATTGATAGTGATTTAATGGATTTGGTCAACAAAGAAGGAAAGGCTACTGGTGGATATTGCACTTATATCGACGACCACAAAGCTCCTTATATTTTTTCGAATTTCAATGGAACAAGTGCCGATATCGATGTATTGACTCATGAAGCTGGACATGCTTTTCAAGTCTTCTCCAGCAGAGATGTCAATATAAAAGAATACAATTGGCCGACTTATGAAGCTTGTGAAATTCATTCCATGAGTATGGAATTTTTTACTTGGCCATGGATGAATTTGTTTTTTGGTCCGGATACCGAAAAGTATAAATACAGTCACCTCTCCAGTGCACTTTTGTTTTTGCCTTATGGAGTTGCTGTAGATGAATTCCAGCACTTTGTTTATGAAAACCCTCATGTAAGCATTGCAGAAAGAAATAACGCTTGGAAAAAGATTGAACAAAAATATTTACCTCACAGAAATTATGACGGCAATGCCTTTTTAGAAGCGGGACGATTATGGCAACAACAAAACCATATTTTCTCCATGCCTTTTTATTACATCGATTATACCTTGGCTCAAATTTGTGCTTTCCAATTTTGGAAAAGAGACCGAGCCGATCACGCAGATGCTTGGTCAGATTATGTAAAGTTATGTAAGGTTGGAGGAAGTAAATCCTTTCTAGATTTGGTAAAACTTTCAAAGTTAAAATCACCTTTTGAAACAGGTTGCATTCAGTCAATTGTTGGAGAAATAAAATCTTATTTGGACAGTATTGACGATTCTAAGTTCTAAGAAGTATTTTTGTATCTGTTACGTATGAAATCTTTATCGTCTAAATAATGAATGTTACGGCATTCAATAATTAGATTTATCGCAAAACTCCACGCCAAAAACTGATAAATACTCTTATCTTTGCCTTACAAACACACTAGTTAGAATAGATGTACGACCTCATTTTAAGTTTTATCACCTCTTTTACATTAACTTTTTTTGCAATTCCTTCCATTATACATATTGCAAAAGTTAAAGGCCTATGTGATGAACCCGGTGAAAGAAGATCGCATACCGTGAGTACTCCTTCCCTTGGTGGAATTGCAATTTTTGCAGGAGTCATCTTCTCAATAATCTTATGGACTCCTTTTAATTATTTTGGGGATCTACAATATATCCTTTGTGCCATCATCATCATTTTCTTGGTAGGAGCGAAAGACGATATTGTGCCGATGTCTCCTAACAAAAAGCTGATTGGTCAAGTATTAGCAGCCTCTATTTTGGTTTTCAAATCTAATGTCAAACTAACCAGTTTATACGGCATATTCGGAATTGGAGATTTGCCCGAATTCCTCAGCATTGTTCTTTCCATATTTGTTATCCTTGTAATTATAAACGCTTTTAATTTGATTGATGGCATCAATGGTTTGTCCGCAAGTATCGGAACATTAATCACGATCACTTTAGGTACTTGGTTTTTTCTTATTGATAGAATAGAATTAGCCATTGTCGCTTACTCTTTGGCAGGAGCTGCCATTGCATTTTTGAAATACAATATTACCCCTGCAAAGATTTTCATGGGAGATACGGGCTCTTTGCTCGTGGGCCTAATCTGTGCTATTTTGTCAATCAAGTTTATAGAACTGCATAAAGAGATTCCTAATCACCCTTATGCTTTTAATGCCGTACCGGCGGTGGCTGTAGGAATTATGATTTTACCTTTATTTGATACACTTCGGGTTTTTATGACCCGTGCAGCAAAAGGCAAATCTCCATTCAGTCCTGACCGGACTCATATCCATCATTTGCTCATTGATTTTGGTTTGACTCATATGCAAGCTACCGTAGCATTGGTAGCAGTAAATTTGTTTTTCATTCTGCTTGTATACTTCCTACAAGATATTGGATCAATGAATCTGTTGATTTTAATTCTGATACTTGCTACTATTTTATCAACTGGCTTGTATTACGTCGTTTCTCGGAAAAAACGTTTAGAAAACAGCTTAATGAAATGATCAATTATTTGCTCGTTTTTCTTGGAGGAGGACTAGGAAGTATCTGCAGATATGGAATTGCTCAGTTTTTAAACAACCAAAGTTATACCTTTCCTTACGCTACTTTTTTAGCCAATGTTCTAAGTTGTATTTTATTGGGTTTTCTCGTTGGCCTAACAATGAAAGAAGGCATCAGTGGCAATCAAAAGTTACTTATGATGACTGGCTTTTGCGGAGGGTTCAGCACTTTTTCTACTTTCACCAATGAGACTTTTCAGCTATTCCAAAATGGACAAATTGGAACTGCATTATTATATGTAGGTGCCAGTCTTATGCTTTGTTTACTTTGTATTTTTATCGGTTTAAAATTGGCATAAAAAAACGGCCATTGCTTTTACACAACAGCCGTTTAATTTTTATTTTCCAATTGATTAGGCTTTCGCCGCCAATTCAATTCTAATTTTCAAAACGACTCCTTCCTCTAATTCTATCTCCTCTCCATTTTCTATCGTTTCTTCAATATTTAATTTTTCAGCTAAAGTCTCATTACAAATGTAATCGCCAAATTCTTCAACAGCCGCGATTATAGAATCGTGTTTCTCTAAAGTAATGATGATTTTATCTGTAACGTTGAAGTCTTTGTTTTTTCGAATATTTTGAATCCGATTTACGAGTTCTCTAGCGGTACCTTCTGCCTTCAAAGAATCTGTCATTGTAATATCCAATGCCACAGTCAAAGGACCATCAGTAGCAACTTGCCAGCCTGGAATATCTTCTGAAGTAATGACAAAATCTTCCAATGTCAGTTGGTATTTTTCGCCTTCGATTTCTAATTTATAGCCATTAGATCGTTCGAGTGATGCAATGTCCTCTTGATTAAACTGATTAATCAACTGCGCACCAGCTTTCATGTTTTTACCGAGTTTACGGCCCAATGTTTTAAAATTAGGTTTGATTCCTTTCTTGATCAATCCAGAGGTATCTGTTACATATTCGATCTCTTTCACGTTCACTTCTGCTAAGATCAAGTCTTTTACCTGTTCAATTTGATTCTTGAAAGAATCATTTAAAATTGGTAGTAATATTTTCTGCAACGGTTGACGAACTCTGATTTTTTCTTTTTTGCGTAAAGACAAAACCAATGACGAAATCCGTTGTGCATAATCCATTCTTTCTTCCAAATCCTTGTCTACAAGTCCTTTTTCCATTTTTGGAAAATCAGA